>CALJSV010000272.1 GCA_937976095.1 uncultured Clostridia bacterium | reverse complement strand
AATGCTGTTTTATGAGCATCAGTTGTGTTCCCATTTGATGCTCATGAAATTGCATCAAATGGGAACACATTATATTCCAAGCCATGAAAAGTATGCTATAATCAATTAGAATGAAGCAAAATTGAGTATGGGGGTTGATTATATGGATACAATTATAAGGCACCAAAAGGATTTTGAATATGCGAAGCATCCGTTACATAGAGAGGTATATACAAAGGTACTGACACGTAATGACGAAAATGGACGCCTGTCTGCCAGCTTGGTAGTCATCAAACCGGGGGGAGAAATAGTTCCCCACACCCATGAGGTTTTAGAGGTGTTTTATATTATGAAGGGCTCAGGCTCTGCTTTAGTAAATGGTGAGAGAATAAAAGCTGAAGCAGGAAACGTAATAATCGCACCGGCTAAAAGTGAGCATGGCCTGATAAATGAAGGCAGCGAAGAATTAGAGCTATACGCAGTGTTCTCGCCCGGTATAGTGTAAAAAGTATAAATATCTTTGGCAGCTGGCACTGCAAGCGAGGTGAATACTAATGAAAGAAATCAGGATTACTGATAATGAAGCGAAGCAAAGGCTGGATAGGTTTTTGAGAAAATACTTGAAGGAGTATTCTCTTGGAGACATATATAAGCTTTTTAGAAAAAGCAAGGTAAAGGTCAATAAAGCAAGGGTAAAGGAGAACTATATGCTGTCAGAGGGGGATATAGTTCAGCTTTACATTGCTGAAGCTGAAGAAAGCGCTGAACACAAGCCCATAAGGAGAAAGCTTTCCTCGAAGCCGGTTGACGTAGTTTATGAGGATGATAACCTTCTTATAATAGACAAACCCATAGGCTTGCTAACTCACCCTGATAAGCCAGAAGACAGTGATACTGCAATAGATAGGGCATTGGGCTATTTGGAGGAGAAGGGTGCTATAGGAGATTCTGCTACCTTTAGACCCGCTGTGTGCAATAGACTTGATAGAAATACAGGTGGACTTCTAATCATTGCAAAGAACTATCAGACGCTTAAAGCAATGAATGAGATGATAAGAGAAAGACGGATAAGAAAGCTATATATTACAGTTGTAAAAGGAAAGCTCAAAGGCACAGGTGAAATCAAAGGGTTTTTGGCAAAGAATGAGGATGAAAATATTGTTAGAGTGGCTGAGGCTGGAGATAGTTCTGCAAAGGAAGTGCATACCCTCTATAACTCGCTGAAAAGCAATAACCTAAATAGCCTTATTGAGGTAGAGCTTGTTACCGGTCGATCACATCAGATCAGAGCACATTTTCAAAGCCTTGGACATCCATTGATAGGAGATATCAAATATGGCGATAAAGAGGTAAACAGATATTTTAAGGATAAGTTTGGGCTGACTCATCAGTTTTTATACGCATATTGCCTGGAGTTTAAAAAGTGCAGTGAAGAGCTTGAATACCTGCAGGGAAAAAGAATAAGCTGCAGACTGCCGGCATATATGGACAAAATAGTAAGAGATTTGTTTGACGGTAAGGAGGTCTAGGATGAATAGTCAGGTTGAAAAAAAGCTTGAGGATATATTAAAAACTCTCGAGGATAGGCTTATTGATAACAAGGATTTTTTTAAGGGGATAAGTGTTGAATACTCTAAAAAGGAAAAGGAAACAGTACGTACGGTTAAGGCCAAGCTTTATCTGGAAAATGTTGATACATTGGTGTTTGACTACAAGAAATCAAAAACCAATATTTCTGTAGATACATTTGCTCAGGTTATAGTTTATAGTGGAAGTGATTTTGATGACTGCAAGGTGGTCTATAGCGAACGAGGCAGTGAAACAACTGTATGGACTGAAAAGAATAACGTTAAGGTAAAGCATAAGGATGTTACCTCAACAGCTGCTGCTCAAGATGATGTATCAACAAGAAGCAACAGAGAGTACTTAGTAAAAGCTGCAGAGGCACGCGAGGTGCTAAAGGAAATAGGTATTGTATCAGCTGAGGGTAAAGTAAAAAATGACATGATAAGAAAGTATAATCAGATTGATCATTTTGTAGAGTTGATTGATAGTCTGATAAAGGAGCTGGCTCATAAAGAGAGCATTACAATATTAGACTGCGCCTGCGGCAAATCCTATTTGTCCTTTGTACTAAATTTTTATATCAAGGAAAAGCTGAAAAAGAACTGCTACTTTATAGGTCTTGATATTTCAGAACAGGTAATAGAAGCTTCCAAGAAGATGGCTTCTAATCTCGGCTATAAAAACATGGAATTTCATGAGGTTAATATTCAAAACTATATGCCTGAGAGAGAAATAGATATAGTAATCAGTCTCCATGGCTGCGATACAGCAACCGATATGGCGATAGCGGCCGGGATAAGATATAATGCCGGTGCAATCATAGTAATACCCTGCTGTCAGAAGGAGATACTTAGTCAGTACAGCTACGAGCCCTTTAAGGAGATTACAAAGCATGGAATACTTAAGTCGAGGCTTGCGGATGTGCTCACCGATGGAATAAGAGGTATTATACTAGAATCCATGGGCTATGAAGTATCAATCGTTGAGTATATTTCTCCCTTGGATACACCCAAAAACCTTATGATAAGAGCAATAAAAAAGAGTGGAAAAAATAGAAGGGCATATGAGGAGTACTTGGCTTTAAAGGAAGCTATGGGAATAGAACCAACTCTGGCAAGGCTTATTCACATATAGCCTGTATAAACAGCACCTACGGTGGAATAATTCTAACGGAGGTGTTTTTTTATGCGTAAAAGAAGGTCAGACAAATCAGTTGTAGGGATAGTAGATGCTCAAGTAAGCAATAACTGTATAGAAGAGGCTTTGGAGCTTATTGATGCCCGTAGGCTTATCAAAGAGCATGATACAGTTGTTATAACACCAAATATGGTAGATAGCAAATCAGCAGCAACAGGTACTGTTGTTCACCCTGATTTATTAAGAAAGCTTATCAGATATGTCAAAAAATCAAACCCCTTTAGGATAGTAATTGCTGCAGGCTCTGGAGGGACACAGACCAGTAAGGTCTTTGATGAGATCGGCTTCAATAGGGTAATAGAAGAGGAAAGGGTTGAATTTATAGATCTTAACTATGGGCCTTATACTGAGATAACGCTCAACAACAAAATAGTTCCAAGCACAAAAATAAACAAGCTTCTGGAAGAAATGGATGTACATATATCCTTCACACCTATAAAGATGCATAAGGAGGCAACTGTCTCTTTAGGTATAAAAAACGTAGCTCTATCCTGGCCTCCGGGTGAAATTCATGGAATACCAAAAAAGAATCTTGGTATACATGAGGATCTGCACAACTTCATTACTGCAATGGGAGAGGCTGTTCCTATAGACATTACTATTTTGACAGGAATGAACGGAATGACAGGGACTGGGCCTAGTGATGGAAAGCCTGTCAATTCACATCTTGTGGTAGCCGGCACCGATCCTGTAGCTGCAGATGCTGTCGCTTGTAGACTCATGGGATTTCTGCCCCAGGCAGTGCAATATCTTTTTCAGCTTTTCAGAAATGGAGTAGGGGAAGCAGATGTGAAAAAGCTTGATCTTAGAGGAGTACCTTTAGTACAGGCGGAAGAGCTTTATAGTATGGCTGCTATTGGTGAAAGGATTGCCATAGATCGGGACCATATTTTATCCATGCATGGGGAATAAAGTTGAACTAGTGTCCAAAACAGAGGAAGCAGGAGGAGAACCAGCAAGGTTTGCATGCCAATTAGATTAGTATCGAATAGCAACGCCTATAAATGTTTAATGAGACTTTAGAGACCTTGGAGCAAAAGAAAAAGCTAATAAAATAAGGTATAATATAAATATAGAGTTTAGTGTTCGATTGCTAATGGAGGTGTAAAGCATGAAAGATAATAGACAAGAAAAACTTTCGGAAATCAAAGGCTTCCAAAGGCTCCAATACCTGGTTGAGTTGCAAGCAAGACTTGGCTCAAGCAAGACTATAAGGGAAGCTAGGAAGCAGCAAGGTGAAAGCAACAGCTGTACAGCAGTAAACCCTATAATATAAATAGTTTTTTGCAGCGGTTGGAAATAGCTCACATGAAGATATTATCATGTGAGCTGTTTTTGTTTTTCCCAAAACAAAATGAGAATATTAAATTTGTATATAACCTATATTTATAATAAAATATATTTGTGATTTATTTTTTTGGGGGTTAAGACTTATGGGTGTTTTAACAGGTAAGTATTTTCCGGCTTTGACACACCGGGACTTTAGGATTTTTTGGTGTGGACAGTGTGTTTCACTAATAGGCTCGTGGATGCAGACAGTTGGGCAATCCTGGCTGGTATATCAGCTGACTGAATCATCTTTTTTACTAGGTGTTGTAGGTATGCTGCAGTTTTTGCCAATGGCTCTGTTTTCGCTGCCGGCGGGAGCTTTAATAGACAGAAGCTCTAAGAAGAAAATTCTTTTTACTGTTCAGCTTCTAATGATGCTAAATGCGTTTGTGCTAAGTGCACTTGTTTGGAGTGGCAGAGCACAGTACTGGAATATAGCAATAATTGCTTTTGTTCTGGGAATATTAAATAGCATTGATATGCCCGTGAGACAGTCCTTTGTAGTAAGTCTGGCGTCAAAGGAGCATCTTATGAATGCCATTTCGCTGAATTCTACTATCTTCAATGCAGCAAGAGTTATTGGTCCTGCTGTTGCAGGTGTAGTATTCGGAAGCTTGGGGGCTGCCATGTGCTTCTTGCTTAATGGGCTTTCATTTATCCCTGTGCTGATAGGTATCTGGAATATAAAGGCAGAAGGAAAAGGGACTACTCCAGCAGGTCAAGTAAAAATGACTAAGGACATTTTAGAAAGTATAAAATACATAATATCAAAGCCAATAATGTATACATCAATATTCATGGTAGCAATAACAAATATGATAGTGATTAACAGCCATGTTACAATACCTGTTCTGACGAAGACCGTTCTAAGCGGCGATTCAAGGCTATATGGATATCTTATGACTGCTATGGGCACCGGAGCGTTTTTGGGGGCACTGACATTGGCAGCAACAAGCTATAAAGGAATTAGGGTAAAGCGGCAATTTGGAGCATTCTTAGGCTTGGCATTTTTGGTGTTTTTGACTGGCTTTCAAGGCAGCTTTTATTTTATAGTTCCTTTACTTGTAGCATCCGGTTTTTGTTTAACATCCGGTTTATCCTCCTCAAACAGTACTGTTCAGCTAAACTCTCCTGACAACATGAGAGGAAGGATAATGAGTGTATATACCCTTATGAATGGAATTTCAATAACTGTAGGCAATATTTATACGGGAATCATATGTGAAAAAATAGGAGTAAGCGCTGCCTATAAAATAAATGGAGCTGTTGGGTTTATTATTATACTTTTGTTGATTGCAGTAAACTATACAGCTGTTATGGAGAGAGTATGCTCTCAAAAGGCTGTAACAGCTCAAAAAACATAGTTAGGGTGAATTAAAATGAAGCAAAGGATTGAAACAAACAAACTAAAGCAGAAGCTAAGTATAAAACAGTTCCTTGAAGAGGAGCTCGAGCACTCCTCAAGGCAGGCAAAAAAGCTTATTAAGGAAAAAAGAGTATGGCTTAATGATAAAGCAGCGTACTGGGACAGCAGTATTAAGGCAGGCGACAAGCTGGAAATAGAGCAAAACGAGAGCATAAGACAAGAAATAGTACCTCAAAATATACCATTGGATATAGTATTTGAGGACGAGTATTTTATGGTAGTCAATAAACCTCCTTTTATGGTTGTACATCCGACAAAAAATATCCATGAGGGTACACTTGCAAATGCTTTAGCTTATTACTTCAAAGAAAAAGAGATAGGGTCTGCTATAAGGTTTTTGAGCAGACTGGACATGAACACCTCTGGCTTGCTTGTAATTCCAAAGAGTGCAAGTGCACATTCGCTTTTAAGTGAGAGCTCACTTTTAAGTGAGAGCTCACTTTTAAGTGGGCAGTCGGTTAATAATTGTATATTAAAGCGTTACATTGCAGTAGTCGAGGGGATGCCTGAGCCTAAAGAAGGCAAGCTTGAGCTGCCTATGGAAAGGGATATTGATAACCCTATAAAAATGCTTGTAAAAGCTGGAGGGCAGTACGCAGCTACTATATATAAAACTAAGGAGGAGTATAACAAGGCTTCACTTATTGAGCTGGAGCTTTTAACAGGAAGGACACATCAGATCCGGGTACATATGAGCTATATTGGAAATCCAATAATAGGAGATGAACTCTACGGCAAAGATAGTAAACTTATTGACAGGCAAGCACTGCACGCATACCAATTGATGGTTACACATCCCATAACAGGTAAGTCCATGATCTTTACAGCAGATATTCCTGAGGATATGAAAAGGCTTATTCAAGCTCTTAAAGCGGATATGAAAGGCAGTATTTTAGATGAAGGATTATAATATACACACAATAAATGCAGCATTTGCAGGCCGAAGTATTGAGTCTTTTTTAAAGGGTGAGCTGAAGCTATCAAGACGAACAATATCAAGCTTAAAGAGAAATCAATCACTTAGGCTTAATGGTGGAGAGGCAAGAACCAACATGCAGCTTAAAGAAGGTGATATACTGGAAATCACTCTTGCAGCAGAGGAATCTGAAAGCATACTGCCTGAACCCATGGAGCTGGATATAGTTTATGAGGACGAGTATCTTATCGTTATCAACAAGCCATATGCAATGCCTGTTCACCCAACGAAGGGACACATAATGGGCACTCTGGCAAATGGATTGGTATACTATTGGATGAACAACGAGAGAAGCACGGTAATAAGACCTGTAAACAGGCTGGACAAGGATACTTCGGGGTTGGTAGTGTTTGCAAAAAACTCACATATACAGCATTTGCTTTCCCTAAGTATGGGTAAGCCTGAATTTAAAAAAAGGTATACGGCTATTGTCGATGGAAGCATGGAAGGCCGGGAAGGCACTGTAGATGCACCTATTGCAAGAGAAATTGACCAGAGGATAAAAAGAGTGGTACGTGAGGATGGAGACTCGTCAGTAACCCATTATCAAGTGCTTGAGTGCTACAAGGATGCAGCACTTCTGGATATCATACTTGAGACAGGAAGAACACACCAGATAAGAGTGCACTTGTCATATATAGGACATCCGCTGATTGGCGACACTCTATACGGAGGCTCTGATAGGATGGATAGGCATGCACTTCATGCGTATGAAATAACTATGAAGCATCCAATAAATTCTAATTGGCTTAAGCTTTCAGCTGAAATGCCCAAGGATATGAAGGACTTACTAGAGTGTTTAAGGAGAAAAGAATAGTAAAAGGTGAGATATTAGTTAATCTCACCTTTTACAGTCAAGTCCTCCAGCGCAGCCTTAGGGCTGTTGTATGCCTTGACTTTATACTCAGTAGCAAGCTCGAAATATGTGCAAATTGAATCATTTATAATATCATCATAATCAACTATTATTATATTTAGGGATCTATAACTAATATCTACACCTCATTTGTTTTGCTGATTGGCAGACTGATAGTAAACTTAGCGCCTTTGCCTTCCTCGTTGCCTACTGTTATCATTCCATTGTGCTTTTGAATGATCTTATAGGTGATAGATAGGCCAAGACCGGTACCAACACCAACTCCCTTAGTAGTAAAGCCAGGGTCAAATACCTTGCTTAGGTTTTCTTGATTTATTCCCTTGCCGGAATCAACTATTTCTATAAATACTTTATTGTCTTTTCTGTAAGTAGTGATATAAATATCACCCTTATCCTCTATAGCCTGAGAGGCATTTACCAATATATTCATAAATACTTGGTTCAGCTGATTAGGATAACACTCAATCTCAGGTATTTCCCCATAGTTTTTGTGTATGTTTATTCTGCTTTTAATCTGGTTGTTTATTAGTATTAAAGTGCTATTAATACCATCATGAACACTGGCCTTTTGAAACTCAGCCTCATCCAATCTGGAAAAGTTCTTAAGACTGCGCACTATTTCCAATATACGGCTGCAGGCAATGGTGTTAATCTCATTTATCTTGTTGAATTTATTCAGTATGGATTTAGCTTCTTCGTTATTATTCTGTTGGGCTATGTTATAGAGCTTTGTAGATATAAGCTTAGTAATATCTATGTTGCTGTTTATAGAGCCTAGAGGAGTATTGATCTCATGGGCTACACCTGCTACAAGCTGACCAAGAGCCGCCATTTTTTCTGTCTGTATAAGCTGGGACTGTGTATCCTTTAATTCCTGATAAGCTTGTTCCAGCTGATTGTTCACAGCCATAAGCTCCAGCTTTTGAGCTTCCAACTCATCTTTTTGAGCTTCAAGCTCTTCCTTTTGAGCCTCCAGCTCCTCATTTTGCTCATGTAGCTTAGAATTTTGAAGTTCATTTTCAAGCAGCAAATTTTTATACTCTGTAATATCATCAATATTTACAATATGACCTATGGTTCTTTTTCTGCTGTCATGTATTTGTCCTAGCTTTATACTATAGTGTCTTGGAGAATCATCTTTTATTGTGACATCAACATGCATAGGCTTACCACTATACTTCAGCGAATTTTTCACCTTGCCAAGAAGCACTGGAGCATCATCCAGCT
>CALJSV010000271.1 GCA_937976095.1 uncultured Clostridia bacterium | reverse complement strand
ATCATTTCGGGTTTGAACTAGTAAAGACCTTTATTTCAAAACAGATAGATATTATACAATATTGCATGGTGAGAAAACCAGTCAATAAATTATTGATATGAGAAAAGTTTAAGGAGCAGCCCATGTATATAATCAAAAGCTGCTCCTTATTTATAACTCAGGTGGAAATCCCACTCCTAAGTTATTATTTAAATCATATATAGCTTTAGCTGCATATGTTCCTCTTGCTGCTTATGAGCCAGTGCAGTACCTGATACCCTCTTTCGGAGCAGCCGACACGACCGCCTCCTGCACAGGCACAAGCGCATGCGCAAGCGCAGGCACAGCCTCCTCCACCGCTTCTTCCTCTGAAGGTGCTTGGGTTAGTGATGGCACCTCCACGGTAGCCACCGCCATATCTACCTTTGTTATACCCATCTATGTTAGAGAACTTTATAATAACTCCTGCTAACACTATTATGCCTATTATAACTACAATAGCTGCAATACCAGTATCCTCAGTGCCCGAATTATTATATGGCCCATTTCTGAGGTTCTGCTCCTGGAGCTGTGCAAATGATTGACGAGTGCACACAACTGTATATAGCTCTGTCTTTTCATTTGCCTTCATATCCCTTGTTATCCATACTGCCTGTGAAGCTTCTTTTTCGGCAGGGGCTGGAGTTAGCTCAAGCACCTCAAGTCCGTTTGCATTAATTACAACGTGCATTTCCTTAATAATTGCAAAGTCGAACCACCCCGGACGAAATTGGAAGGATACGTTCTCGCCAGCCTTATGAAGCATAGAACGCTGATTTATAGTAAAGCTTAACTGAAATCTGTCGCCAGCCTTTGGAAGACGTACGAAGTCTAGATGCACCTGGGAGGTTCCCGATTTTTTCTCGTATCCATTGCGAACAAAAGAAGTAGGAGCATACTCTGTTAGTGTAAAATCCTTATTTGGGACACCTATCTCCAAATACTGTATATTAGATGGAAAATTAGTTGTAGCTTCATAATCCAGCTCATATCTAATATTCAGGCTTCCATCAGGCTGCGGCATAATTGTTGCAGTCATCTTATGTATGATGTCTGGAGGAGTTGCTGCGGATCCATTCAATGTATTTCCTAGAAGCAGAAACAATATTAGCAAAGCTGTTATTAATAATTTTACTACTTTCACTGCTATACCTCCTTTAGCGCACACTGGGGCTTTGTGGCAGAGCTCTTTCGTATTTCTTTGCAAGACTTACTGTTCCATATATTTTTCCATGGTACATCTATTATACTACCTAGTGTCAGTCCGTTAAGCCAGCTCTGGCAAGGCGCAACCTGGCCTGTAGGGGTAATTGCCATATTTGAAAGGCAGGCACCGCATACAGGAGCAGAGGGAAGTCCAAGTCCTATTATTTCATCTGAATTTAGCCACCCTGGAGAGGTAAAAGAAATCTCCATGCTTAGCTCTCTACAAGACTTCACAGCTTCACCTAAGGTAATCTTTAATTCTTCACGTGAAAGTGCTTTGCCTGTTTCTATTTGTTCTACTGCACCTCCGGTAGGTATCAAACTTGAGCAGCCCACGCAATAAACCCCGAGCTTATGTTCGAATCGTATTGTATTAGCATAATCTCTGTTTCTTTCCACAAGGGGTGTGTTGATGCTTACACTCAGACCAGCCTCAAGGGCAATTTTTATCCCATTTACAGTTTTATCCCAAGCACCTTTTTTGCCTACTAGGGCATCATGTACATCAGGTTCATGAGAGTATAGGGTTATTTGCATACCATCAAGACTTGCAGCCTTAAGCTCGGAGGCAAGCTCAGGGGTAAGGCTATATGCACTGGTGTTGAGACGTGTAACAAACCAAGAGGCATGTCTAACAAGCTCAACAATATCTTGTCTTGTTAAGGGTTCTCCACCTGTAAAAGTCAGCATAGGTATCCCTGCATCTCTGCACTTATCAATTATTGACTTCCACTGTTCTGTACCAAGGGGCTCAGATATATCCATTATCTCGCCTGAGTCAGCATAGCAGCATACACAATTAAGAGGACATGCTCGTTTATTACCTATTGACATTGGTGCAACAATTAAATCCATACGGTGGGGTGCTGTCATATATTTGCTGTACTTCTCTAAGCTCATTCCCATGAGAGTTTCCTCAGGAATATCCTGATTGGTTGCTATATTGACTGCAAGTGATACTATCTCTTTTAGATCACTTAATATCAGCTCTGACTTTGTTCCGGGGTAAAGTCTGCTAACCTTTGCTACTACTGCTTTTTCTATTTCTTCAATCTCTGTTGTGCTTAGCTCCTGCTTATTTTTGCAGTGAAGATCAAGCTCCTCAAAGAAAACACGAAGGATAGACGCCCAAGAGTGCCCTACCGGTAGAAACCAAGTACCGTTAATAACAAGAAGACTTGGAGGATCTCCAAAGACTGCTGGCTTTGGCGGGACAAGGTGCATTCTCGCTGCTCCTGGACCGTCAGGGTCCAGTGTAGCATGGGCTACACCTTCACTCCAAGCGAGCTGCTTTCTATTATAGCTTTTGAAAATATTCATAATGATACCTCGTTTTTAAAGTATTGTCACTATATTATACCAAAAATAGCGACTTTAGAGAATATATAAGACCATTGGCAATTAACATAATCACCATTTTCAACCGCATTCTTCTTGTCGCTTTTATACAGTTAAGCTATAATATAGAAACTAAGGCTTTGCATTTGCAGAAATGTGAGGCGGTATACTTTGATATATCGGAAGCTAATAGAGGGGGAGCTGCCAGACTGGTTTGAATGCAGGCGTCCTCATCTTTTTGGGAATTGGACACCTTCTAGCAAATAGGATACTTTCAAAAAAATTGTATATATGCTAGACTATATTATAAAAATTGCAATATTTTAATTAAGTTAACTCGTTGTGCTAGCTGATATAAAGCAATCTGCGAAGAGGCTTAGAAGCTGTAGGTGAAGCGTAAGAATTGTTGCACCAATGTACTACCCAAAAGCGAATACTGCCTTGGTGCAACCTGTAGCGAGCATACAGCTTCTTTGCCTCGTAGCATCATTGATTGGTATCAGCTAGCACAACAGATTAAGTTAGAATTAGAGGTGATTCTATGGCAACTATCAAGGATGTGGCAAGGGTAGCAGGTGTATCTGTAACTACCGTATCAAGGGCGTTAAATGACTACTATGATGTAAGTCCATCCACAAAGGCTCATATAGTAAAGGTTGCTAATGAACTTGGCTATGTGCCGAATCGAGTAGCGCAGAGCCTTGTAAAGCAGCAAAACAATACTCTGGCTATTATACTGTCAGGACTTGAAAAGGAAGGGGGAAAGGATAATATAGTCTACAGTCTTTTGAGTGGCATGTATGCTTTTGCCGAGACTGTAAATTATGAGGTGGCGGTATTTACCACAAGCTCTGCCCACCAAAAGGAAAAGTCCTATGTGCAGTTTTGCAAGGAGCATTGCATAGGTGGCGCGGTAA
>CALJSV010000270.1 GCA_937976095.1 uncultured Clostridia bacterium | reverse complement strand
ATTTCGATAATAATTAACAGCTTGTCTTAAAAACAAAGAAAGTGAAGAGACCAAACAGGTCTCAATGAGACCTGTTTGGTCCCTTTACCGCAAATGATCGAGTATTATAGGCGCAAGCTTGTTTATGTCTCCTGCACCCATTGTAAACACTATATCTCCAGGCTTCGCCTCTGCTGAAATGATATCCGCAATCCGTTCGAAGTCATTAAAGTATACTGCATTTTTGCTGTTAAGGTTTATTTTTTCAGCTAACACAGATGAATGTATTTCTCCATTATCACTTTCGCGTGATGCATATATATCAGCCACTATGACTTTATCTGCATCATGAAAGGACTCTGCAAATTCATTAAGGAGTGATTTTGTTCTTGAATAGGTATGCGGCTGAAATACACACCAAATCCTGTTATGGGGATAATGCTTTGCTGCATTCAGTGTTGCCTTTATTTCAGTTGGGTGGTGAGCATAATCATCTATGACGGTTATTTTGTTTTTTGTGCCCATTACATCAAATCTCCTATGAGTTCCATAGTACTGCTTTAGGCTTTTTGATATTACATCCATGGGTATATCAGCATTGATGCAGATTGCAATGGCTGCAAGAGCATTTAAAACATTATGCCTTCCTGGAACGCTAAGCTGGAAGCTTCCCAGCTCTAACCCATTATAGCTGGCAGTAAAGGACGGATACCCCATGTGGTTGTAGCTTATGTCGTAACCCCTAAGGTCAGCTGGCTTTTCAATTCCATAGGTAAGTACCCTGCAGCTTGCTGCCTTAGCTGCCTTCATAGCATTGCGATTATCTGCGCAAACTACAAGGTAGCCATTTTGAGGTATAAGCTTAGCGAATTTCTTAAAGGTGGCTATGATATGCTCTAAATCCTTAAAATAATCAAGGTGATCCTCTTCAATATTTAGTATGGTTGCTGCAAAGGGATGAAACCTCAGGAAGCTCTCGACGTACTCACACGCCTCGGTTATAAAATACTGGCTGCTTCCAACTTGTACATTGCCATCTATGGCATCCAGTTCTCCTCCGATCAGTATTGTAGGATCAAGACCGGCATTTTTGAATATTATTGAAGTCAGGGCAGTAGTTGTTGTTTTTCCGTGACATCCAGCTATAGCTATACCATAGCTCTTGCGCTTCATAATGCTGCCTAGGAATTCTGCTCGATCAATAGTTGGTATGCCTAACTCCTTCGCCATTATGAGTTCAGGGTTTGTTTGTTTTACGGCTGCTGTATATACAACCAGATCGCTGCCTAAAACATTTTTGGCATTATGAGGTATAAATATTTTTGCACCCTTCCCTCTTAGCTTATTGATTATTGTGCTGTCATTTATGTCAGAGCCGGTTACCTTACAGCCGGATCGCAGCATTATTTCAGCTAGCCCACTCATACTAATACCACCAATGCCTACAAAGTGTATATTCTTGGCATCCCTTATTAAATCCATGGATTACACTCCTTTTTTCTGTACTTAAAAGTAAGACAAAAGATATTTATATATATAAACTGCTATCATTTAGCATTTGACACATATAGTACATAATATTAATATATCCAAAAAATGGTGACGATATAAGCGGTTGTGTAATGTAAGCAAAGGTTTAGTTGAGTTGTATGAAATAGTAAAGAAGGAATTTTGAGATAAATATAGAAACTGAATAATAGTTTGCATAGAGGGCAAAATATTTCTATTTCATGCAGGCTGAGGGGGGCATAAATTTGGAAAAGCTCAAAAAAACCGAGCGTATTGCTGTACTGGTGAAAATACTTAGTGATAGCCCAAATCATATTTTTACTTTAGGCTATTTTTGTGATATGTTTAATGCTGCAAAATCTACCGTAAGTGAGGATATTACAGCTGCGAAAAAGCTTGTAGAGCAAATGTCGCTGGGAATAATAGAGACAATTCCGGGAGCGCAGGGCGGAGTACGGTATAAACCTTTGACCAGTGAAAAGAAATGTTTGGAATTCCTGCATGACTTATGTATAAAACTTAAGGATTCAAGTAGAATAATACCTGGGAGCTTTATTTACATGTCGGATATCATGTACAATCCTGTATGCTGCTCCAGGCTTGGGGAGATATTTGCCAGCCGTTTCTCCGACATGGGGGCAGACTATGTGGTAACTATAGAAACAAAGGGCATAATTCCTGCTTTAATGACCGCCAGGGCGCTAAACCTGCCGCTGGTGATAGCCAGACGCGACAATAGGGTAACGGAAGGAGCAACAATAAGCATAAACTATCTTTCAGGCTCCTCAAGAAAGATTCAAACTATGTCACTTTCTAAAAGGTCTATTATGGAGCACTCAAAGGTAATAGTGATAGATGATTTTATGAAGGCAGGTGGCACTATTAAAGGACTGCATGACCTTATGGCCGAGTTTAAAGCTGAAGTGGTTGGAACAGGTGTAGTGGTTTCCACACTTGAGCCCAGGCTGAAGCTGATAAAGGATTATTATTCACTTTTTATATTAAAGGATGTTGATACTATCAAAAAATCAATAGATATTGAAATAGGGATTTAGCCAACAGCATTAGTTTTGCCTGTGTAATATATTTAGTGCGTTGTCTATAATTCCATTTCTATATAATTTTCTGAAAATTATCGTGAGAAAAAGAAGGAAAATTCTA
>CALJSV010000269.1 GCA_937976095.1 uncultured Clostridia bacterium | reverse complement strand
CTGATTTCTTTCATGTCTCTGATTACACCATAGCTTTCGTGAGTAAGAGCTTCAAGCACGCATTGTATAGCTTCCTTATGCGTAGGCATAGGTCTTTCAATAACAACCTTGTCTCCCTCTCCTGGTGTATGCTTTACAACCGAGCCTTCAAGACCTATTCTCTCAGCAAGGCCCTTTGCTAGTACTTCTTCATTTTCCATGCTGATGAACTGGTATTTTAATGAAGAACTACCGCAGTTTATAACGAGAACTTTCATTTATACTACCTCCCTGGCGATTTTGTATACAGTATTTTTCATATATAGACTTCTGCATAAAAAAGATTTTTCCTTCTTATAATCTTAAATTATTTGCTTTTTATGCAAATTTCATGCATTTATGCATAAGCAGTATGTTATTATATTAGTATACTTTACTTAAAGGAGCGTTTCATGAAAACAGTAGGAATCATATCAGAATATAACCCATTTCATAATGGACATAAGTATCACATACAGGTAGCACGTGAGGCTTGCAATGCAGAAGCGGTTGTTTGCGTAATGAGCGGAAGCTTTGTGCAAAGAGGCGAGCCTGCCATAATTGATAAGTGGTCAAGAGCCAAAATGGCAGTTTTGTCAGGAGCTGATCTGGTGCTTGAGCTGCCAGTTGTGTATTCCTGCCAGCCTGCAGAAATATTTGCATATGGTGCAGTAAAGCTACTTAATGATATTGGTGTAGTTGATAATGTCTGCTTCGGCAGCGAGCTTGGCAGCACTGAACCTCTATATGAGCTTTCTGAGCTATTATCAGATGAGCCTGATAGCTTGAAGGCTTACATCAAAAATCATCTTGATGCCGGCAATACTTATCCAAAGGCAGTTAACCTTGCACTTTCTGATTATTACAATTCTATCGGCAACGATATTATGAGCGATATACTAAAAAAGCCCAATAACCTTCTGGGTATTGAGTATATAAAGGCAATAAAAAAGCTTGATAGCAACATTAAGCCAGTTGCAGTTAAGCGTATTGTTAGTGATTATAACGAGCTCGACATTAAAAGCTCTATAGCAAGTGCTACCTCAGTACGAAGAGAAATAAAGGCATACGGAGTTTCGGATAAGGTTAAGCTAAGTGTTCCTGAGAAAAGCTTAAATATCATCCAAGAGTATTTGTCCTCGGGTAAAAATTCTATTTTTATGGGGAATTTATCCGACATTCTCCTTTATCGAGTCAGAAGTATGGATTTAGAGGAAATGAATGAATACATGAATGCAGTAGAGGGAATAGAGCACAGACTTAAAAGATTTGCTACTGCCTCAAGTAATATTGAAGAGCTACTCTCTTCAGTTAAAACAAAAA
Source organism: uncultured Clostridia bacterium (assembly GCA_937976095.1). Classification (GTDB taxonomy): domain Bacteria; phylum Bacillota; class Clostridia; order Lutisporales; family Lutisporaceae; genus CALGKJ01. The sequence goes on along the minus strand of CALJSV010000269.1, from coordinate 35,128 downwards.
GATATACAAGAGCCTTCCTGCAAAGACTTCTAATCCATATGCTGCTTGGGCTTAAGACTAAGCATATCCAAACCTTTAAGCAGGATACCCATCTAATGTATGCTAGGGTGCTGGCCTTTAACGACAGAGGAACTCAGATTTTAAAGAAAATGAAACAAAACGAAGAGCTCAGCATTATTACTAAGGTGGCAAACTATAAGCCTAACAATAGCTTCCTTGAGTCAATGTTAAAGTTTGATCTAAGATCAACAGATGTGTATAGTCTTTGCTATAATCAGCATGAATATAAAAAGGCGGGATTAGATTTTTTGGTTTCTCCAGCTTATCTCAAAAACTACGGCTTTACTGAATAATATTGCTGCAGCTTAATATATATATAATATCGGGCAGCTATAAAAAGCCCCCTATATCGTATATTTGAGGTGCGAAATGAAAAGCAGTACCCTTTCTACTATTACAATGGCAGTTATATTTTGCTTTATAGTTCTAAGCATTATTGCTTACCCAAGTGAAGCCTATCAGGCAGCACTAGATGGACTCAAGCTATGGTTAAATGTAGTTTGTCCTGCTTTGCTGCCTTTTTTTATATGTATTGAGATTCTTATAGGGCTGGGAGTTGTAAGCTTGCTTGGCGGAATGTTCAAGGGTATTATGAAGCCTGTTTTCAACGTACCTGGAGAAGCCTCCTTTGCTTTTTTTATGAGTATATCTTCAGGTTATCCTGTAGGCTCAAAAATTACCACTGACCTTAGACTCAACAAAAAATGCAGTCAGTCAGAAGGACAGAGGATGCTAAGTCTATGCAGCACCTCAGGTCCCTTGTTTATTATTGGAGCAGTTGCCACAGGAATACTGGGTAACCCAAGTATTGGTTTTTTGCTTGCAGTATCTCACTATCTTTCTGCAATAGCCATGGGCTTTATAATGAGGTTCTACAAAAGGGATAAAAGCAGTAGCGGCAGCTTATACAGAATAAGTCCACTCAGAGATATGCTGGACTACCGTAAGAGAGATAATAGGAGTCTTGGTGTACTGATGGGTGATGCCGTAAAAAGCGGTGTTAATCTTATCCTGATGATAGGGGGCTTTATAATTTTCTTTTCAGTTATTACAGCTATACTTAAGATTTCAGGAGTATTAAATGCTGCAGCATACATCATTTCAAGCATAATACCTTTTGTTAAACTTGATCAAAAGCTGGTCTCCTGCGTAATAGTCGGTATGCTCGAAGTGACTAACGGTATAAAGGAATGTGCAGCCCTCAAGCTTCCAGCAATCATTCAGGCCATTCTTGTAAGCTTTATGATAGGCTTTGGTGGCTTATCGGTAAACGCACAGGTCCTCAGCATTATTTCTGAGACTGATCTAAGCTTTGGCTTGTATTTGTTTTTGAAGCTTTTGCAGGGAGCTGTAGCTTCTTTCTTAACATTTGTTTTATCTGCAAGCTTTGTTAAGCTTCAGTTTATGCAAGAAAGCTATGCTGTTTTAGGAAGGTCTGTTTCTGCTCCATACAGCAGCTTCTATTGGCTTGATACAATGTACAATTCTTTTATAAGCATGGGGATGATGCTTACTTTTATTATGCTTATAGGGCTAATTGCTTCTTGGCAGCCCCTTAAGTCAAAAAACAAAAGACAGTCCAAACTGACTGTCTAAAACAATATCCTAGCTCTTTTTGTTTTTTAACTCTTCTCTGTTGTTTCGAATTGTTTCCATTACATTGTATACCCTATCCTCCAGGTCAGCCAGTACATCATCTGCGTATATCTTAGAGCCGAGTCTGATTTTTTTGGCATCCTGCTGAGCAGCAGTTATTAGTTCTTTTGCTTGCTCTGTAGCCTTTTTTGTTATTTCACTCTCATCAATAAGGCTTTGAAGCTTTTGGTCTGCCTCCATACGCATTATTTCAGCTTCCTTTTCTGCTTCTGCCAGTATCCTTTGTCTCTCATCCTTTAGTCTTTGAAGCTTATCCTCACATTCTTTCCTGATGCTCTCAGCTTCCTTCTTTGCTTCAATCAGGATTTTTTGTCTCTCTTCCTTGATCCATTGTGCCTGCTTTACTTCATCAGGTATCTTCATCCTGATTTCTTTTATGATATCCAGTAGCTCTTCCTTATGCACAATTACTTTATTTGAAAGCGGTATACCGGCTGACTTATCCAGTATATCTTCCAATGCATCAATCAATAACATAACATCCATTTGTTTTCCCCCTAACTAAATCTTTTATATATTTCTTCTTGTATTAATTCAGGAACCATACCAGTTATATCCCCTCCAAGCCTGGCTACTTCTCTTACTAGGCTTGAGCTTAAGAAGGAATATCTGCTGTTGGTCATTAAAAAAACCGTTTCTATACTTGGAGCAAGCTTTCTATTCATTAGTGCCATTTGCATCTCATATTCAAAATCCGATACAGCCCTTAAGCCTTTTACTATTACACTTGCATTTTTCTGCTTCATATAATCAATCAAAAGCCGTGGAAATGTGTCTACCTCAACATTTTCTATATGTGCACAGGTACTCTTAAGTAGCTCAATCCTCTCCTCGATGGTAAACAATGAGTTTTTACCAGAGTTATTAAGTACTGCAACTATGACCTTATCAAACATACCTGCAGCCCTCTCAATAATATCCAAATGTCCTCTTGTAACCGGATCAAAGCTACCCGGACAAACTGCAATTCTCAATTTATTACCTCCTGTTGTAAGAACTATTTATTGTCTTCATATATATACATCGAAAGCATTGTGCTACCATACTTCTTCTCTCTATCCTTTACAAGTATCCCCACCCTATCAGGCATACTATCCAAGACATCATGCTCAACTACTATAATTCCCTCAGAGTGTAAAATACCTAAGTCACTTATAATCCCCAGAGCGTTTTGTGCAATCTGCTTATTATATGGCGGATCAATAAATATAAAATCAAATAAACTATTTGCGCTTCCCATTTTAGAAAGGGCATTCTCATAGTCTGTATTATATATTTCAACTCTCTCAGTTATTTTTAAGCTCTCAAGATTGCTCCTAAGCACCTTGATACTCTTAACACCAGTATCAACAAATACTACCTTTTCTGCACCGCGGCTTACTGCCTCTATGCCTATGCTTCCGGTTCCACCAAAAAGGTCTAAAAAGCTGCATCCCATAAGCTTGTGTCCTAATATATTAAAAAGAGATTCCTTAACTCTATCAGAGGTTGGTCTGATATCCATGCCCTCAAAGTTTTCAAGCTTTCTACCTCTATATTTTCCAGCAATTACACGCAATTGGACTCCTCCTTTTTTATATCAATATAATTTTAGCACAAATACTAGTTTTATACAAAATTTATTGACAATTTTTTTGCCATTTCAATCATTTAATTGGTTCTTGTCGATTTCCATCTAAAACTGAAATATTAAATGTTGAGTATAAAAATATTCAAATTGAACATCCTATGTTTAGGGATATTAGTTATTCAAAACTATATTTCCCCATAGAGCTCTTCCTTCAATTTCTCCTCTCCCGTACTGGTGCTTGTTGTAGCCGCAGCAAGCACCAGTATTATTTTTGGGATTGAATCTATAAAGGCGGCTAATTGCCTTAGCAATTAGCCGCCTACAGAGTAAAAAACCTTAAAATTATCTTCTTGTAGTAGTAGTTGTTCCAGACATGCTTCTTTCAGCTGTTTCAATCATTCTTCTAACCATTTCTCCGCCAACCTTACCACATTCCCATGAAGTCTTTTCTCCATTGTAGCCAGTAAAGTCAAGGCCGAATTCTGTAGCAACTTGATCTCTGAATTTTCTTAAAGCTGCTTTAGCTTCAGGAACAAGTGTAGTGTTTTGTGAACTTTGGTTTGAAGTTTGTTGAGTTATTCTTTGCATATGTAGCACCTCCTGTTTTATTTTGTAATATTAATTTTCCTTTAATAGAATTTTTTAAACGTTGTAATTTGTGCCATTGCTGACAAAAAAACCAACACAGGCTGTGCAATTAAAAGTCCCAATGCTAAGTTAATTTAGAGTTATCTCCTCTAAAACTCGACTGAAGCGCTGATCCAAAATCTTTTTCATTCTAGAATATTCCGGTTCCTCCAGCTTATTGTTGTCATACAGGTATTCTACTGCCTTTCTGGATAGCTTTAAAAGCTCCGCATCCTGCACTATATCTGCTATCTTTAGCTCTGGCAGTCCATGCTGTCTCTTTCCTAAGATTTCTCCACCGCCACGAAGCACAAGATCCTTTTCTGCTATATCAAAGCCATTTTCTGTTTTTGTCATATAACTCAGTCTTTCTCGGGCTACTTCGTTGTCAGCATCAGATACCAAAATGCAGTAGGATTGGCTTGAGCCTCTGCCGACACGTCCACGAAGCTGATGCAGCTGAGCAAGGCCAAAGCGTTCTGCGTTCTCAATTACCATAATAGTAGCATTAGGGATATTTACTCCAACTTCTATAACAGTTGTAGCTACCATAATCTTAGCTTCATTTACTCTAAAGCTTTCCATAACCTCATTCTTTTCAGAGGCCTTCATCTTACCGTGAAGAAGTCCTACTTTATAATCCTTAAAATACTTCTCTTGAAGAGAAGCTCTATACTCTACAGCAGAGCTAAGCTCCAGCTTTTCAGATTCTTCGACAAGAGGACAAACAATATAAGCCTGCCTGCCCGCATCTAGTTCCTTTTTGATAAAGTTAAACATTCTATCTTTTTTGCTTGAATCAATATAATAGGTATCTACCTTTTTCCTTCCGGGAGGCATTTCATCAATTACAGAAATATCAAGATCACCATACAGTATAAGCGAAAGAGTCCTCGGTATTGGAGTTGCTGTCATTACCAGCATATCAGGATTTTCTCCCTTAGCCGAAAGCATAGCACGCTGTCTGACACCAAACCTGTGCTGCTCATCAGTTATAGCGAGTCCAAGCCTGCAAAACTCAACTCCTTCCTGTATCAATGCATGAGTTCCAATAACCACATCGAGCTCACCTGACTTTATTTGTTCATATACCTTCTGCTTTTGTCTCGCTGTCATGCTTCCCTTAAGCATACCAGCTCTGAGTCCTGTATGACCCATAAGCTGGCAGAAGGAAAGGTAGTGCTGTTCAGCCAGAATTTCGGTAGGCGCCATCATTATACCTTGATAACCGCTTAGTACGCACTTATATAGTGCAAGAAAGGCTACGATTGTTTTACCGGAGCCTACATCTCCTTGCACCAGCCTGTTCATAATATTATCATTATCCATATCCTCAAAGATTTCACCGATAACCCTTTGCTGGGCATTAGTCAGACTAAAGGGTAGTGACTTCATGAAATCATAAACCTTATCAGAATTCAAAAAGCGTATACCCTTCTTGCTTTCATGGTTCATTCTTTTAATATGGATAAGTCCTGACTGGAGCATAAAAAGCTCTTCAAACTTAAAACGTCTTTCAGCTAGCTTAAGGTTATATATGCTTTCGGGAAAGTGTATATTGTTAAAAGAAAAATTGATTTCAGCAAGGCTATAGAGCTTTCTGAATTCTTCTGGAAAAACATCAGCAGACTTCTCATATATAGCCTCTATAACCGATCTCACTGCCTTTCTAAGCTCTTTTTGAGAGAGTCCTTCAGTTAGGCTATAGTAAGGTACTATTCTATTGAGATTAAGGCTTCCACCCGCTGAGGCCTGTTCAAATTCAGGAGACTCAAGAACGATCTCCTTTCCTACACGCTTGACTTTTCCATGAAAGAAGTACTCTAGATCACTTACAAGAGAGTTTTTTATATATCTGTTATTAAACCATACAAGGCTGGCACAGCCTGTAGAATCCTTAACCCTGCATTTAGTAAACAGCATTCCGTTTCTTGACCTGCTTTCCTTCAGTCTTCCTTCTACTATTGCTCTTATTGTATAGGTTTCTTCATTTTGCAGCTTGTCGATATCAGTAATAATACTCTTATCCTTATATCCTCTTGGGTAAAAGTACAAAAGATCCTCCAATAAATAAATGCCAAGCTTCGCCATCAGCTTAGCTTTAGCTTCTCCAATACCCTTTATACTTTTCACATCTTTATGTAAAATCTCCATACTACACCTCTTATGACTTTATATAAATATATATAGCATAAAAAATATAAAGCGTAAACCTTTTGGTTTACGCCTGTAGACCTTTTGGTTTACGCTTTGACAACATAGCTTTCTCTTCTATCAGAGCTATTCTACTGATAATATATAATAGTATAATGGCTGTCCGCCATAATGCATATCTATTTCGCAGTCAGGATAGGTTTCCTCAACATAATCATAAAGCTCTTGAGCTTCTTCCTCAGACAGCTCGCTGCCATAATAAATGGATACCAATGAAGAATCCTCATTTATCATCTCGGCTATAACTCCCTTGCTTACCTCAAGAACACCTTCTCCTACCTTCTTTATCTTACCTTCAATAAGTCCAAGAACATTTCCCTCTTCGATATTTATGCCGTCGTAATTGGAGTTTCTTACTGCATAGGTCACAAGCCCTGTAGCAACACCTGAGATAGCTCTTTCAAGCTTCTTAATGTTTTCCTCTGGTGTTTTTTCAGTATCAAGTGCCATAAGTGCAGCTATACCTTGTGGGATAGTCTTAGTAGGTGCAACTATGACATTTTTATCAGTCAGGGTTTTTGCCTGGTTTGCAGCCAATATTATATTGCTGTTGTTTGGAAGTATAATTATGTTTTCTGCATTTAGCTTGTTAATGCTCTTAATCATATCCTCGGTGCTCGGGTTCATGGTCTGTCCACCTTGAATAACTATATCAGCACCAATATCCTTAAATATGCTGGATATACCCTCACCCATTGCAACTGTTATTACAGCATACTTTTTAAATTCCTGTGATACTTCTTCCTCCAAAAGGGCCTCCGTTTTTTCTTCCTCGCTTATCAAAAGCTCCCTGTGTTGTTCTCTCATGTTGTCTATTTTAATTTTTGAAAGCTCCCCTTGCTCCATAGCTATTTCTAGGACTCTTCCTGGGTTATTTGTATGAATATGTATCTTTACAAGCTTTTCATCGCCTACTACCAGAAGGGAATCACCCATAGCATCAAACTGAAGCTTAAGTGCATTCATATCTACATGATTAGCCTTTATAAAGAACTCTGTGCAATAACCAAACTCAATCTCACCAGTGTGAACCAGTGCTGCTCCTGACGGTTGTTCTATATCTTCCTCTATAGTCTGTGCTTCAAGGATATTACCTGTCTTCAAAGCGTAATGCATACCCTCAAAAATACATATAAGACCTCTACCTCCCGCATCCACCACGCCTGCGCTTTTTAGGACCGGAAGCATCTCTGGGGTTCTGTTTAGTACTTCATTGGCCTTATCTATTGCTTCTTCTAAAAGCATTAAAATGCTTGAGCAGCCTTCTGCTATCTTTACGGCATATTCTGCAGTTTCACGAATAACAGTAAGTATAGTACCCTCTGTAGGCTTCATAATTGCCTTGTAAGCTGTGTTTGAGCCCTCCATAAAGGCTTTAGCCAGCGCAGTGCAGTCAAGCTCTGTTGAGTCCTTTATGCCTCTTGAGAAGCCTCTGAAAATTTGTGATAGTATTACACCTGAATTTCCTCTTGCACCCATAAGTGTCCCATTGGCTGCAGCTTCGAAAACAGCATGATAGTCATCGGATTTTAGGTCCTTTATCTCTCTGACAGCCGAAATCATTGTAAGAGACATATTTGTGCCAGTATCTCCGTCAGGCACCGGATATACATTAAGTGAGTTTACCATATTTTTATTATTTTCTAAGTTAATTGCACCTGATATTATCATATTTTTAAGTGTTGTACCGTTTATGTTCTGCCTCAACAAAATTGTAAACCTCCTTACATAGAGCTAAACTCTAACGCCTTGCACGTTGATATTTACACTCTTAACCTTTAGTCCTGTCATAGTCTCCATAGTGTATTTGACCTTGCTTATAATATTGTCTGCAACTGTAGAAATCTTCGTTCCGAATTCCACAATTATATAAAGATCAACTATTATCTGATCTTCTTCTGCAGTAACCTTAACACCCTTGCTTAGACTATCTCTTTTTAAGAGCTCTACAATTCCGTCTTTAGTGTTCTTAACAGCCATGCCGACCAAGCCATAGCATTCTGTAGTAGCAAGTCCAGCAATAGTTGCAATAACATCGTCAGAAATAAATATCTCACCATATTGAGTTTTAATTTTTGCTGACATTATTTCTCCTCCCAACCTTATATGTTATGCTTTTCAGAAAGCATATACAGTCTGTGAACTGATAACGCTTCCATTTCTACAGCATCATTTTGGCATATATTAAATATCCTACCAAAGCATGATAAAAGAAAAAATCAATACTCGTACATGCTTGCTATGGCACAAAGTCATGAAATAGCAAGCTCAATTTGCGAAATATTGTATTTCCTCATATATATTGTATATTATATACCCTTTTTCTTCAACAAATTTATCAATAATATAAATAATATGGTTATTAATCGCAAATTATAATAAGAAATGCATGTGTTTTCTATAATATTCTGTTGCCAATTATATTACATTATGATATTATAGTATTGTTTTTATATGGAAAGGACGCTACTGAAGGAGGTGTTAACATATGTCAAGACATTGCGAGGTTTGCGGAAAAGGCATGATTTCAGGTAATAAGGTTAGTCACTCTAATAGAAAGTCCAGAAGAGTATGGCTTCCTAATATTAGAACAGTAAGAGCAGTTGTAAACGGAACTCCACAAAGATTACACGTTTGCACAAGATGCTTAAGATCCGGAAAGGTTCAAAGAGCTGTCTAACAACATGTTAAAAGGCGCGTTAAACGCGCTCTTTGTATTTTTTGTTAACCTAACATTTCAGGAGATATGCACCTATGCATATAAGGCAAATGGCAGAGAAAATAATCCACCCCACTATAGGTACTATCATGGCTAGCAGGATTCCCGAGCCTATAGATAGTATAAGTATTCCTACAACTCTTTGACGTCTGAATAGCTTCATATTAACCCTCCTCGTATATTAGTGTTCTGCTGCCTAACTATATAAATAGTTGAACAGCAGATATCCTATGGCTGAAACTATGAGTAATGAAACAAATCCAAATACCCAGATGGGAATAAACCTTGAAATTATTATTACTGAAAGCGCTACGCATAGATAGCCTGCGTACTTCCTGCTGGTATATCTCATTCTCATACCCCCCATACTGCAGTTATGTCCACAAATTCTAAAAATATTGCTTCACTATATATAATATTCAACCGCTGCTTGTTTTGACACTATTCAAAAAAAATTATAGCTATGTATGTGCTTTCATACATAGCTATAAGCTTAATATTTATATTAACTAGTCCCTAGACTTTATAACCAATAAGTAACCCTTAGTTATACTTATGAGTGCAGTATCATTTTCAAAGCGATTACTTACACCATATGGATTGCCTATCACCATTTCTGCCTCTTCCAGGGGATACATAACACCACTGCAGCATACGCCTTCAACTCTTTCGGAAATGGGTATAAGGGAAAGATATTCACCCTTCTTTCCACTTATAGAAAGCGTACCATTAGTCATATAAATTGTATTCTTCTCATCCATAATAGAAGCAGGCACCTTAGTATCCAGTGCAAGCTTTAGCAAGGAAATATTTGCTATGGAATGATCTATTCGGGTTCCCAATGACCCGATAAGTATTATTTCACTTGCAAGCTTTAGTGCATGTTCCAGGCATATTTGGGTATCTGTCTTGTCTTTATCTGCGTCATATTCTAAAAACTGAACTCCACATGATCTAAAATGTTGTATGTGCTCAATTGCAGCTGAATCAAGGTCTCCAATTATAAGATTTGGTACAATATTCATATGAAAAGCATGTCTCATACCACCATCTGCACATATTATATAATCTGCCTTGCTTATAACATCTTTCATATAATCATAGCTGTTGATTGCACCACTGCTAATAATTACAGTTTTCATAGCTTTTCGCATAATCTTTTCATTTCTTTTATGGTATAAGGAATATCTCCGGAACTAAAAACAGCAGAGCCGGCTACCATTATGTTTGCACCACTTTTGGCTATATCATAAATATTATCCAGCCCAACGCCTCCATCAACCTGAACATCTATGTTTTTTCCTAATTCCTGTGTCATAGACCTTACCTTTGAAAGCTTCTGATGGGCGGCACTAATAAAGCGCTGACCTCCAAAGCCCGGATTTACACTCATTATCAGCACCATATCTAAATCACTTATTACATGCTGAAGTACATCCACAGGAGTCGCAGGATTAAGCGCTACCCCTGCTTTTTTACCCTTATCCTTTATCATTTGAATCAGTCTATGTAAATGCACTGTTGCCTCCGCATGTACTGTTATTATATCTGCGCCGCTATCTGCAAAAGCATCAATGTAGCTTTCGGGATTATTTATCATCAGATGGCAGTCAAAAATAAGCTTGCTTTTTTTTCTTAAGCTTTTTACAACAGGATGTCCAATTGTAATGTTTGGCACAAAGTGCCCATCCATTACATCTATATGAAGCATGTCAGCACCTGCTTCCTCTACAAGTCTTATATCTCTTTCCAGGTTTGCAAAGTCTGCCGACAATATAGATGGGGCTATTTTTATCACCCTAATACCTCCTTATACCTTTTATTTCATCGAGAAAAGCTATATAGTGCTTATACCTTTCCTCATTTATATTACCAGCTTCTACAGCCTCTTTCACACCGCATTGGGGTTCCTTATTATGAATGCAGCTGTTGAATTTACAGTCAGCATACCTCTCAAACTCAGGAAAGCAAGCTCTTAGCTCCTCTTGGTTTATCTTTGTTATATCCATCGAGGTAAAGCCGGGTGTATCAGCTACCATTCCGCCAAAATCCAGCTTGATAAGCTCTGCATGTCTTGTGGTATGAGTACCTCTATCAATTTTTTTGCTTAATTCACCGGTCTTTAGGGTCAAGCCGGGCTGAATGTTATTGAGAAGTGTAGACTTTCCCGCGCCTGAAGGACCGGCAAAAACCGATACCCTATCCTTTAAAGCCTGCTTCAGCTCATCAATACCAGCGCCGCTCTTGGCATTGGTCAAAACTACCTTGTAAGGCACCCCTTCAAGCATTGAAGCAATCCTTATATAGTCGCCCTCTGTATCAATATCTATTTTGTTGATGCAGATTATCACCTCAAGCCTTATATACTCTGCATATACCAGTAGCTTTTGCAAAAGCAGCATGTTGATATCAGGCTTTTTTGCAGCAACGGTAATTATTACTTGATCAACATTGGCTATTGTTGGTCTTAGCATTTGGTTTTTTCTTTCTTCAATGCTTATAACATACCCTTGCTTAGAAGCAGTTGCTTCATCAATTAATACAACATCTCCTACCATTGGTGTTATATTGTCCAGCCTAAATTTCCCCCTGGCACGGCATTCTATAACCTCATTGCCTGTATCAACATAGTAAAATCCACCTATGCCTTTAGTTATAACACCCTTAATCATAAATATGCCCATGCCCAGCAATTTGCACTAACCCACATGACAGAACTGCATGGACTCGGTACCTCCTTTATTGTTTTTTTTATCTCTTTAAACCTTTGCCTCCCTTAGCTCTACTGACCAAAATCCTTCTGTACTGTTCCATGAAGAGTTCCATTTATGTACACCTCATAGGTTACTAATCCTCTTCCGCTTTCGGGCTTCATAATAGGACTGTCCTTGGAATCATGATAATTTTCATAAATCTTTGCCCGCTCATCTCCTTGCACCTTAAACACAGTAATCTTTGCGTCTTCGAGACCACTAGGCAAAGGAATGCTCAGATAGAAAGACTTAGCTTCCTCCGGCTTCTTTCCAAGGCTTACAGTAAGGTCTATCAAACTCTTACGGCTAACCTCAGTACCAGGCTTTATGCTTTGCATAATTACTGTATCTATCGGATACTCATCACTATAATCCCTGGTTGTATTCTGAATGATTATCTCATTTGCAATCAAATCATCCCTAACTGCAATTATGTTCTGTCCTACATAATTAGGTACAATAAACTTTTCGGGTCCCATACTGATAACATAGTCTATTACAGTTCCCTCATCAACCTTTACGCCTGCAGTTATACTTTGATCTACTACCACACCAAATGGAAAATCGCTGTATTTTTGTGTGAATTCTCCTTCAACAAGGTTAACCTTATCAAGTATCAGCTTAACCTCATCATAGTTCCTGCTTATAAGCATTGGTACATCTACCTTCATTGGCCCTTTACTGATTACGACCTTTATGGGGTTAGTCACCTTGTTTTTGCTGTTTGGCTTAGGATCCTGACTAATGATAGACCCATCCTCATAATCTGTATTATGAACTCTTTCAACTACTTCCATAAAGAGACCAAGCTCCTTAAGCGTATCTTTGGCTGCAATCTCAGTCATATTGGTTATATCAGGCACTACTACTTCATCCACGCTTAAGAGACTCCTTATATATAAGAAACCTCCAAATACAAGCATGGCTAAAAGTAAGGCACTAAGCACTATGCCTACTACTATAGATTTACTCTTCTTCTCGTTTGCTATAGGTGCTTCATTCATATCCTGCGAGGATATCAAATTAGACTCTGTAGCTCTGCTTTCAATATTTGCATCTGCTCTTGGCAGGGTAGGTGATATTTTTATGGGCTCTAGTACTCTGGTGTTTTCATCAGTATACGAGGCCTGTCTTTTTACAAAGCTCCCATTTGGCATCACAAGGGACTGCCTTAGATCGCTAATAATATCCCCTGCGCTGTTATAGCGCCTGGAAACATCCTTCTCCATACACTTTAGCACAATGTCTTCTATGCTTCTTGGCACCCTTGAATTAAGCTGTGAAGGCTTAACTGGCTCCTCCTGTATGTGCTTTAGTGCTATTGCAATTGGGGATTCGCCTTCAAATGGCAGCATTCCGGTAACCATTTCATACATAACAACTCCAAGAGAGTATATATCAGACTTTTCGTCTGTATAGCCTCCCCTAGCCTGCTCAGGTGAAAAATAGTGAACTGAGCCGATGATGTTTCCCGTATTTGTAATAGTACATGAGGATACTGCTCTGGCTATACCAAAATCAGTAACCTTCACTGAATTATCTTCTCTTATCAGTATGTTGTGTGACTTTATGTCTCTGTGTACTATATGATTTTTATGCGCGTGTTCTATTGCTGAGGATATCTGGACACCAAGGCTAGTTGCCTGGTCTACACTAAGTGCTGCCTTGGATTTTATCAGGTCCTTAAGCGTCTGTCCCTTTACATATTCCATTACGATATAGTGAATCCCATCTTCAATTCCTACATCATAAATCCCTACAATATTTGGATGAGACAAACTGGCAGCTGCCTGTGCCTCTCTTTTAAACTTTTTGACAAACTCCTCATCCTCTGTGAACTCAGAACGCAATATCTTAATGGCGACAAACCTGTTTAGCAATCTGCACTTAGCTTTATAGACAAGTGCCATTCCGCCTCCGCCAATTCTTTCAATTATTTCATATCTATCTCCAAGCACTTTACCTATCATCAGCTTCACCACCCTTGCCTATTTGTATAACTATGGCAGTAATATTGTCATTTCCACCTCTGTTTTTCGCTTCATTTATGAGCTCTATACAGCTTCTATCTATGTTTCCAATATTATTAACAATATTGAGTATTTCTTCATCCTCCAGCATATTTGTAAGTCCATCAGAGCAGATTAGCAATAAATCCCCTTCATTAGCGATTAGCTGCTTTGCATCTGATTGGATACTGTATTCTGTACCTAATGATCTGGTTATAATATTCTTTTGAGGATGGTTATGAGCCTCCTCAGGCTTTATGGTACCATTCTTTACCAGCTCTGCAACAAGTGAATGATCATCAGTCAGCCTTGTAATTGTATTATTTCTTATCAGATAAATTCTACTATCTCCGATATGGCCTATGTAAACAGCATAATTTATGATAAACACCAATGACAAGGTAGTGCCCATTCCAAAGCAGCTGCTTTCAAGCAGTGACTTTTTATATATCTTATCGTTTGCATGACTAATAGCCTCTTTTATTAGAGTATTAATCCCAATCTCAAAGTCTTCATTTTTGTCTAGCTTAGCATATCTATCTATTATATAACCTGCTATTTCATCAATAGCCATTGAGCTTGCAACCTCTCCCGCGTTGTGTCCTCCCATTCCGTCAGCGACTATAAATAGCTGAACATCTTCTTCGGTTAGGCCTAGCTTTTGGCTAAGATTTATACAGGCAAAGCTGTCTTCGTTTATTTTTCTAACCAGTCCAACATCTGATTTTCCGGCAGACCTCATCAAATCACCTCAATACGTTATTAAATCTATCCTTATCCTGCACTTACTTCGACAAATAGCCAAAAAAACCTCCAAAATAACCAAATAAATATATAAAATTCCTACTGCATCTCCTACTGCACCCTCCTGCGTAGTTGCCCGCAAGCTGCGTCTATCTCACTTCCAAGCTCTCTCCTCACAGTTACTTCTATGCCCTGCTTCTCCAAAACATCCCTAAATTTTGCAACTGCCTGCTTTGTAGACTTTTCAAAGCCCTTTCCCTCGACAGTGTTCATTGGTATAAGATTTACATGACAAAGCTGACCCCTTAGAAGCCTTGCAAGCTTATCCGCAGCATCTGCACTATCATTTATATCTTTTATCAGGGCGTATTCATAGGTTATTCTTCTGTTAGTTTTATTGATATAGTATTTGCAAGCTTCCATAAGCTTTCCAATATTGTACTTTTTATTAACCGGCATAAGTGCATTTCTAGTAGCATCATCTGATGCATGCAGCGAAATTGCAAGGGTGCATTGAAGCTGCTCATCTGCAAAGTCATAAATCTTTGGCACAATTCCAGATGTAGACAATGTAATATGCCTCATGCCAACATTTAAGCCTTTACTGCTGTTAACAAGCTTAAGGAACTTTATTATCTCCTCGTAATTGTCAAAGGGCTCTCCCATACCCATCAAAACAATATTTGATATCCTATCCTTAACATCTCTTGATATTGCCATAACCTCTTCAAGCATCTCACCACAGCTTAGATTTCTGATAAAGCCTCCTATGGCTGATGCGCAAAAAGTACACGCCATCTTGCAGCCTACCTGAGTTGATATGCACGCAGTTTTGCCGTAGGTATACTCCATGAGCACACATTCTACAGTAGAGCTATCACTTAGCTCAAAGAGATACTTCCTTGTATTATCATTTTTAGAATGCTGAAGCTCCACTATTTTATGACGAGCTATATAAAAATCCTTATCCAGCTCTTCAATAACCTGCTTTGGCAGATTTGTCATTTCACAAAAATGTGCTGCATCCTTATAAATCCACTCAAAAACCTGGCTTGCCCTAAACTTCGGCAGCTTCTTTTCTGTAAAATAATGCTCAAGATCCTGTATGTCATAATCCTTGATATTCATCTTTTGTTCCATTATCTATCGTCTCCTTAATCTTGATATAAAAAATCCGTCTGTGTTATGTAAATTTGGATATAGCTCTATATAACCCTTTTCAGCAGTGTCGCATTTAAGCTGTTCTGGTAAAAGTTCACTTATATCTTCCATATAAAAATCAGCACTTTCCTTCAGGAAGTCCTCAATAACTTTTATGTTTTCCTCTTTGTTAGTAGTACATGTACTGTATACTAAAACTCCTTCAGGTTTTACATATCTGGCTGCATTTTTAAGTATTGCCAGCTGAAGCTTAGCTAAATCACTAAAGTTTTCGGCGTTCTTTTTAAAACGCAAATCCGGCTTTCTTCTAATAACTCCCAACCCGCTGCATGGGGCATCTAAAAGCACTCTGTCTGCCTTATCAATCAGAGACTCATCAAGCTTATATGCATCAAACAGCTCTGTTTTTACGATCCCTATGCCAAGCCGCTTGCAGCTGTCTTCTATCAGCTTAAGCTTATGCTGGTGTATATCTCTTGCAATTACCGTCCCCTTATTTCCCATTAGCTCTGCCATATGTGTAGATTTACCGCCCGGTGCACTGCACAAATCTATAATAAGCTCTCCGGGCTTAGGATCTACAATATGCGACACAAGAATAGAACTCTCATCCTGTACCTGGTATAATCCGTTCTTAAAGGACTCTTTATCTTCAAGGGATGAGGTTCCTCTAATCCTTATCGCTTCCGGATTATAAGTTCCTGCTTCTGCCTCCATACCCTCCTTAGTTAAGATGTCTATTAAGGCTTCTTTATCTGTTTTTAGTTTATTTGCCCGAATAGTAAAGGGAGGAGTTTCATTGTTGGCCGTTAAAATGTCTTCAGTAAATTCATAGCCATAATCCTTAATTAGCTTCTTTATCATCCATTCAGGATGCGAGTAATATACAGAAAGGTATTTGACCGGCTGATTCTTCTGATCAGGATACTTTATTAAATCCTTACTTCTGCTTATGTTTCTAAGCACTCCATTTACAAACTTTACCGAGCCTTCATGCCCATACTTTCTGGCAAGCTCCGAGCTTTCATTGCATACAGCTGAATCAGGTATCCTGTCCAAATATAAGATTTGATATATACCGGCTCTTATTATGTCTTCAACCCAAGGGTCCAGCTTTTTTTTACTTTTGGCAAACTGCCCAAGGACCCAATCTAATCTGGTAAGGTTTTTAATGGTTCCATTTACAATCTCCGTAACCAGAGCTTTATCAAGCCTGTTCATTTCACTGCCCGAAAGCTCTTGCCTGAGAGCAATATTTGAGTAGGCATCTTCCCTAAGCACCTTATTTACTATCTTTACGGCAGACTCTCTTGCCCAATTGTTTTTCTTCATTCGTATTTGCTCCTTTTGTTCTTTTACTAAATAAAGCTAATGCGATTGATCCTTAAGCTCGAATCCACCACATTAGCTGTTCTTATCTTCTTCTTCCACGCAGCAAAAGCAGCCTAGCAAGCTGAAGCACTGCAGTTATAGTTGCAGCGACATAAGTAAGTGCTGCGGCACTTAACACCTTCCTTGCAGGAGCTATTTCTTCCGGCGGTACTATATTATTGCTTCCCATAATAGCTACAGCCCTGCTGCTGGCATTGAACTCCACCGGCAAGGTTATTAACTGAAATATTACAGCAGCTGAAAATAGAAGTATGCCAATATCAAAAAGCTGCAGTGTATTTAGTACCATGCCACCTATAATGAATAGAAATGCAGCCTGCGAGCCAATTGAAGCTACAGGTGCTATTGCATTTCTGATGCTAAGGGGAGCATATGCGTCTGCATGCTGAAGTGCATGACCACACTCATGGGCAGCAACTCCCACAGCCGCAAGAGACTTTCCATAATATACCTCGTTTGAAAGTCTGATTACCTTATGCCTTGGATCATAGTGATCGGATAAACGTCCCTTTATCAGCTCAATATTTACGTCCATCAAGCCATTTGCATCAAGTATTATCCTCGCTGCCTCAAAGCCTGAATAACCATATCTGTTAGGGACCTGCAGATATTTATTAAAGGTTGTATTGATTTTTCCCTGAGCATAAAATGCAAATATCATTGCTGGAATAAGCAGCAGCATTGTTGAGTCGTAAAATAAACCATAGCCCATAAATATCCTCCTACTAAACCAATTGTGTATTTATTTCAATATTATGCCCTCTTAGGTAAGCTTCAACACTCATTCTTTTTTCATTTTCAAACTGCAGCTCCTTAACCTTAAGAAAACCTCTGCCACAAGAAACTACTAATCCGTCCTTTTGTATTTCCTCTATGCAGCCAAAGCTTTCATTAACCTTATCTAAGCTTTCAGCTTCACACTCGAAAACCTTAAAATTCGTACCCTTATAACTGGTATAAGCACTTGGCCAAGGCTGAGTACCTCTAATAAGGTTCCTTATAGCCCAAGCATCCTTAGACCAGTCAATATGCCCTAGAGCCTTTGTCATTATAGGTGCGTAGCTTGATAGGCTGTCCTCCTGCTTTTCTCTCGGAGCTGTTCCACTTTGTATCATTCCGACTGTTTCCAGAAGTATTTCAGCTCCCATTTTAGAAAGCTTTTCATAAAGTCCAAGGAAGGTCTCTTCCTCTCCTATAGGCATTTCCTTTTTTAATATCATATCACCGGTATCAAGACCTACATCCATATACATCGTAGTAACTCCTGTTACCTTTTCGCCATTGATTATACACCAGTTTATTGGTGCAGCTCCTCTGTACTTTGGAAGCAGTGAAGCATGAACATTTACACAGCCAAGCCTTGGTATTTCTAATACCGCCTTGGGCAATATCTGTCCAAAGGCAACTACTATTATAAGGTCAGGGTTTATTTGTCTTAAAACCTCAGTAAACTCAGGAGTCTTCACCCTCTCTGGCTGATAAATCGGTATCCCGAGGCTTTCAGCAAGCTGCTTAACAGGAGGAGCCGCCAGCTTTTTTCCTCTTCCCTTCTCTCTGTCTGGCTGTGTTACCACTGCACATACATCAAAGCTGTTCTTAACAAGTATATCTAAACAAGGAACTGCAAAATCAGGAGTTCCCATATATACAATCTTCATTTGAGTCACATACATCATCCTTTCATAAGACTGCAGCTATTCCTCGCTTGAGTCGGTAGTATCTCTTATCATCTTATCTGTGTATAGTACTCCATTAAGGTGATCCACCTCATGGCAAAACGCTCTTGCCAAAAGCTCTGTACCTGACATTTCAAAAGTCTTTCCTTCTCTGTCCATAGCTCTTACTATTACCTTTTCAGGTCTTTTTACTATTCCGCTTCTTCCTGGCAAGCTTAAGCAGCCTTCCTCATCAACCTGTTCACCGTTTTCATATACGATAACCGGATTGATGAGCTCTATAATACCTTCTCCAATATCAACCACTACAACCCTGCGAAGCACTCCTATCTGCGGCGCAGCAAGCCCAACACCCTGGGCATCATAAAGTGTATCCTTCATATCATCTAAAAGAGTTAGAATTCTATCATCTATAACCTCTACCTTTTTAGAAACCTTTCTTAAGATTTCATCATCATCTTTTCTTATTATTCTAATTGCCATTTTTATCCTCCTCTTTACAACATACTATATGGATTCATATCTATATTTAAACTAACATCCCCAAAGCTAACTTCATTGGAATTAATTATATCATATAATAGCTTTTTGATAGGGGCTTGTTCCTTACTTTTTATAATGATTTGCCATCTGTGTCTATTCTTTATTTTTGCCAGAGGTGCTGCTGCTGGCCCAAGGACCTCCAGCATTTCCCTTTGGTTTGATCTTTCTATGAATTCACCCAGAAGCATTGCTGCCTTCCTTACCTTTTCCTTGTCTATTCCACTTAGTACTATACTGGACATGCTTGAGAAGGGAGGGTAGGACAGCTCTCTGCGAAGCATTATCTCTTGCTCATAAAAGCCCTCATAATCATGATCCTTTGCATATTTTATACTATAGTGGTCTGGTGAATAAGTCTGTACAATAACTGTTCCCAGCTTTTCTCCGCGCCCTGACCTGCCTGCAACCTGTGCTATCATCTGAAAGGTTCTTTCGGCAGCTCTAAAGTCCGGCAGGTTCATGCTGGTATCTGCAGTTATTACTCCCACAAGTGTTACATCATGAAAGTCCAAGCCCTTAGAAATCATCTGAGTCCCAAGAAGCACGTTAGACTCCTTGTTTCTAAACTTATCCAATATCTTTTCATGAGAGGATTTCTTACTGGTAGTATCAGCATCCATTCTTAGGGTATTTGAAATATTAAATCTTGTCTGAAATTCCTTTTCAAGCTTTTGTGTTCCAACCCCAAAGTATCTTATATTTACACTGCTGCATTTTGGACAGGTCTTGGGATTTGTCCTTTCAAAGCCGCAGTAGTGGCACGTAAGTCTTTCATTATGCATGTGATATGTAAGTGAAATACTGCAGCTGGGACATTTCATAACAAGACCGCATTGTCGGCATGATACAAAGGTTGAGTGTCCTCTTCTGTTTAGAAATAGTATCAGTTGGTTTTCATTATTTAGTGTATGCAGTATTTCCTCTGTCATTCTTTCACTGAATATTGTTTTATTGCCGTTTTTAAGCTCTTCCCGCATGTCAATTACTTCTACCATCGGCATTGGTCTATTCATAACTCTCTCTAAAAGCTTAACAAGACCATATTCTCCATTTTGAGCTTTGTAGTAGGTCTCAATGGAAGGTGTAGCCGAGCCTAATACCAACCTTGCACCCTCAAGCTGACATCTCTTGTCAGCTACCTCTCTGGTTAAATATTTAGGCTTAATATCTGATTTGTATGTACCTTCGTGCTCTTCATCTATTATTATTATTCCTAGGTTTTTAAAGGGCGCAAAAATTGCTGATCTTGCGCCAACAACCAGTTTAACAAGCCCAGACCTAATCTTTCTCCACTCATCGTACTTCTCCCCTTCAGACAAATTGCTGTGCAATACAGCAATACAATCCCCAAATCTTCCTCTGAACCTGCTTATCATCTGGGGAGTCAAAGCTATCTCAGGTACAAGTACTATGGCATCCTTGCCTTCTTTAAGACTTTCTTCTATCAATTCAAGATAGATTTCAGTCTTACCGCTGCCTGTGACCCCATGCAGAAGAACATTTCTGCAAGAAGTGAAATGAGCCTTAATCTCTTCTAATGCTGTGCTTTGAAGCTCAGTAAGCTCATGCCTCCTATTGTCAGTAGCTCCAGCAAAGCTATACCTATAGGCTTCGTGTTCCTCATATCTTATTAACCCCTTATTAAGAAGTGCCTTTAAGGAAGCATCTGCATTCTTAAACACAATTCTTAAGTCCTCAAGACATGTCCCAGGCTTGCTATATATATAGTCATAAAGCTCCTTTTGCTTTTGTGCATTTTTAGGCAGCTCCGGTACTGAAGCATCTACTGCATATAAAAGCTTCTGCAGCTTTTTATTTGTCTTTTGCTTTATGGCTTGGCTTTTAATTATAATATTCAGTTCTAAAAGCTTTTTAAGATAATAATCAAGCTTGATATCACTAAAGTAGGACCTTAATTCCTCAAGTGGTACGACTCCATTGTTTAGCTCAAGATATTCCAGTATCTGAAGAGCTTTTTCAGAGGTATAGCCTCCCAATAGCACTTCAGCATTTACTTCTAAATTTAGCTCTATTGTATAACTGCTTTTTATCCTTACAGTTGCCGGTACTATTGTCTGTATGGCTTCTATATAGTAGCATAAATATGTATCCTTTATCCACTTAGCCAGCTCAATCAGCTGCTTTGAAAGTACAGGCTCATTATCAATAATTTTCAATATTCGCTTTAAACGATTATGGCTTACATCTGTATAGTCCTTAAATCCAATTACATAAGCTTCTGTTTTTTTATTGCTTATTCCAAAGGGTACAAGGACTCTGCAGCCTAGCTTTATTACCTGAGAAAACTCTTCCGGTATTATATATGTATATATCCTATCTGTTTCCCTGCATTTATTATCAACGACTATTTCTGCATATATCTGAGTGCTCAAGCTTATCCCCTCATCCCGTGACCAATTATTTATGCTTTATACAAATTATAGCATAAAAGCAATCAATTCAAAAGAAACAAGCGCACCCTTCAGGCACGCTTGCTGATTATTTCACTTACCTTATCTAATATAACATCCGCCAGTTCGGTTTTTTGCATCTTTGGAACGTCTACGACTTCACCATCTTTATCAATTAGCTTAACAACATTTGTGTCCGTTCCAAAGCCCGCCCCTTCAGCAGTAACATCGTTGGCGACTATAAAGTCAAAATTCTTTTTGTTTACTTTAGTCTTTGCATTTTCGATAAGGTCATTGGTCTCCGCCGCAAAGCCTACTAATATCCTATGGCCCTTGATTTTTCCTAACTCATAAGCTATATCAGGATTTTTCTTAAGCTTTAGAGTAAGTTCATCTGAAGACTTTTTAATCTTCTGTGAAGAATACTCTTCAACTGTATAATCAGCAGGAGCAGCACTTTTGATTATAATATCTGCATTTTGAAAATGCATAAGAACCTTTGAAAGCATATCAGCTGTAGACTCAATATCAATCCTCTCTACACCGGTAGGTGTCGCCAGGTTAGTTGGCCCGGAAACAAGCAATACCCTGGCACCCCTTTTGGCTGCCTTATCAGCTATAGCATATCCCATTTTGCCTGAGGAATGATTTGAGATATATCTAACAGGATCTATAGCCTCTCTTGTAGGTCCTGCAGTCACTATTACTGTTTTGCCCTCTAGGTCTCTTTTAGGCATCAATACCTCTACAAGCTTCTCAACTATTTCAGCCGGCTCAGCCATTTTCCCCTTTCCGATATCTCCGCAGGCAAGCCTGCCCTCATCAGGATCAATAATAATGTAGCCAAGCTCCTTTAATGCTTCTATATTTTTCTGCACCACAGGATTTTCATACATATTTACATTCATAGCTGGCACTATTACAACTTGCGCTTTAGTAGCCATTGCCGTAGTACTCAGCATATCATCAGCTATGCCGTTTGCAAGCTTTCCTATAATGTTTGCAGTAGCAGGTGCAATTACAAAAACATCTGCTTTTTTAGCAAGGGAAATATGCTCAACCTCCCAATACTTTGGTGCATCAAACATATCAGTAACTACCTGATTTAGCGACAATGACTGAAAGGTCAGCGGTGCTACAAATTCAGCTGCTGACCTTGTCATTATTACATCAATGTTGGCATTAAGCTTTTTTAATCTGCTGGTCAGCTCACATGCCTTATAAGCAGCAATTCCACCGCTAACTCCAAGTACAATATTTTTTCCTGATAGGTTTATACTCTCAGGCTTACAGGTCCTTAACATTTTCTTCACCAGCAGGCTTTACTACAATATGTCTTTCATAGCCTACCTTATCCTCAGCTATTTCATGGACAGCAATAGTAACTGGCTTGTTTGAACTTACCTTCACATTCCTTTGTGCCCCGTCTACCAGCTGTCTGGCTCTCTTTGCAACAGCAACTACCAAAGTATATTTGCTGTCTACCTTTTCCAGCAGGGTTGTAAGAGTTGGATATATCATGCTATACCTCCTTAAAGCTATTAAAATCTATTTGAGCTCTGTTTACTCTGCATTTTTCTGCCATTAATATGCATTTGATCTTCTCCGCTGCTGACTTTACATCATCGTTAACAACTACATAATCATAGTTATTTGCGCAGCATACTTCATCATAAGCCTTATGCATTCTTTTGTCAATATCCTGCAGTGTCTCTGTACCCCTAGAGGTAATTCTATTTTTTAGTTCTTCCATAGATGGCGGTAAAATAAATACAAAAACCGCACCTTCAGTATTCTTTTTTACCTTCATTGCGCCTTGAACATCTATTTCTAGGATTACATCCTTGCCTTCTTCCAGCTTATCGACAACGTACTTTCTCGGTGTTCCATAATAATTATCATATACTGTAGCATATTCAATAAATTCATTATTATTAACCATTTCAACAAACTGTTCCTTAGGCTTAAAAAAGTAGCTCTTGCCTTCTATTTCGCCCGGTCTTGGGTTTCTTGTAGTAGCCGATACAGAAAGCTCAAGATTTGGTACTTGCTGATAAATGAGTTCTTTGCAAATAGTACCCTTCCCCGCGCCTGACGGGCCAGATATTACAATGAGAAGTCCTTTTTTATTCATAGACCCCTCCAATCTAATCTTCTACAGAGTCATCAGCAACAGCTTCCTTGTTATCGGTAAGTCTGTGTGCTACAGTTTCAGGTTGAACAGCAGATAGTATTATGTGGTCGCTATCAGTAATTATAACTGCTCTGGTTCTTCTTCCATAGGTAGCATCAATCAGCATGCCTCTGTCCCTTGCTTCCTGGATAATTCTTTTTATTGGAGCTGATTCAGGGCTTACTATCGCCACCAATCTGTTTGCAGAAACGATATTCCCAAATCCTATGTTTATTAGTTTAATACTCATATGTATACCTCCCAATTTTTTATTACTTATGTAAAATAAATGACTTCCGGTTAGTGTACTACTCTATATTTTGAACCTGTTCTCTGATTTTTTCAACCTCTGTTTTCATATCTATTACATAGTTAGTAATAGTAATATCAGAAACCTTTGAGCCTATAGTATTTACCTCTCTGTTCATTTCCTGAAGTATAAAATCAAGCTTCTTTCCTATGGAGCCTTCCATTGAAAGTGCCTTTTTAAACTCCTTCACATGGCTTCCAAGCCTGACTATTTCTTCATCTATGCTGGATTTATCAGCAAAAATTGCAACCTCTGTAAGCAGTCGGTTTTCGTCAAGCTGTATATCCTTAGTCAGTTCCTTTATCCTATCATACAGCTTCGCCTTATACTCATCAACAAGGAGTGATGATTTTTCCTTAATATATTGCACCTTCTCAGAAATATTATCAAGCTTTCCTACTAGATCCTCTTGAAGCCTTGCACCTTCTCTTTTTCTCATTTCTATTAATGCATCAAAGGCATTACCAAGGGCAACTCTAAGCAAAGACCATATATAGTCCATATCAAGCTCTGCAGTCTCAAGCTTTAGGATATCCTGAAAGCGTGTAAGCACAGATAGGCTTATGTCATCTCTAAGACCAAACTGGTTTTTAAGTGAGGTTAGAGATTCAACATAGGCTGCAGCAAGGTTGTTGTCAACCATAACCTTAGCATCCTGACTAAAGGAGCTGTAGTTTACATATATGTCGATCTTTCCTCTGCTGACTCTGCTGTTGACGTACTCCCTGACCTTCTCCTCAAGAGTCGATATTATTCTGGGTATTCTTATAGATATATCACTATATCTATGATTTACGGTTCTGACATCTACTGTAAAGGTTACATTATCCTGAACATGCTCCCCTCTGCCAAATCCGGTCATGCTTTTGATCATTACCATCATCCTTCCGTACAAAAGTTAAAACTAAAACAGCAGCTTTATAAGCTATTTATTTCATAGCCTGCATAACTGCCAATAAAAACCTCTTCAGCCGGACCCTCCATAAAAACATCCTTCTTGTTCTTCCATTCTATGGTAAGATCTCCCCCCCTGGTATGAACCAGTACTTTTCCATCCAGTATATTGTTTATGATACCCGCTACTACACTTGCACATGCACCTGTTCCGCATGCAAATGTGTAGCCTGCTCCCCGTTCCCAGGTTCTTAAGAGTATTTCATCCCTGCTCATTACTTTAACAAAGTTTACATTAGTTTTCTGCGGGAATAAGCTGTTGCTCTCAATTAACTTGCCCTTTTCCATAACCATATTGTCATTTAGCTCATTCACGAATACAACCGTATGTGGAACTCCCATTAAGAGACTTGTAATACTATAGCTTTCTCCGGCTATTTGTATATCGTGTCCCATTATCGGCGTCTTCTCAACTGTACATGGTATAGCTTTGTAGTCAAAAACCGGCCTTCCCATATTAACCCGTACTGCTTCCACAACATTGCTTTTAACCTTAAGCTCCAGTCTCATTATACCTGCAGGTGTTTCCACCATTAAAACCTGGTTTCTTATAATAGCTCTATCATAGACAAACTTTCCAAAGCATCTTAATGCATTGCCGCACATATTCGGCTTACTTCCATCAGAATTATAAATTGTCATCTTAATGTCCGCAGTTATGCTTTCTTCCACCAATACAATACCATCAGCACCTATTCCAAAGTTCCTACTGCACATTTTTACTATACTATTAAAGCTAAGCTTTATGTTGCTTTTTCTGTTGTCAATAATTATAAAATCATTGCCCAAACCGTGATATTTGTAAAAGCTGAACAAATAAGCTTCCTCCCTTCCTATGCGGGTTTTAGCACTTAAAAACCGAGGGAATTCATAGCTTGCCACTATATATAAGATAACTTAACATATTTAATAGTTCAATGCAAATTATTTTTGTTTATTAGTTATTCCTCCAATTTGCTTTAATTATCTAAGTATTTCGCTACCTTATGCATCAACTTTTGAATAGATGTAACTCAAACCCAATGATCTTACTGGTGGTTTGGGGTATTTTTGTTGTCACTGCAGAAGTCAAGATATGGATTAAACTGTATTTATCCAATCCTCAAGCTTTTAAAATATACTCCATGCAAGGATCCACTCTATTAATATAATGCTTAATAGATATTTCGATGTTAATATCAGGAAAGAAGGATAGTAGTTGATCATCCTCAATAATATCATAATACTTAGTAGAGTAACTGACTTTTAGCATTGAGTTTTTTAGATTGAAATGCTGAACCTCTCCATAGCAATTAGGCTTTCCACCTGAAGCTTCACCAACAAATATCGCCTTTGTCTTCTTTTTTAGAGAATAGGCATTTAGGAGGGCCGATGAAAAGGTTTCTCTTCCCAATATTACAAATATCCCTCCTTCTTTGTTCAGCTTCATACATTTACTTAGCTCTTTAATAAATGGATCTAACAGAGTTGAATTCCCTCCAAGGTTATTTCTTAGGTCTATTACTAGTTTTTTTACATCCTCTGACTCAATACGACTCATCAATTCTGTACAAAACGCTTCGACAGAAATATCCTGCATATTCCTACAGCTATTATAGTTAAAATATAAGGTCTTCTGTTCTTCAATAAAAAAGCTCCAGTACCTTTTATCCTTATTCCTTCTGTATAAAGGGAGACATTCCTCACTTACACCATCATTTTCGATTATTCTTCCTTTAACTTCACTATAATCGTAGGTTTCTACAGCTAATAAAAAGGCTTCACCGTTTTGCTTCTCAAGTGTAAGCTCCACATGTTCAAAACCATCAGCTATTTCAAGCCCATAAAGTACCTCAATGGCTGGAAGATACTTAGGAAGCTGTGCTTTTAGGAAGGAATCGTTCTCATGAGAAACAATACGCTCTACCTTATCTATCACTTCATTTATTGAAATACCATTAAAGTGTGTAACTCTACAATTCTGAGCGTATGCATGCTCGCAAATTGAAGCAACTATAAATATCCCTTCCTTAAACCAATAAAACTCAAAGGGCATAAACCTATTTATAGCCATGGTGACTGTAGTATGCGCATCTCTAGCTGAAGCCACTATTGAAGCAATACCTGCAACAATCATATAATTATCATAGCCTTTTAGGTTATTTTTTAAAGCCTTTATTTGTTTATAAAAATCCTTTTTCTTAATATGAAAGAACAGATGCTTATGCTGCTTTGGCAATTCTAGTTCTAACTGCTCTATATCCTCTCTCCACTTATCTATCCAATTATTTTTCATTTCTTCTCCTTATGATTTGCTAATAGATAGCACTTACTGCTTTATAAATTAACCGACATATCTCTATTCTAGCATATTAATGCCAATTTATATGTATAAATAAAAACACCAGTAGGTTTAAAATCATACCTAGTAAAGGCACAAGATTTAATTACTAGTCTGGGAAAGTATAGTCGTGCTTCCCATGGAAGGGTTGTGTCTACTTTTTCATCTGTTTTACTGCAGAAGTCAAGGTTTAGTAGTTCAATGCTAATTATCTTTGTTTATTAGTTATTGCTTCAATTTGCTTTAATTATCTAAGTATTTCGCTTAATAACGATGTGTATGCAACAGGCATGATAAATCATGGTATTTAATCAATAATAATGATATACTATTTAGGTGAAATTGGAGAATCTATACTAAATTTTTTATCCGACATTAAATGGAGGTGTCATTTATGCCCTTTGATGGATCAGTTGTTCACTCTGTTGTAAGTGAGCTTAACAATAAACTTATGAACGGAAGGATAGAAAAAATATATCAGCCCGAAAAGGATGAGCTGATTATTGCTGTTAGAAGCAATAAAGAGAACTATAAGCTGCTCTTAAGCTCCAGTCCTATGTACCCGCGTATACATCTTACAGAGCTAAGCAAGCAAAACCCTATGGTTGCCCCCTCCTTCTGTATGCTGCTTAGAAAGCATCTAACCGGAAGCAGAATTTCCAGTATCAAGCAGCCTGATTATGAAAGAATTGTAGAGATAACCTTTGACTGCATTGACGAACTTGGTTATAGCAATACAAAGACACTTGTAATTGAAATAATGGGAAGGCACAGCAATATTATCTTTATTGATAAGGAAAATAATAAAATAATAGACTGCATAAAGCGAGTGAGCTTTGAAATCAGCAGCGTTCGTGAGATATTGCCAGGCAGAACCTATGTCTACCCTCCCTCTGGAGGAAAGCAGGAGGTTCCAAAGGCTAACCCACTTCTTCTTGACGCTGACAGCTTTATTAAGGATATATCAAATCTTAATGGAAGCATGAAGGCTGAAAAGTACTTTATGAACAGATATAACGGTATCAGTCCTATTATATCAAGGGAGGTCTGCTACAACTCAGGCATAGATCTTGACACAGATCTCACAAAAATAGACTTCAGTAAGCTTAGCAGCCTTTACAGCTCCTGTGAAAGGCTCATTAACCAGGCAAAAAATGATGAATATGTACCTAATATGATTCTTGAAAATGATGCTCCTATTGACTTTTCCTGCTTTGATCTTACAGCCTATAACGGTTATGCTAAAAGATATTTTAATAGCATCAGTACAGCCGTAGAAGCTTTTTATGGCGAGAAGGATCTTAAGGATCGCTTGAAGCAAAGGTATGGAGACATCCAACGTATTATCTCCAGCAGATTGGATAGAAGTTACAAAAAGCTGGAAAAGCTGCAGGATGATTTAACACAAGCTCAGAATTCAGACATATTTAAGATATATGGTGAGCTGATTACTGCCAATATTCATAGTATCAGCAAGGGCCAGCAAGCTATTGCCGTAATGAACTATTATAGTCCTGAATGTGAAAGCATTGAAATCCCCCTTGATATTCAACTGTCTCCTGCAGCTAACGCACAAAGATACTTCAAGCAATATGGCAAGTCTAAGACAGCCTTAAAGCTGATAGATCAGCAGTTCAAGGATGCAAACGAAGAAATAAAATATCTTGAAGCACAGCTTGATAATCTTGATAAATGTACTGAAGAGCTGGAAATAAACGAAATAAGAAACGAGCTAGCTGAGCAGGGATATATAAGCACTAGAAAGGCTATCAAAGCTAAGCAGACAAAGCTGTCAAAGCCGATGCACTTTACGTCCTCAGCAGGCATCGATATATATGTAGGAAAAAACAATATGCAAAATGACTATCTAACTTTAAAGCTTGCTGTTGTTAGTGACATTTGGCTTCACACAAAAGACATTCCCGGTTCTCATGTAATTGTCAAGCTGGACGGAAAGCCTTTGGATGATGAAACCCTTGTAGAAGCTGCTACTCTTGCAGCCTACTATAGTAAAGCAAAGCTTTCAACAAAGGTGCCAGTCGACTATACTCCAAAGAGAAATGTAAAAAAACCCAGCGGAGCTAAGCCAGGCATGGTAATATATGAGGGTTATCGCACTATATTTATTGATCCAAACGAAAAGCTAATTAAAGCATTAAAAAAGAACAGCTGATTCATAAGAATCAGCTGTTCCTTTTTTACTTATTTAAGGAAACCGAATAGGTTGTTAAAGAATACTATAGCTATAAGTATTGGAGCTATTACCTTAACTGCAAATAAGAAAGCACTAACATATCCAACCTTGAAAGCTCCACTATTTGTAACTTCATCTTCAACATCTTTTCTAAGCATCTTATAGCCTACGAAGAGAGCTATGAATAATCCGCCAAGTGGAAGCATCATGTCTGAAAGCTCAATCATCCAGTCAAAGAATCCAAGTGAAAGTATCTCACCGGACTTTAAGAATGGAAGCTTGAAGTTTACAGTACCGTTTGTTAAGGACTCAAATGCGCCCAATATGGTAATTGCAACAGTTGACCATATCGCAGCTGCCTTTCTTGATACACCCTTCTCCTCTGCAAAGTATGCAACAACAACCTCAAGTATAGATACTGAAGAAGTTAACGCTGCAACCGCTAAGAGAACGAAGAACAATATAGAGAATATATAACCGCCAGGCATTTGATTGAATACGTTAGGTAATGTTATGAAAACAAGACCAGGGCCTGCACTTGGCTCAATGCCGAATGCAAAAACTGCTGGGAATATCGCAAGACCAGCTAGTAGTGCTATAACTGTATCAGCTATAGTAACTTGAAGTGCTGTCTTTCCGAGGTTTTCCTTCTTGCTTATGTATGAACCATAAGTAATCATTGTACCCATACCTAATGATAATGAGAAAAACGCATGACCAAGTGCTGATAATACTGCTGCTGCAGAAAGCTTGCTGAAATCAGGCTTAAATAAGAAGCTTATACCTTCAGAAGCTCCTGGAAGTGTTAAAGCTCTGATATTAAGAATTACAATAATACCAAGTAGGAAAGGCATCAATATTTTTGAATACTTTTCGATACCATCTTTAACGCCGCCAAGTACAACACCTAAAGTAAGTAGCATAAATACTACCTGCCATACTATAGGTCTAACAGGGCTTGTAATAAAGCCGCCAAACATATCTCCCAGCTGTGCTGGTGCCATATTTGCAAATTGATTTGTAATTGCTCTGAATACATAGTCTAGTGTCCAGCCAGCAACTACGCCGTAGAATGAAAGAATGATTACAGCTGCTGCTAATCCAAGTGTACCTGTTAAGAACCATGGTGTTCCAGGAGCTTGCTTTTTAAAAGCACCTACTGCATTTGCTTGCGCACGTCTACCAATTAGGAATTCAGATAGCATTATTGGCAAACCTATTCCAGCAATACAGAGTAAATAAACTATAATAAATGCTGAGCCACCGTATACTCCTGTAATGTAAGGAAACTTCCATATGTTTCCTAATCCGATAGCTGAACCTGCTGCTGCTGCTATGATACCAAATTTGCTACCAAAGCTATCTCTTTGTAGTTTGTTGTTTTCCATTGTTTTTCCTCCTCTTCATTTTTTATATTTAAATGCCAGCATAGATACATTCTATAAATGCTGAACACTTAATAACGTAAAGTATCAATTAATAACAGGAAACCAAAACAAAATAATTAGTTTATTGGCAAAATTCAGAAAAATAAAAATTAAAATAAATGTTACCACACGAAAATTGATATGTCAATATCACTTTTAGAAATTGTGTTTAACAAGTTATATTATCACCAATAAAACAAATTCTAAACTTTTCGCATGCTAACATCTTAAAATCAATAAATATACAATTTATATAATTATAATACATAATTTATTCAATTATTTCAATATATATTACAAAATAATTGTAGATTTAGAGCAAAAAAGTATAGCACACTTCGAAATGTGCTATACTTATAAATTTCTACAAATCTCTTCCTCCGGGCTTTAATGGTATAGAGCCCTCCTCGCACAGCGGACAGCAGCTAGGCTCATATGTTTCTACATCCACCTTAATCACGCTTTTGTAAGGAATATCAAAAAGCACCTTTCCAGCGCTTCTGTCTACCACACTGCCTACTCCAACAACCTCTGCACCCTTTGATCTGACCAGGTCAATTACCTCTTTTACTGATCTGCCTGTTGAGATAACATCCTCTACTACTAAAACCTTAGAACGTCTTGCTATTTCGAAGCCTCGTCTTAATGACATCGTACCATTTTCACGTTCTGCATAAATAGCCTTTACTTCCATGTGTCTTCCTACCTCATATGCTAGTATTATGCCTCCTACTGCAGGTCCAATTACTATATCAACATCATATCCTTCAAACTTTTCTGCTAATGCCTTGGATATTTCAACACTGCATTCCGGATGCTGAAATATTTTAGCACACTGCATATATTTGTTGCTATGCTTCCCTGAGCTTAGCACAAAGTGCCCATGCTGCAGTACTCCTGTTCGTTCCAATATTTCCTGAACCCTATCCCTAGTCTGCATATAAACCTCCAGTCTGCTCGAAGATGTGGTAAGTGAATCTTTTCACACTACTCCTCCTCAAAACACCTTTAATTTGCCTCTAAAATCATCAATACAACTATAGCCGTATTTCTCCATATATTGTACTATTCCCTCTGTTATCCTTACAGGAGCAAACGGATCTATAAAGCTTGCAGTACCAACCGCTATACTGCTTGCTCCTGCCAAAATAAACTCAACTGCATCCTCCCAAGTACTTATTCCACCCATTCCGATTACCGGTATCTTCACAGCGCCGCAAACCTGCCAAACCATACGAAGGGCTACGGGCTTTACTGCTGGTCCAGAAAGACCACCTACATTATTTGCAAGCATTGGTCTTTGCGTGTGTACATCAATAGCCATACCCAAGAGCGTATTTATTAAAGATAGTGCATCAGCTCCTGCCTCTTGTGCCGCAGCAGCAATCTCAGTAATATCAGTTACATTTGGCGAAAGCTTTACAATAAGCGGAACACAGCTGTGTCTCTTAACACTTTTGGTAATCTCATAAACTGATTGACTCTTAGTACCAAAAGCTACTCCCCCCTCTTTTACATTAGGACAGGAGATATTCAATTCAATGCCATCCACACTGCTACCCAGCCTTTCAGCCATCTCGCAGTACTCATCAATTGTATTTCCGGCAATATTTGCAATAACAGCAGTGTCATATTGTCTTAAAAAGGGCAGCTCTTCGTCAAGAAAAACTTCTATTCCGGGATTTTGAAGTCCCACGCTGTTGAGTATACTGGCAGATGCTTCTGCTATTCTCGGTGCTTTATTTCCCTCTCTTGGCTTTAAGGTAAGACCTTTTACGGTTATTCCACCTAAGAGGCTTAAATCATAAAAGCTTCCATACTCCCTTCCAAAGCCAAAGGTACCTGACGCTGTTATTACAGGACTCTTCATCTTGATTCCTGCAAGATTAGTAGAAGTATTAATCATTAAGTAGCACCTCCTCAGCGTCAAATACAGGCCCATCACAGCATACCTTACTGTGATGCCAGCTGTCGCCATCTCCTGCTTTTGTCTTACATACACATACCAAGCAGGCACCAACACCACAGCCCATTTTTTCCTCCAAGGATACATAACATTTTAGTTTTTTTGTGCTACACAGCTCCTTAATCTTGCTCATCATTATTTTTGGTCCGCATGTATATATTACATCATATTTATGCAAATTTCCAGCAAATATATCTGTTATATAACCCTTTTCACCGAAGCTTCCATCTTCAGTTGCAACATGTGTTTTATCGCAAAGCATACTGAATTCCTCCAGCTTGTAAACATCTGATCTAAATCCTAAATAGGCATCACAGCTAATAGGCTTTCCAAAGGCTTTCAGGTCAGCTGTCAGCTGCATAAGTGGCGCAATACCAATTCCTCCTCCTACAATAGCACAGCGTTTTTCTGATTCTATAGGAAAGCCCTTACCAATAGGTCCTATAATATCAATATATTCATTTACTGCTATCTTGCTTAACCCAACGGTTCCCTTTCCCTTAAGCTGATAAAGCAGTGTAATTAAAGCTTTTTCTCTGTCAAGCCTGTGTATGCTTATAGGTCTTCGCAAAAGTACCTCATTGGATTCAACCGGCTTTAGATGTAAAAATTGTCCTGCAGCTGCTTTCTCTGCAATGCACTTATCTTCTATAACCATTTCAAAAACTCCAGAGCAAATTTCTTTGTTTGATATTACTATAGATTTTTGACAATTCATTATACTAATACCCCCATTACCAAGCAATTTTTCTTTGTTTTTGCAGTTCTTGATTAATATCGTCCCTCATTTTTATAGCTGCCTCTCTTGCTGCCTCTGCAAACTGTCCTTCGTTAAACCTATCCTTAAACTCACTGCTTTGGTATGCAGCTATTATTCCCCGTGATGAATTAACAATCGCTCCAAGCCCGTCCTTATTAAAGCATGCAGCCGCATCTTGAGCTGTCCCCCCCTGCGCTCCATAGCCCGGTACAAGAAAATAGCTTTGCTTCATCTGCCTTCTCAGCTTCTCTGCATCCTGCTTGAAGGTTGCTCCAACTACAGCACCAACAAAGCTGTATCCAGAGTTGCCAACATGAGCCCTTCCCAGCTCTACAACTAAATCAGCTACATGCTCATATATCTTTTTTCCATCAGCCATCAGATCCTGAATATCTATGGAGGACTTGTTTGATGTTTTCACAAGCACAAAAATCCCCTTATTGTTTTGAGCACAATCTTTAATAAAAGGGGCTATAGAATCCGTACCAAGGTATGGGTTTATTGTTATCAAATCAGTAGCTGCCGAGTATTCCTTAGCTCCTAGAAAAAAATCCGAATAACCCTCTGCAGTAGAGCCTATATCTCCTCTCTTTACATCGCCTATAACTATGAGACCCTTAGATCTTGCATAGCTACAGGTTTCAGTAAAGCATCTTAAGCCCTCCGGTCCATATTGTTCATAGAAAGCAATCTGAGGCTTTACTGCAGGAACTATGTCATAGAGGCTGTCAATTAACTCCTTGTTAAATCTCAAAAACGAATTTGCCACTCCTTTTGCATATCCATCAGTGCTGCCAAGCTCCTCTTCTTTGATATACTGAGGTATGTATTCCAATCGCGGGTCTAATCCTATCACTGAATGGTTTTTAGACCTTACTACGTTTTCAATTAACTTATCTATTATCATTATTTTACCTCCTCATTATTAATGCTTTTGTTGCTGTATACCAATTTACCTCCGCAAATTGTATATAATATTTCTCCAGTGCAGCTGCTTCCATGAAAGGGTGTATTCCTTCCCTTTGATAAAAACAACTCTTTATCAATCACTATCTTAGCTTGTGAGTTTACAACTGCTATATCAGCAGCATAGCCCTTTGCTATGCGACCAGCCTTAAGCCCCAGAAGCTTCGCAGGCATGTAGCTCATTTTCATCGATAGCTCTCTTAGAGTCATATTGCCTGAGCTGACCAGCACTGAGTTACAAACAGTAAATGCAGTCTCTATACCTGATATTCCATCTCTTGATCCACCGAAGTGCTCTGAAAATCAGTGAAAGAGTTCTCACTATCAGCCATATTGTTATAGGACAGATATTCGCTAACATCATTTGATAGTTCTTGTTCCATGGGTAGAACCTCATTTTCAGAAGATTGCCCTCCTTTTTCACCCCAATAATATTCATTATTGATATTTGTTCTAGGAAGGAAAATAGAAGGGTTTACATGTTGAGCCTGGTGAGTCATTATTTGATCCACAGAGGTAGTGT
>CALJSV010000268.1 GCA_937976095.1 uncultured Clostridia bacterium | reverse complement strand
GCGCGATACAGAAGATAAGCTGTTAACCAAGACTATGATAAATAATTATACGAAATCAAAAATATTATTGCCCTCTAAAAATAAAAAATACGATAAAGAACACATGATGAATCTTATTATTATATATTACTTAAAGCATGTACTTTCTATCAATGATATTCACGATCTCTTTTTGCCTTTGTTCAAAAAGACATCTACAGATAAAGCTTCTATGTCTTTATCTGAAATATATAATATTTTTCTGGATATTAAGGCTACAGAAACCAACAGCTTTGCATCCAGCTTTGAAAAAACCCTCGATGTAATTATAGATAAGAACAAAAACACAGAGGTACAGGATCAGGAGTTTACAGAAATGTTTCTGACTGTCCTGCTATTATCTATCAAGGCCTATACTCATAAACGTCTGGCAGAAAAAATCATTGATGATTATTTCAAGAGAAATAAGAATACTAAATAAAAACACAGCAATCACATAAATTGCTGTGTTTTTTTGCTTTACTTTACTGAACCAAATTCTCCAAAAGGCCAAAGCCTTAGCTTTACCCTTCCTATTATATCCTTCTCGCTGATACAACCGATAGCAACCCTTCTGCTGTCATTACTGTTAAGTCTGTTGTCGCCCATTACAAAGTAGCTTTCGTCAGGTACTACTACATCAATGTTTCCGTCCGTCATTCCATCTTTAATAAATGGCTCGTCAAGCTTCTGATCATTTCTGTATACTTCCCCATTTGCAACAACTATGTGATCACCAGGGATTCCAATTATCCTCTTTACCAGAGCTTTCTTTACTCCCAACAGCCTATATATCTTCCATGGATGCGGCATATCAGTTTTAAAGGCAACAATATCTCCCCTTGATGGCTCACTGAATCTATAAGTAGCCCTTATCAATATATCACTGTCATTTAGTGTCGGGTTCATTGATTCACCCTCAACTATTACAAGACCGCCAAACATATTTATTACAAAAGCTATAAGCCCTGCAGCTACTATGGTTATTACCCACTCTAATATTTCTTTTCTTAGCTTAGTCATAATTTTTCTCCTTTATTATGGAATAATAGGCCCTATTATAAACTAATAGACTCTAGCCCTATACTCCATCACAAATTTCCAGTCTGCCTGTAACTACGGCGTTTCCCCCTACCTTTACTGCAGCCACGCTATCTCCTGATATCTCCAGTTTTGCTATTATTTCAGATGGGTTTCCCATGCAATAGCCTTGCTCGAATACCAGCCCATATGCCATGTCCTGTGTAATTTGCCTGTGTCTCCATAGGTAGCAGGCAAGAGCAGCATTTGAAGTTCCGGTTGCAGCTTCTTCAGGAATAGCATAAAGAGGTGCAAAATTCCTGCAATGAGCCGTTGAGTTACTCAGTGTCTCTTTTGTAAATGCATGCAGTCCAACAACATTGTATCTACTGCTTAGCTCAATTATTTTATCCTCGCTGGGCTTAAGTGAAAGCAATGTATTCAGACTCTTAACCGGTACCATCATATCCTTAAGTCCTGTTGAAACCACCTGAACCGGAAGAGCTTCATCAAACATATCAGTTGATGCGCCAAAGCAAGCTGCCACCTCTTCTATAGGCACTATATCAAAAAACTCCGGTAACGCCTGATTCATAAATACTCTATGTCCATTGTCAATCTCAACATCGAGAATCCCGGCCATAGTTTCCAGCTTGTATTTACCCTTGTCAAGAACTCCTAGCTCTGACATCAGTGCAAATGCAGCTATAGTTGCATGTCCACACAAATCCACCTCAGAATTAGGAGTGAAAAATCTAGCTCTATAGTCAGCCTTCGATGATTCAAGAATAAACACAGTCTCAGAAAACCCTACCTCTCTGGCAGTTCTTTGCATGCTTTGAAGAGTAAGCTTACTCTGCCCAAGAACTACCCCGGCAGGATTACCTCCTTTGCCGTCCTTGGCAAAGGAATTTAAGGTATGTACTAAAATAATAATCACCACCAAATGAACAAAAATACAAAGCTAATAATAGCATAACCTAAGCGTTATGTACATAGGCTTTTGGATGTTATAAATGTGTCATCATCTTTTCGAAGCTAATTATTTCCAGTCCGCCTTGTACTACATTTATTCCCTTTTCTTTATAGCCCAGCTTACTATACAGCTTAACAGCCGGAGTGTTTTTCGCTCCTGTAGATACAATGACCTTATCAGCTTCCTTGTGTAGGTTTTCAATATAAGTTATTAGCTTTGTTGCTATTCCTCGCTTCAGATAGCTTGGACTTACTGCAACTCTATATATGTCAAGCACCTTATCTTCAATCTTAAAGGAAATAATTCCAGCTAAAATTGCTTCTACAAAGTAGCCATAAAAAATCTCATTACTCTTAACAAGCTCTTCTAATGTTTCAAGCAGCGGAGGTATACTATGGTAGTTTATAAGACGCGCCTCTAGCAAATATGCTCCTCTTTGCAGCAGAAGCACTTCATTTGCATGCTCAAGTCTGCTTATATCCAGTTTTTTAATCATTCAATTCTCCCTTATCTAAAGAAGCTCTTTTAGTGCTTCCCAGAGCACATCACACAGCTCTAACTTTTCAAAGTCATTACCATAGCTGACATACTGTCTTATGTCTCTTCCTATGCCGTATTTGCCTTGTCTGTAATCAACATCTGCATAAAAGCTTCCATCTCCATAGCTCTGGTCTTTTAAGAGCTTCATCATCTGCCCTACGCTTAGTAATGGGATGCAGTCACTCTTGTTGAAATACTCTGGAATAGTATTCTCAAATTCAAACTCTTCAAAGTCCTCATCACATTGTGATTCTTCCTCTTCGTCTTCATTGCAAGCTGGGTTTGATGCTGTCATCCCCCTAATATCCCTCAAGGTTAAGTTATAAAAATGCTTTCCATAGGATTGCTGAACTATTATCTCTCCTATTACAAATTCCATCAACTCATAGGTTTCCTTATCAGCATCCGTACATATATTAGCCACTGCAAGGTCATACACCTCAGGGAGCCAAATGCTGTTGAGCCTTTCTCTTTGAGACGGAGAAAGCTCAAGGATTTCGTCTACAGTTATTCGCTGCTTCATTTTTACCCCTCCAATCCGGTTCGTTTCTGATTGCTTTAATTATATAAAATAAAAAATATCCGATAGTGCAGCCTACAAGATTGAGTATTAGATCATCCACATCAAAAACACCTCTCTTTGATATAAGCTGCAATGTTTCAAGCATGAGTATTATAGCAAAGAATGCTAAGAGTGCTTTTTTTAGAATTAGCTCGCGAAAGGCTGCTTTAATCATGAAGCCTATCGGGATAAAAACTACTATGTTCCCCAAAAGATTGTACACTAGCTCATTAAAGCCCATAGCTCCATTACTCAATACGTAAACTGTTATTGTCTTTAAAGGGATTAAGTTAAATCTATAGCTTTCTTCTACCCCTCGCACATAATCACCATAAGCAAAAAACAGCATTCTCCATAGCAAAAATGATAAATAAAGAATAAGCATCAGCATGAGTATTGCCTTTGTTTTTGACTTCATTTACTTAAATACTACCTCGAATTCTTCACATACAACAAGCATATCATCTGTAGGCTCTTTTCCGATAGCTCGACGTTCCTCACCAAAAAAACTCCAATGAACTTTCTGCCAGTAGATCAGTGACTTGTCACCTTCGCCTTCAGTTCTTGCAAACTCTTCCGTTACATCCTCAAAGGGTACTACTTCTACACTTGTTGTTTTTATTATACATTTAGCTATGCCATTCCAGTCTGTAACTATGCTTAGGTTTCCTACTGCCGGCAAGGGCTCATTTTCATGCTTATATAGCTCATGTAAAGACGCAGTCGCTCTCTTAGTTCCACTTAAAACCAGCTCTGCCAGCTCATTTGCCGACTTTTCATCACTGCAAAAATACCATGAGCTATAGTCCTTTATATTTTGACGCTCCTCTTCACTTAGCGTAGCAAGATAGCTATTCCACATAGCTGCTACCGTTTCATGAACACTACTCATATAACACACCCTATCCTTTCTTAGTTATATACATAGCAAAAGGTACTGGAAAATGTATTACGTCAATTCCCATTGCAAGGCGTCTTAAGTTCTATCCAATATCTTCTAAGGTATACGTCTTCTTCAGGATCAAATATTTCAGACTCAAAAACTCCTCCATTGCTTTCTATAACCTTTTTTGACCTTTCATTATCTCTTGCACAGGTTATAAGAAGCTTTTCCAAATCAAGCTTAAGCTCTTTTATCTTTTCTATTGCAAGTGCCAGTATTGCCTTTCCGTAGCCATTGCCCCTTGATAATGGAGAAATATCATAGCCAATATTTCCAATGAATTTGGCTACATAATCGCTTGCAAGAGAGGTCCTTACCCTTATTACGCCCAATAAACGCTTTTTGTTGTTTACCAACCAATAGGTTCTGCAGGGAACCCAACCCTCCGGTATATCTACTCCTAAAGCATTGTTTTCCTGCTTCTGCAGATATGCATCAAAATCTTCAATTCCTTTTTTATAGAAGTTAAAATAAAATTCTTCTCCTGAGTTTTCATATTCCTTAACCATTTCATAAAATGCATCTCTATATTCAGCATTTGGTTCTGTTAAAAAAATTATGTTATCCAAGCTGCACCTCCAATTTGTTCATTAGTGTTTTTCGCAACAGAAATAGCAATTCCTGTTTATGCCAATATATATATTATAATACAAATAGCCTCTGTAGTATAAGGAATATTTTACTTTATTAGATTAATACTATATTTGTGAGAACACTTTAAATCTTGCTATGTAGATATTTTAACATGTTCTCCATAAATGGATATTTTTTATTTGGAGGAAAGGCTGAAAGAAATTATAATAAACCACAAAGGAGGTACCGAGCCCATGCAATTTCTGTCATATGATTTTATGCGAACTGCTGGGCATGGGCATAACTATGAAAAGCAAACTTCGCCAAGAACTTAACAAGCTTACTGTCAGCAGCTATGAGGTTGCCCAAGATGTATTATGTGTACAGTTCCCACTAGTAAACCTTTTCATGATAGGAAAGCCCGGCGCACAGTCCGGTCAATGGGTGCTGGTGGATGCAGGTACTGCTAATTCTTCAGAAGCAATACTGAACATCGCAGCAGAACGCTTCGGAGAGGAAAGTATGCCTTCTTCGATAATTTTGACACATGGTCATTTCGATCATATAGGAGCAATAAAAGATATACTGGCAAATTGGAATATCCCGGTATATGCCCACGAGTATGAAATGCCGTACCTTACCGGGAGGAAGGAGTATCCCCCTGCAGCTCCCGAGACAGATAGCGGCCTTGTTGCCAAGCTTTCACCTATGTTTCCCAAGGAGCCGATAGATATCAGTGGTAGTATCAAAGCTCTTCCGGCCGATGGAAGCATACCAGGCTTGCATGGGTGGAAATGGCTTCATACACCTGGGCATACTCCTGGTCACATATCATTACTCCGCGAAACTGATAAGGTGCTTATTGCAGGAGACGCCGTAACAACTGTAAAGCAAGAATCCGCTCTTGCTGTGCTTACAAAGGATCAGGAGCTGCATGGACCTCCGGCTTATTTTACAACCGACTGGGACTCTGCTCGAAAATCTATTGAAATCGTACGCCAGCTGAACCCTTCTTTAATAATCTCAAGCCATGGAATACCTATGGAAGGTGAGGAAATGAAGGCACAGCTTAAGGTTTTGGCTGGTAATTTTGATAGTGTTGCCCTACCACAGCATGGAAGATATGTATAAAACTAAGACCAGTATAAGCATATCACTATGCCTATACTGGTCTATTTTAGATTATTCTTCCCTTCTTTTTTGCATCAGCGTCCATAGAGGTTCCAATGGCCACACCCATGACAAGCCCGATAGGAATTCCAAGCGAGATATTGCTTATCATCGTACCAAAGGACAATCCTATGGCAAGCCCCAAACTGATCCACATTCCCAAATAGCTTCCTTCAGAAACCAGCTTATGGGTTTGCTGCATATGTGAAATAAGGTGCTTATAGAAAATTTGATACTCCTTATATTTAACCTTATCTTCCTTAACCTGTGTAAGCATTTCATCAATTACTCCAGCAGCGCCGGGTAAGAAGTTTTTGCATGCATCGCATTCCTCTTGAAGAGCTACTGCTCTTCTTATCGCTCTCTCAAACAACTGGATGTTTAGGCTTTTGACCTTTTTGGGGTCTAATGAAGCCTTAAGCTCATCAAGCTTTATAAAAACCTCTCCGCTAGGCTCTTTATTATTTTCCACTCTCTTTATCTCCTCTCATTTCCCCTTTTAAAATTGCCTGTTACTTTAGCCATT
Organism: uncultured Clostridia bacterium; assembly: GCA_937976095.1. Classification (GTDB taxonomy): domain Bacteria; phylum Bacillota; class Clostridia; order Lutisporales; family Lutisporaceae; genus CALGKJ01. Next base: position 1,743 of record CALJSV010000268.1, on the reverse strand, counting down.
ATTAGCTGTGCGTCCTTGTGCTCTGCACCATCTATTCTCGACAGAAATTTCTCGCTATCCTTTCCCCTAAGTATCATCACTTGCTTGCCCTGCCAAAATATAAATACTTTGTTATCCTTTGAGAGCTTATAGCTAAAAACCTCTTCGTCCAATCTATTACGCTTGTCTATATTTTCCAACTTACTGTTCCTTCCACTTACATGCTACTCTACGAGTTTATTTCTATTTCTGACATAAACATGTTTTATTTTAAAGTTATTTGAGTCTCGTTCTTCAATTTCGAATTGCTTTAGCTTCTTAATAAGCTGAGTAAGCTTATAAAAGCCAAAGTTTCGCGGATCAAAGTCAGGCTGCTTTTTTATAATCAAGTTTCCGACATCTGCTAAAAATGCCCAACCATTTTCATCCGCTACGTCGTTTATCGAAGCTTCGATAAGTGTTATTATTTCCTTGCTTATAGCAACCGTATTGTTTTTTTGCTCCTTCTCCTGCTGTCCATCCTTTTTGGTACCAGCTTCAGGCGCTGTATTTCCTTTTATTGGCGCCTTGATTATTTCTATGTAGGTAAACTTATCACAAGCTGCTATAAAAGGACTTGGTGTCTTTCTCTCACCAATGCCATAAACCTTCATTCCTGCTTCTCTTAGTCTTGTAACAAGCCTTGTAAAATCACTGTCGCTTGATACAATACAGAAGCCCTCTACTTTTTCTGAATATAATATATCCATTGCATCAATAATCATGGCAGAGTCTGAGGAATTCTTGCCTGTTGTATAGCTGTACTGCTGAATAGGTGTAATTGCATTTTCCAACAGTACGTTTTTCCAGCCTGATACAGTCGGCTTAGTCCAGTCAGCGTATATTCTCTTTATAGTAGGCGTTCCGTACTTTGCTATCTCCTCAATAATTCCCTTTATATTGCTATATGGCACATTGTCAGCATCTATAAGTACTGCCAACCTCAATTCTCCTGTGTTCATCCGCATCAACCCCTTTATCATATTGTAACCATAAATGCATTAATCTTCAAATACAAATATTTCCCCAGTGCACTTATTCTTGGTTCATCCTTGCTATAAACCTAAGTCCCTCACCTTATAAATCAGCTTCTCATATACTTTTACCATATGAGGCTCACTAGACCACTCAGCCACCTTATCAAAAGGAATCCAGCTTACGCTGCTGTTTTCATCCGGCTTGCATTTTAGGGTCTCCCTTTCATCTGCCTCGCACAAGTACGCTACCGAAAGGTGAATATGAGCAGGTATATATGTCCCCCTTTTTATATGTCCAAGCACAGGAAGTACATCAAGGGAGAAAACATCCTTATAAACAGGATGAATGTTTTTGACTCCTGTTTCTTCCTGAGCCTCTCTTACAGCTACAGCAAGCAAATCTCCATCGCCATCAGCATGACCTCCCGTCCATGACCATGAATTGTATATATTATGATACACCATCAGGGTCTTGTCCTTGGATTTATCTATCAGAAAAGCAGAGCTTGTTATATGGGCAACTATGCTGCTTCTGTTCAGAAGATTATCAAAAACATTCATACAGTGCAAGAACATATTTTTATCCGTTTTTTCTTGTTCATTCCACGGCACATAGCTGCGTATTTCATCCATCCAGTTCATAACTTTACTCCCCCTATTCTAAACACGCTTTGAAGGCAGTGCTTTTAATGCTTCTCTTGAAACACTCTTATCAATTCAGGGTAAAACTCCTGGATTGTCCTGTACT
>CALJSV010000267.1 GCA_937976095.1 uncultured Clostridia bacterium | reverse complement strand
TGTTTCACGTGAAACATTTTTTATTTATATGTTTCACGTGAAACACTTAATCTTATGTTTTAATTTTTCGAATTATAGCTTATAGGTCCATATTGAGCCTATAATTGATTTTTGTGTTTTGAGGATATATCATATTAGTCTGTCAAATAAAATCGATTATAATCAATTTAAAATGATGGTTATTTTTGCAGCATTTCGATAATTCTTTCAAGATCATCGTTGCTATAATACTCTATCTCTATCTTACCTCTATTTTTTTTATGATGAATATTAACCTTTGTACCAAGTATCGTCTTTAATCTATCTTCTATGTCTACAATCTCAAGATCCTTTGATTGCTTTGACTTTACCTTAGTTTCCTGCTGCTTAGCGAGGTTTTCAACATCACGAACATTAAGCTGCTGCTCTATTATTTTCCCCGTAGCTTCCATACGTTTTTTTTCATTTTCTATAGCAAGCAGTGCTCTAGCATGACCTGCACTGATCTTACCCTCTATTACAAGCCTGTGAATATCACTACTTAGATTTAATAACCTGAGAGAATTAGCTACAGCTGGCCTACTCTTTCCTATTCGCTTTGCTATATCATCCTGGGTCATACTGTAATCATCTATAAGGCTTTTGTATGCAAAGGCTTCTTCTATAGGGTTTAAGTCCTCTCTCTGAAGGTTTTCTATTAAAGCAACCTCCATTACCTCAACATTAGTAAAGTCTTTAACTATTACAGGTACCGTTCTTAGTCCTGCTAATCTTGAAGCTCTCCACCTTCGCTCACCTGCAACTATTTGATAGCCTTCATCAAGCTTTCTCACTATTATAGGCTGAACCACGCCATGCTCTCTTATAGAGTCAGCAAGACTGTTAAGTGCCTCATCACTAAAGTGTTTTCTTGGTTGATCCTCATTGGACATTATATCCGTTATCTTTAGCTCCATTATCGAATTAACCGGGACTTCATCATTTTCTCTTATCAGAGCACCTAGCCCTTTTCCTAAGCCCTTTTTGCTCACTTACTTCACATCCTCACACAAATCTATGAATTCCTCTGCAAGCTCCATATATGACTCCGCACCCTTTGATTTTGAATCATATTGCAGTATTGAAAGTCCATGACTGGGAGCCTCAGCTAATCTAACATTTCTTGGTATCATCGATGTATATACTTTCCCTTTAAAGTACTTTTTAACCTCATCTACTACTTGTATCGAGAGATTTGTTCTTCCATCAAACATACTCAACACGACACCTTCTACCTCGAGAGATGGGTTAAGCCCCTTTCGCACCAGCTTTATTGTGTTCATAAGCTGGCTAACACCTTCCAGTGCGTAATACTCACACTGAATAGGAATAAGCACGCTATCAACAGCTGATAAGGCGTTAATTGACAGTAATCCTAAAGAAGGAGGACAATCAATAAAAACGTAGTCATAGTCATTCTTTATACTCTCAATACACTCTCTAAGCTTTAACTCTCTGTTATTAAAGCCCGTCAGCTCTATCTCCGCACCAGCCAATTGAACACTTGACGGCAGTAGATATAGGTTTTCTGTATTAGTTTCTATTATACATTCCCTAGGTGAAAGCTTATTTATCAGCACATCATATATAGTATATGTAAGGCTATTTTTATCAACACCTATCCCACTTGTGGTGTTTCCCTGAGGGTCTATATCTATCATGAGAACTTTTTTCCCAAGACTGCTTATACAGGCACTCAGATTAACAACAGTTGTTGTTTTTCCAACACCCCCCTTTTGATTAAAGACAGCTATTGATTTAGACATCATAAACCTCCATTCAAACCTCTTACATTCTTCATTTAAGCATTTTAATAATTATTGACTCCATTATAATAATATAATAATTCCAGGGTATATTAAACAATTTTTGAATAAAAAAATATTAAAATCATATACATTACAGTGACATAGAAATCCATATAATTATTGAGCAACATTATAGCTTTAATTATACTACAAAACCAAGCATAATTCTCACTTAAAATACGATATGCTGCTGCAAAAGGAGGAAAAAATGCTAAAATTAATTTTTTCAACGTTTTTACTGGTTTTCATAGCAGAACTAGGGGATAAAACACAATTAGCTACTATGCTACTATCTGCAAAATCAAACTCAATAATACCAGTTTTTATTGGTGCTAGCTTAGCCCTAGTACTATCATCATTTTTAGGGGTTATAGCTGGATCTTACATAACAAAGCTAGTACCTCCTTCGTACATACAAAATATTGCCGGTGTGTTATTTGTTCTTATGGGTGCTCTTATACTATCAGGCAAAATCTAAGAAAAATAATAGCCTCGATGCACTTTATATCTGCACCGAGGCCATTTCTATGCGTTTTTGGGCACCTTTAGAATAATCTCTACAAATTCACCCTTATCTTCTTGGTTGTATTCTATATTATATCCTGTCTTTAAAATCTCTTTATAGGTGTTTTTAATAGTATTTACATATATATTATAATTCATCTTTCCTCTTATTCTTTTTTCAGAAGGCCTCTCCTGAGTTGAAGCAATTTCATTAAGCATCTTCTCTACTAGTTCTTCAGTCTTCTTTACATTAAGAGACTTCTTTACAACAGTAGCTAGCGCCTTTTTCTGCAGTATATCATCAGGAAGCTTTAGTAAAGCCCTTGCATGTCTCTCTGTAAGAGAATTACTCAAAATGATTTCTTTAACTTCAGGAGCAAGCTTTAGCAGTCGTAGCTTATTTGCAATAGTCGACTGTTTTTTTCCTACCTTTTTTGCTAGCTCTTCTTGAGTTATGCCATGATCATGAATAAGATTAAAATACCCTTCAGCTTCCTCCATAAAGTTCAAATCTTCTCTTTGGAGGTTTTCAATTAAAGCAATTACTGCAGAGTCCTGCTCAATAACCTCAATCACTATTGCAGGTATCTGGGCCATTCCTGCCAGCTTAGATGCCCTGAGTCTTCTCTCACCTGCTATAAGCTCGTAGTTATCCTTACCAATGCGCCTTACGTTAATAGGCTGTAGTACTCCATACTCCTTAATGGATGCTGAAAGCTCCTCAATAGCATTTGTACTAAACTCCTTACGCGGCTGATAAGGATTTGGTGAAATCATTCCCACGGGCAAATTCATTATCACTTTATTGTCCTCCAAAATACTCATTCCTCTCCAAGTCATAAATAATAAACTATTCTATCCTGTACTCTCATATCGCAGGTATATAATATATATAATCAAGCAAATCATATAGTTATTTGCCCTCAAAATTTAAGGAACTATAAAGCTTATTTATAGCTCCCTAATTGAGAACCCTATAACTTATTCGCCACAAAGCCCTGTACTTCCTGCAAATATATAGCATTATTTGGCCGATTAACCAAAGTTTTTTCTTACATTTTTCAGCAATATTTTACTATACTATGGGATTTGATGTTGGTTTTCCTGGTTTTCTGGGGTATTTTGCTGGAGTGGGTCCAATCTTTTCTATTACAATTATATAGTGCCTTATATCACTAAAGGGCAGAAGCACTTCTCTTACATCTGCAACCTTGCCTCCCAACACCTCAATTGCCTTTTTTGCTTCCTCTAGCTCTTCCTTGTATCCGGGTCCCTTTTGACAAACAAAATATCCTCCAACCTTAACAAAAGGGAGACAATACTCGCAGAGTATGTTCATGGCTGCAACTGCTCTTGAAAAAGCAATATCATAGCTCTCTCTATGTTGCTTATTGGCGCCTGCTTCCTCAGCCCTTCCATGAACTGCTTCAACACAGTTAAGCTCAAGCTTATTTATTACATCATTCAAGTATAAAATCCTTTTGTTTAATGAATCTAAAAGCGTGAGCTTTATATCTGGTCTTAAAATCTTAACAGGTACTCCCGGAAATCCAGCTCCTGTACCAACATCAATAACCTTACAGCCTTCTTTTATTACTCCTGTTAAAATACATGTAAACGAATCATGAAAATGTTTTATGTAAACATCTCTTTCTTCAGTGATTGCTGTCAAGTTGATTTTTTCGTTCCATTCAATTAAAAGATTCTTATAGTTAATCAATTGGCTTATTTGCTTGTCATCGACTTCAAGGCCCAAAGCTTCTATTCCTTCTTTTAGTAATACAGTGTTATCCATTATATCAATCCTTTACTATTTGCTTTGATCTTCTCTGCTGCTCAAGATATATCATCATCACTGATATATCTGCAGGTGATACTCCGGATATCCTTGAAGCCTGACCAAGGTTATCTGGTTTGACTGCATTAAGCTTTTCTCTTGCCTCCAGGGAAAGTCCCTTTATATCCATAAAATCAATATCCTTTGACAGCTTCCTATTTTCTAGTTTTTTGAATTGCTCTGCCTGAGACAGCTGCTTTTTTATATATCCCTCATATTTTATAAGTATAGCAACTTCCTCTGCTGTTTCTCTATCAAGGTTTGGAAAATCATCATCTATTTCCTTAATAGACTCATAGGTTATCTCTGGTCTCTTAAGAAGCTCATACAAGCTTATCCCGCCCTTAATATCTGCACTCTCTTGACGCTCAAGATAAGCTCTCACTCTATCGTGTATCTTAATAGACTTATTCTTTAACCTTTCCAGTTCCTTTTCTATATTCTGGCGTTTTATGCTAAACCTTCTATATCTATCTTCCTTAACAAGCCCTACTTCATAGCCTTTTTCGGTAAGTCTTAAATCAGCATTATCCTGACGCAGAATAAGTCTGTACTCAGATCTTGAGGTCATCATTCTATAAGGCTCATTTGTTCCTTTAGTTACAAGGTCATCTAACAGAACACCTATGTAAGCCTCGGATCTATCAATTATAAAGGGTGACTGATTCTTTACCTTAAGTGCAGCGTTTATGCCTGCCATCAGACCTTGAGCTGCAGCCTCTTCATAGCCTGAGCTTCCATTAATCTGTCCTGCAAAAAACAGACCTTCTACCTCTTTGTACTCAAGGTTAAGCTTTAACTGTGTAGTATCAATACTATCATACTCAATAGCATAGGCTGGTCTCATCATATGGCAATCCTCCAGCCCCGGAACACTCTTTAGAACCTGTATTTGAACATCTAAAGGCAGGCTCGAAGACATTCCCTGAACATACATTTCCTTTGTATGAAGCCCTTCTGGCTCAATGAATATCTGGTGCGCGTCCTTGTCCGGGAAATTAATTATCTTAGTCTCTATAGAAGGGCAATACCTAGGCCCTACACCTACAATATCACCTGTATAAAGCGGTGATCTTTTAATATTTTCCTTTATAATAGAGTGAGTCTCCTCATTTGTATATGTCAGATAGCATGAAAGCTGATGAAGGTCTATATCTCCTGTCATAAAGGAAAAGGTATTTATATCTATATCACCCGGTTGCTCTGCCATCTTATCAAAGTTTACCGACTTTCCATCAACTCTAGCTGGTGTGCCTGTCTTAAATCTTCTAAGCTTAAGACCCATATCCTCCAAGCACTTAGAAAGCTCCATCGCAGGGAAAAGTCCATTAGGACCTCCATCATAGCTGACTTCACCTATAACAATTTTTCCTCTAAGGTAAACTCCAGCTGCTACAACAACACACTTGCAGTTATATACAGCTCCTAGATTTGTAACTATTCCGGTTACTCTATTTCCATCTCTATTGATCTTAACTACTTCAGCCTGAATAATAAACAAGTTTTCTTGTTCCTCCAGTATCTTTTTCATTCTATCCTGATAAAGCTTTTTATCAGCCTGTGCTCTTAGCGCCCTTACTGCTGGTCCTTTTTTTGTGTTTAGCATTCTGATCTGTATCATTGTCTTATCAATATTGATGCCCATCTCTCCGCCTAAAGCATCCAGCTCCCTTACTAAATTTCCCTTAGCCGGTCCTCCTATAGATGGGTTGCATGCCATCATGGCAATACTATCTAAATTCATGGCTGTAACAAGAGTCTTAAGTCCCATTCTTGCACAAGCAAGTGCAGCTTCACAGCCTGCATGCCCTGCTCCAACAACTACAACATCGTATTCTCCAGCAAAAAATTCCAAACCTTTCACCTACTTCCCTATGCAGAACTTACTAAATATTTCTGTGACTATATCCTCATCAACAGTATCTCCTGTTATACTTCCCAGCTTTGTCCAGCTATCTCTTAGATCTACCGACACCAAGTCAACAGGTATGCCATCCTCAACAGCTTCTATTGCTTTATCTAAGCTCTCTCTTGCCTTTACTAGCAAATCCTTATGCCTTATATTTGTTACCATCTTATTTCTCTTCACAGAAATATCTCCATGAAATACCATACTCTTAATCTTTTCTTCTAAGTCACTAACTCCTATTATATTCTTAACTGACATTTCAATAACCTTATCTTTACTAATTTTTCCAGTTATATAATCTAAATCTGCCTTCTTACCCTTATCTATTTTATTAGCAGCTACAATAACCTTTTTATCTTTAATGTGTTCGATTAT
>CALJSV010000266.1 GCA_937976095.1 uncultured Clostridia bacterium | reverse complement strand
ATGAAGGCGATTCCAAAAGAGCCCTTGATTTTTACATGAAGGCTTACAATACAAAGGGTGGCAGCACTGATATAGAGCTTCTTTTGGATATGGCAGTATATTACGATGAGCTTATGAAGGAGGAGCTTGCAGTGCAGAAGTATAAGGGAGTGCTGGAGCTTGACCCCGAGGAAGCCAGAGCTTACTACGGTCTTGCAATAATACATGACGACAAGGGTGAGTACGAGCAGGCTATTGAGCTTTACAAAAGGGCCATAGAGCTTGATCCGGAGTACGGCAGAGCCTATTTTTTCCTCGCAAATGCCTATGATGAATCAGGGAGCAAGGAAAATGCCATAGAAAACTACAGAAAGGTTCTGGAGCTTGAACCGGATGACTTCTGGGCTAATGTAAATCTGGGTGTGATTTATGAGGAAATGAACAAAAACGAAGAAGCCTATAAGCTTATGAAAGCAGCACTGGAGCTTGACCCTGAGCACTATAAGGCTCAATTCAATATGGGTGTAATACTCAAAAAGCTCGGAAGGCTTGAAGAAGCTAAGGAATACTATTATATGTCAATAAATGAAGAGTGCTATTATCCTTATTCATACTTAAACCTTGGAGTAATGTACATAGAGGAAAAGGAGTACAAAAGAGCAATAAGTGTGTTTACGGAGGGCATAAGCAACAATCCTGAAGCTGCATCACTGCATTACAACAGAGCATGCTGCTATGCTCAGCTTGGAGCCCCTGAAAAGGCGCTGAAGGATATAATAAAAGCACTGGAGATATATCCAGAGCTTGAGGAATTTATGAAGAGTGACAAGGAGTTAGATGAAATAAGAAAGTTGGATGCATATAAAAAGTACTTTGAATAAGAATGGACTGAATCGGCATAGAATGGCTTGATTCAGTCCATTTTGTATATCTAACAAAAGTAATGTAAAATGAATAAATCCAAGTGCGCCAGTCAAATTACAGAGTTAAATGCATTTTTGAATTACAATAAGTTAATAATGTCAAACCATGTCGGTTTTTTTAGATTGACAAGTTATATACAATTACATTATACTCAAAACATCAGCTGATATTTAAACAAGCTATATCTCAAATTTGATACAGCTTGCATACAAATCAAAAAAAGGAGGGTATACAATGTACGATGTAAATGGAAATCCTTGGCTTTGTGGAGCGGTATGCTTTGGAGGTTGCCTAGCAGGATGTGCTGCTGGATGCATGATAGACGGGCCTATTCCTATATCTGATTTTGTAGGAGCAACATTAGTTAATGCAAGTGCAACTACAGCTTCAGTTTCAGCTTGTAACTCAGCATTCTAATAAACACTGATACATAGTAGTTCACTGATTGATTATAGATAAAGAGTAAAGGCTCTTTATCTATAATCATTTATAATATGCAGAGGATTTGAAAGGAATTGTGATATGCAATACATAGGAACATTTAAAACAGAGTCTGGAAGCGAATATGTATATGACGGTATGAGTAATATGATTATTCCTGCTGATGAAGGCTTGTTGAGCGCTCTAAAACAGGTTGCATTCGACAGAGACCTATTATATGAAAATGCATCAGAGAAAACAAAGCAGCTGATAGATAAGTGGGGATTGTTTAAGAAGAGGGAGCTTTCTATTGACAGAAGCTTTATATATAAAGAAATAAGGGAATATCCTTACCCGCAGATAGTGCTTGGAATTACTGAGGACTGCAATCTAAGGTGTAAGTACTGTATATTCTCTGGCGATTATGACAATATGAGAGAGCATAATAAAAGAGTAATGAGTAAAGAGATTGCAATAAAAAGTGTAGACAAATTTATAGAATACGTTAGGGAGTGGCAAAGCTATGCTCCTGAGAAGCAGCCTGTAATATCCTTTTACGGGGGTGAACCAATTCTGGAAATGGATATGATCAAGGAAATAGTTGACTACGTAAAGGGCATGGATTTTGACGTCATGTTTGCGCTTACCACCAATGGAACTCTCCTCACGGACGAGCTTATAAAATACTTTGTAGATAACAACTTTGTAATATCCGTGAGTCTTGACGGAGCTAAAGAAATACATGATAAAAACAGGGTATTTGTTAATGGTGAAGGCACCTTTGATCATGTATACGATAACTTAAAGAGACTTCAGAAGGAAATAGAGAGGCAGAATAAGCAGGATGTTTTACCAACCATGGTACTTTCCTGCTATGAAAATGACACAGAAATGGATAAGATGAACGACTTTTTTGTTAGGGAGAAAGACTTTCTTTCAAAGCTTGGGGGACGAGTTTCTGAGGTCATTCCCACCTATGACAGTACGGAAAAAAGAGCTGTAAATGAGTCCATGGGCAAGGTTTTTAGAAATTATATGCAAGCTTTGCTGGACAAAGAGAATGTAAGCAAAAAAGACATGTACTTCTTGGAGAGGATATTTGGCACATTGCTAAAAACCATGTATTCACGAAATATCTATACAAATGGTGAAGAATACGCAAGCCTTTTAGGAAACTCTTGCATACCTGGCTCTAAAATATTCGTATCTGTTGACGGAGATTTTCATATGTGCGAGAGGATAAACTACAGCTTTCCTATAGGTTCCTATGTAGAAGGGCTTAATATAGAAAAAATAGAAGCTGTTGTGGATAAGTGGGTCAAAACCTTTGGTGAGCATTGCTCCAGCTGTCCTTATAAAGCGATATGCGGTCTATGCTATGCCGGCTGTGCGGAAGAAGAAGAGTTCAATATTAAGAAGATATGCAAAACAAGAAGAAAGGATATTGAAAGACAGCTTTCCATCCTCTATACAATTCTTGAGAAAAACCCCGAGGCACTGAACTTCTTCACATCCAATAAGGACATAATCAATGAAAAATTTATGAAGTACAAAAGTATATTAAATAATTGCTAAAGGAGTATGTTGTTATGTATTTCAAAACCAACAGCACATGTTATATAATCACTGGTGCCGACAAGAGCTGCCTCTACAATTTAATGAATGGAAAGATAGAAGAGATATCTAACCAGGATGCAGCAATGCTGATGGAGCTGGATAG
>CALJSV010000265.1 GCA_937976095.1 uncultured Clostridia bacterium | reverse complement strand
ATGTAAAATGACATAAACCTATTTCTTTTTAGGTCGGTCAAGATTGCAGCAATCAAGCCTTTCTTTGCCGAAGGCTTTTTCATTTTCTGCCGCCAGTTTTTTGATAAAGTTGTTCAATAACCTTTTAATAGCTTTAATCATAATAAGCATCTCCTCAAGTGAAAAATTTGACTTAATATTATTGTATACAAAAAATATGAAGATTTTCTGAAGAAATAAAAAAAGTAATAATATTTATTGTAAAGGTAGGGTGAAGTGATGGTGAAAACAATTATAGATAAGAAAAATATGCTTAAGGCTGTACTGGAAGACCTGGACAACGTAGTTGTAGCTTTCTCTGGAGGGGTAGACAGTACCTTTCTGCTTAAGATGGCGAAGGAAGTATTAGGCGAAAAGGTAGTAGCAGTAACCGCAAATTCTGAGACATATCCCAAGAGAGAGCTGGAGGAAGCTAAAAGGCTGGCATTAGAGATCGGGGTAAAGCACATTGTAATAGAAACCTCAGAATTAGCAATAGAGGGCTTTGCTGATAATCCTCCGGATAGGTGCTATTATTGCAAGCATGAGCTTTTTTCCAAGCTTGGTGAAATAGCAAGGCAAAATGGAATAGAGTATGTGTTGGATGGCTCAAACTACGATGATAGAAATGATCACAGACCAGGTATGAGGGCAGCGAAGGAGCTTAAGGTGGTAAGCCCCTTAAAGCTTGCAGAGCTGACCAAGGAGGATATACGGGTTCTGTCCAAGGAGCTAGGCTTAGATACATGGAGCAAGCCTTCCTTTGCATGTCTGTCTTCAAGATTTCCCTATGGAACTAAAATTACAGGCGAAAAGCTTACAGTGGTTGGAGAGGCTGAGGATTTCATAAGAGGCTTGGGCTTTGAGGAGCTTAGGGTAAGATATCATGATAAAATAGCAAGGATAGAGGTTTCAAGGTCTGAATTAAGCAATATCGTGACCTATGCAGATAGCATTGTTGAGAAGCTTAAGACTCTTGGTTTTCTGTATATAACCTTAGACCTGTCAGGCTTTAGAACAGGCAGCATGAACTATATGCTGAGTAAGGAAGACATAGTCTCTGAAAACAAATAGTTGAATTATAATTATGAAATATTATATATTATTGTTAAGCATGTCCTGTTATGCTATAGAGAACACGTTAAAGAATCTTCATTGCAAACTTAAATGTGTTCTCTTAAATATAAGGCACGCTTCATTAAAATGTAAATTCTTTAGCGTGACTTATATAGTATTGCATAATAGGACGTTATTTTTTTTATGGGAAGGGGAATTTTATGAAGAGGCTTTTAGCATTTATTATTACAATAAGTATGTTGTTAATTTTTTTTCCTGTTAGTGCAGCAGAAAACGAGCTGATAGGTAAGAGCAAGGAAGAAGTTATAGAAATCATACTAAACATAGCAAGGGCGATATATGATGCAGCACCAAGACAAGAGGGAAAAAAGGAAAGAGGTATTAATACTGAAGGAAAAATAACATATACTGTATATCCTGAGATAACAAAAGATATAAGAGACACGCTAATTAACTCAAAACTAGTAGAAATAAGAAAGCTTCTTGAAAAATATAGTCTGGAGGTATTGGAAGCAGGGCTAGCTGATTTTAAAAAGGCTTTGGAAAGGCAGGCTTCATTTTTATGGATGCCACTATATGAAGATCCTCAGTATGTGGAGCTTAATTATTATGAAGCATCACTAGTCGAATGCTTTAGCCAGGTTACATATAAACAGGAGCAGGCTCTTAAGGAAGAGGAGCAAAAAAACCAGCTTAAAGACTATGAAGATAATTGGACGTCAGGAATGCCATCTGTCTGGGCTAGTGAGTCAATCCAGGAAGCTATTGGAAGAGGCTATGTTCCACAGCACCTTCAGGATAGCTATCAAAATCCTATTACCAGGGAAGAATTCTCAGAGCTTTTTGTTACTGCAGTTATGGAAGCTTTCAACAAAAAAATCTATACATATTATGATGACATTAAGGCAGGTTGGAAATTCGATAAGCTGACTATAGATAACTTTCTTTCTAAAATGTCCACAACAGAATATTTTACTGATACAGACAACAAGTATATTAAGGTGGCTAACATACTTGGTATGGTAAATGGAGTAGGAAGCAACAAGTTTAATCCTGATGGGAGCATTACCAGAGAACAAGTCGCAGTAATGATTGCGAACTATACTCAAACAAGAAGCTATGATAGCAGGTATGGTGGAGAATATACTGCAGATTTATACCTTTCAGATATAGGTGCTGCTTCGAGCTGGGCAAAGGAAGCAGTAAGAAGAGTATTTGGTTCAGGCTATATGAAAGGGACCAAGCCTTATGCCGAGGATAGCAATGTAAGCGTTAAGGAGAAGGGCTACTTTGATATGAAGGGGCTCGTAACAAGAGAACAGGCAATAATGATTGTAATGAATTTAGATGAGGGTATACTCGAACACTTAATACTTAGGGGCTATGTTGAAATAGGAATGGACGAGCTCATGTCTGGTTTTGACATTGATGGAAATACAATCAAAATGAGAAGATCTGGATATGACTCTAAAAGGTATGTTGCTAGAAAATTTATGCTTAACACAAAAATACTTAAGAAAACAAGCTATATCTTAGATTATAAGTCAGAGGAGTTTCTAGCAATATTTTTAGGCTCATATGGAACAGTTAATGATATGCTAGAACCATATCAAATGCAAAAGGTTGTTTCAGGACAACAAACCTACTACGATTATAAGGCTTTTACAGTAGAACACAATAAAGATGGCTACTTAGCAGTAATTAATAAAACAGGGAACTATGGATATTTAAGTGGGCCTGACAGTCTGGGTTATTATGATAAAGGAGAGTTCGTATTCGTTACTTTAGAAGGTATGAATAAGTCAAACAGCTTGCCTAATGCTTTAAAGAGTATTTTGTCTTCCAGTACATTGAGGGATAAGGAGAAAAATACGGTTCTGGGTCATATATATCCGCGTCAATGGCAGGTTATGAACAAAAAAGGCGACTATACCTATACTGATTTAAAACCTGTAGGTACTGAACTAGGATATGCTATTGAGACTGATGCCTCAGTGTACTTAAATGGTAAGCTTGTAAAGTCATACAGCATAGGTGGAAAGCTGGCAATCAAGCTTGATGAACTAAAGGATTTTGGTTATGAGTATGATGTTCTGGATCAGCAAGGCGAAATAAGACTATATATGCCTTTAGCTATCAATAAAACCTATGACGATACAAAGAGCAAAAAAGCTGAAAATACAGAAGGAAAAGATATATATAACTTAGTTGGAGATAAGTTTAGGTTTTTTATTTGGGATAGGGTCAAGGATGAATCAATAGAAGAGCTCGCATGCTATAAATCTAAGACTGGAGAGCGATTTGTATTGGTTGACGAGCTATGGAATGATAAATTCTTTCACTTTGATAAAAATGGCTATGGAAAAGGCCAATGGGCCACAACTTCAGCTTATTCAGTAGAAGGAAGTCCATTTATTGAAGAATATATACATAACACAAATTTAGCTTTGGTTTACTACAAAGAAGCTAAGCATATAGAGATTAAGCTTCTTAATATGGATGAAGTCTATGAGTATTATAAACAAGAAGGCTGTTACTATTATTTAGCGAATCAATATCCAGAGCTGGCAGAAAGAATATTTTCGCCTGAGGATTATGAAGCCTGGTTGGAGGCGGGAAAAATAGTAAAAAGAGTTATAGACCCTGACATGTCTGAATCTGAAAAAGTGAAGGCAATACAAATAGCTATAAAAGACTATGGGATACTTGAGCCAGGCACAATTTATTCTACATGGTGGGATCATAACCATCATTCAGCCTCTCAGGCTCTTGTAGAAAGGTACTCAAATGCTGCGGGCTGGTATTATGCCTGTAAAATGCTATTAGTTCAGGCAGGGCTTGAAGCATTTCCGGGTATTGAGTTAGAGGTTGGCGAAATAGACTTTGTTGAAAGCAACTCAGGGGTTATAGCAGTGAAAATAGATGGGGTCTGGGAATTGGTTGACTTTTTACCAGATAAATATTTAAAATAGGAGTAATTGGTACGTTAGTAATAATTGATAAAGTTCAGAAATCAAGGCAGAATGCAAGGCAAGTCATAATAGATGCTGTCATTATAATAATAGCTTATGCTTTGTCTGCTATTATTGAGAAGGCACAGCTTAAAAAAATCTATGAAAATGCTCAAACATTAACTTGATTAAGGAACAATGAAAAGACTGATAGTATAAAAGGCTGTGTTATGGCAATGCTGTTCATAACACAGTTTTTTTTGTTAACTTTTTGTAAAGTTGATTGACATATACATAGGCATATCATACTATATGAGTATAAGCGAATATAGTAATGTGTGGAGGTGAGTAGATGGAGCTAATACAGGTGATGAAGGCTTTAGCAGATGAAACGCGCATACGAATTCTCAATTTGTTAAGAGAGGGTGAGCTATGTGTCTGTGAATTGGAGCATTTGCTTGACATCAATCAATCAAATGCATCAAGACATTTAAACAAGCTTACCACATCGGAAATAGTTGTATATGAAAAGCGGGCATTATATGTTTATTACAAAATCAACCAAACCAAAATAAATCAATATCCCTTTATAAATGATCTTATGTATACGGAATTTAATAAGCTGAAAAAATGTGAGCAGGATACAAAAAGACTTAACGAGTACAAGGCGAGCGGCATCTCCTGCGAGGATTTAAAGCAAGGAAAGCTTTGTACAAGTAATTAATAGATTTTTTAATACTAACCTTATGATTTTTAGGAGGGCAACTATGAGTAATAAAAAAACAGAGAACAATGGCGGCTTAGGATTTTTCGCTAAATATCTAACGGTTTGGGTGGCAATCTGCATTATTGCCGGAGTGATAATTGGGCAGGTGCTTCCAATAATTCCAGAAACCTTAAGCAGGTTTGAGTATGCAAAGGTATCTATTCCTGTAGCCATTCTTATATGGCTTATGATTTATCCTATGATGCTTAAAATCGACTTCTCAAGCATTGTAAACGCAACCAAAAAGCCAAAGGGCTTGATAATTACATGTACGACCAATTGGCTTATAAAGCCTTTCACTATGTATTTTATAGCAGCATTCTTCTTCTATGTGGTTTTCAAGCAGTTTATACCTGCTGAGCTGGCTAAGGATTATCTTGCAGGAGCAGTTCTCTTGGGGGCAGCTCCATGTACCGCGATGGTTTTTGTATGGAGTCATTTGACCAAAGGAGACGCAGCCTATACCCTTGTACAGGTAGCAGTAAATGATTTGATACTGCTGATTGCATTTACGCCTATTGTTGCTTTCTTACTTGGCGTAAGTGAGGTTGTTGTACCATATGAGACTTTATTTTTATCAGTAGTGCTGTTTGTTGTGATACCTTTAGCAGGTGGTTATTTATCAAGAAGGTATGTTATAAAGAGCAAGGGTCAGGAATACTTCGACAATGTGTTTATAAAGAAATTTGACAATACCACAATTATTGGATTACTACTAACTTTAGTTATAATATTCTCCTTCCAGGGTGAGATAATATTAAATAATCCGCTGCATATTGCTCTTATAGCTGTACCCTTGACCATACAGACATTTTTGATATTCTTCCTTGCATATATTTGGTCAAAGGCATGGAAGCTGAAGCATGACATTGCAGCACCGGCAGGGATGATAGGGGCAAGTAATTTCTTCGAGCTGGCTGTGGCTGTGGCGATATCCTTGTTTGGCCTTGAGTCTGGAGCTGCACTTGCTACAGTTGTAGGAGTTTTGGTTGAAGTTCCTGTTATGCTTGCATTAGTTAAGATTGCAAATAACACAAGACATTGGTTTGCGGAAAACAATTAAAAAAGGAGGCGATTATATATGCGAATAGCAGTAATTGCAGATATACACAGCAATATTTATGCTTTAAATGAGGTGCTGCTTGATATCGACAACAGAAATGCAGATTTGACTGTATGCATGGGAGACCTTGTTGGATATTCCCCTTTTCCAAATGAGGTTATAGACACTATAAGAGAGAACAGAATACTAACTATAAAAGGCAATTATGATGAGGCTGTAGGAGAAGAACTGATGATATGCGGCTGTGATTATCCTGATCCAAAGGACGCAGAAAATGCAGGAATTTCTCTAAATTGGACAATTGATGAGACAAGAGATGACAATAAGGAGTTTCTGAAAAATCTTCCCACTGAGGTTAGAATGAGCTTTGAGAAAAAATCATTGAGGTTTGTTCATGGCAGTCCAAGAATGATAAATGAGTATCTTAAAGAAGGCTCAAAGGAAGCTGAAGAGGTTATGGCTGATTTTGAAGAGGATATTTTGATTTGCGGACACACACATAAGCCATATTATAAGATGTATGGGGGCAAAATGCTTGTAAATGCAGGCAGCGCAGGAAAGCCGAAGACAGGCACTCCAAAGCCTAATTATGTCATCATAGACATAAAAGGAGAGAATGTCAGTGTAGAAATACACGAGGTGGAGTACGAGTTTGAGAAAACTGCAGATGCCATTGAAGCTGCAGGATTGCCCCAGGAGTTTGCAGCTGTAATAAGAACAGGTAAGGCATAGGTAGTGGCCTGATATTCATACAAAAATATGAGTATCGGGCTTTTTCTATGTATTTTTACTATTGACACAGTTTAGTAGTAAAGTTAATATATACATATACGCATATGCGTATATAAGCATGGTTTTATTTGCGCATATTAGAGAAGGAAGTGTTTGGATGGAAAAGCTGCTTAATATATTCAAGGTTCTATCTGATGAAACAAGAATAAGAATTTTAGCACTGCTGTACTATAAAAAGCTTTGTGTTTGTGAGCTTACAGGGGTGCTTGGAGAATCTCAGCCAAAGATCTCAAAGCATCTGGCAAAGCTTAGGGATATGGGCTTCGTAAGGGATGAAAGGCAGGAGCAGTTTATATTTTACGATCTTAACCGTGACTCAAAGCTGCTGAATACTATTCTGCAGGATATAGTAGAAAATGCTGAGGAGTTCCCAGTTCTTAAGAAGGACCTGGCACAGCTGGAGGGCGTTGAGCGATTTTTGGAGACATGTAAAAACAATTGCTAGTTATTTTAAAAGGGTAGGTGTATTTTGTGAATTTAGTATATCAATTTTTCAACTGGTTAAATGCCCAGCTTCTAAAGATGGAGTGGCTATACAACCTAGTAACACTACTGGTAGAAAAGGCATTTGGGTTATCTATAGAAAGCAGGCTGGGAGGAAGCATACATTTTTTTATCTATGACACGATAAAAATCTTTATACTTTTGTCCATACTTATTTTCGTAATTTCATACATTCAAAGCTATTTTCCGCCTGAAAGGACCAAAAAGCTCCTGGGTGGAATAAGAGGCATTAAGGGTAATATATTGGGAGCTCTGCTAGGAACTATAACTCCCTTTTGCAGCTGCTCCAGCATACCCATATTTATTGGCTTTACTTCAGCCGGGCTGCCTATAGGGGTAACCTTTTCCTTCCTGATATCCTCTCCCCTTGTTGATCTGGCATCTATGCTTATACTTACATCCTTCTTTGGTATAAAAATAGCTATAGCTTATCTTGTAGTTGGCTTGATACTTGCGGTTATAGGAGGTACTATTATTGATAAGCTGGGGCTGGAGAAATACGTAGAGGGCTACGTAAGAGAAGTAAAGAGCGTGGATATTGAAGTAGGCGAAATGAGCCGTGCTGACAGACTATCCTATGCTAAGGAGCAGGTTATATTTATCATAAAAAAGGTCTGGATTTATATACTTATAGGAGTGGGAATAGGAGCTGCTATCCACAATTGGATTCCTCAAAGCATTGTGGAGAATGTAATAGGGCAGAACAACCCATTTGCAGTAGTTCTTGCAACCGCAGTAGGAATACCGATGTATGCAGATATTTTTGGAACTATACCAATTGCAGAGGCATTGTTTGCGAAGGGCGTAGGAATAGGAACAGTGCTTTCCTTTATGATGGCAGTTACAGCGCTTTCTCTTCCTTCTATGATAATGCTTGGTAAGGTTGTTAAACCTAAACTGTTGGGGATATTTATCGCTATTGTAGCCATTGGTATACTGTTTATAGGGTATCTGTTCAATGCCATATCTTATGTTTTCATCTAAGATCTAAAGTAAAACTCAAGAAGTCCAAAATATAAAAAAGTGAGGTAAGATTTATGTCAAAAACTTGGTATCCTGTCATAGATTATGAAAAATGTATTGAATGCGGAGCTTGTATTGATAAATGTAAAAAGGGTGTATACAATCTGGATAAAGCACCTACTCCTGTAGTGGTAAGTCCAGAAGGCTGTGCACATGGCTGTCATGGCTGCGGCAATCTTTGTCCAACTGAGGCAATCAGCTATGTGGGAGAAAATTCTAAAGAAGGTGGCTGCTGCAGCTGCTCATGTGGTGGAGATAACGGAGGCTGCAGGTAATGGGTGATATAGGAAAAACAAAAAGCCTAGTTATAAAAATTGTTGTTCCTATACTATTACTTTGTGTGATAGCTGGTATATGGCTTATAAAGAACTCAAAAAAGGATATATATAATGCAGATATTGATAATCCGGATTTTGAGCTGCATCAAACTGAGAGTATAGACCTTGATAAGCTAAAGTCATATGGGCTGCCTATAATTATTGACTTTGGAGCTGATTCCTGCATTCCATGTAAGGAAATGGCTCCTGCGCTGAAGGAGTTGAATGAGGAGCTTAAAGGAAAAGCCATAATTAAGTTTGTAGATGTATGGAAATACCAAGCTGCACGAGAAGGCTATCCACTTCGTTCTATACCTACACAGTTTTTTATTGATTCCAAAGGAAACCCATACAACCCAGAAGATCCCGATAGAGAAGGAATGATTCTTTACTCAACGAAAGACTCTCAGGAGCATGTCTACACCGCTCATGAAGGTGGCATGACTAAGGAGCAGCTGCTGGCAGTTCTAAGGAAGATGGGGTTAAAGTAATGGATACGTTGATTAATCAGTGGCTAGTCTCAATCACAAATAGCATTTCGTCAAATATTTGGATAGCTCCAATTATGGCATTGCTGGCAGGAGTACTGACCTCATTTACACCTTGTGCATTAACCAGTGTACCTCTTGTAATAGGCTATGTTGGAGGTACGGGGCAAAGGGATCCCAAAATGGCTTTTAGATTGTCAATAGTCTTTTCGATAGGAACGGCAGTTACATTTACTGCTCTGGGCACAGCTGCATCTATTCTGGGAAGGCTTATGCATGGAACAGGCTCCTGGTGGTACATAATTCTTGGAATTCTTATGCTGCTTATGGCATTGCAGACTTGGGAGATATATAACTTCATACCGGCCTCATACGCGATAAGCAAGAGCAGAAGGAAAGGCTATTCGGGTGCGTTTTTTGCAGGAATATTGGGAGGTTTTTTTTCATCTCCGTGCGCAACTCCTGTTCTAGTCGTACTGTTGGCCATGGTTGCTAAGGAAGGAAGTCTTATATGGGGAGCGTTGCTTCTGCTGCTATATTCATTAGGACATAGCTTTCTAGTGGTCATTGCAGGGACGTCAATAGGCTTTGTGCATAAGCTGTCATCAAATGAAAAATATGGATCTTTCACCAAAATACTAAGATTATTCATGGGAGCTATAATGATCTTAATATCATTTTATATGTTTTACTTAGGATTTTAATTTTTAAGGAGTGATTTTATGGTAATCAAAATTTTAGGATCAGGCTGCAAGAACTGCACAGTGCTGAAGGAAAACACAGAGGTGGCAGTAAAGGAGCTTGGAATTGAAGCGGAAATAGTCAAGGTAACAGATTTTAAGGACATCATGTCTTATGGAATAATGTCTACACCGGGCTTAGTAATTGACGAGAAGGTTGTATCCTACGGAAAGGTTCTTAAGCCTCAAGAGATTGTGAAGCTAATGGAAAAGTTAAAATAAAGTTGTCTAAGACGTATAAAAAGCAGGGTGCATACCCTGCTTTTTATACGTCTTAGACAATTAAATAAAAAGAAACTCATTCTATAATTCCCAGCTTTCCCAAAACATACTTTAAAGGTTTACATAAAATCTTGTCGAAAATATAAGTGTAGATTTATGTACTCAAATAACTAGGGAGGAATATTAATGAGAAAAAGAAAGCATTTAAAGACACAAATCATTATACTTATGATCCTGACAGTATTATGTCCGCTAGCCTTGGTTTCTATCTACAATATCTATCAGAGCAGCATTGACATAAAGGTCGACTACGAGGAGATTATTTCAAGTGCAGTAAACAAAATATCTGACACTATTGATATGATTGATAAAAGCAGCATAGAGTCAGTTAACCTTTTGGCAAATGATCCAAATGCAAGAGCTGTAAATGAAAATCCCGAAAGCAGAAAGTGGCTGGCTCTTCAGCTAGATGCCTTTATCGATACTCATAAGGACTTTGAGAGCATTTATCTTGGAACTGCAGGCAAAGAGATGATACTTGTACCTGCTCAACAGCTGCCGGAAGGCTATGATCCGACTCTAAGACCGTGGTATACAAAAGCCATGGCTAACAACGGAAAAGCAATAATCACTGAACCCTATGAGGACGCAGCAGAAGCAGGAAGATACATCGTAACCTATGCAAAAACTGTTTTGGATAATACAACAAACCAGCCTATCGGAGTTGTAGGAATGGATATAGCATTGTCCACATTATCTGAACAGGTAGCAAAAACCAGAATAGGTGACAAAGGGTCTATAACAATAATCGATAATACAGGGAAAATAATTGCAAGTAGAGAAAAGGAAGATTTAGGAAAGAGCTCAGAGGATCTGAAATGGATTAAACAGCTGACGGATAAAGAAATCAATAAGCTCTCGACAATAAAAATTAACAATAAAAATTACTACTATATTAAGACAATAAATCCTCAAACTAAATGGGAAATAGTTGGCCTCTTAGAGGTAGCTGAGCTCAATCAGCGTCTTACAAGAAAGAGCATAGTTAACTCAATGGTTGCGATTGTATTTTTGGCTTTAGCGATTACTGCAGGTGTTTTGTTTGCTACCAAGATATCCAAGCCTATTGCAAATTTAGTTAAAATACTTGATGGTATGAAAAACGGGGACTTCACAAAAAAGGCTAATATTGATAAAAATCTAAACTATGAAGTATATTCTATTTCTAATTCGTTAAATAATACAAATGAAAACATTACGGCAATGCTGAAAAATGTCATAGTGCTGGTTGATGAGGTTAATAAAGCTTCAAGGTCTTTGGCAAAGAATGCAGTTGATTCAAGCATGGCAGGAGAAGAAGTTGCTAAGGCAATTCAGGATATAGCAGTAGGTGCAACTGATCAGGCTGAAAACCTCAATACGGGAGTAAATGTTTCAAATAGCCTTGGAGAGCATGTAGTGAGCTCATCAGTAAAATCAGCAGCTATGATTGACTCTACAAGCGATGTCAGCAGAATAGTTACACAAGGAACAAAGGTTATAGACCAACTAAGTGAGAGCTTTGGGGAGACCTCGGTTGCAAATGAACAGGTTGCAAGAGAGATAAAGGTGCTTGCTGAGAACTCTGAAAAAATCTCTGCGATTACAAGCACAATAAAGTCAATAACCGAGCAGACAAATATGCTGGCTCTGAATGCAAGCATAGAAGCGGCACGAGCAGGAGAAGCAGGCAGAGGCTTTGCAGTTGTGGCTGATGAGGTTAGAAAGCTGGCTGAGCAGTCAGCTGTGTCTGCATCTGAAATCTATAATGTAATAAGTGTGATTAAGGGCAGCATAGAAGCAGCTTCGCAAAAGATGTCTTATTCATCTAGCCTAAGTTCCAAAACCGGTGATAGTGTGAGCTTTACTAAGGATAGCTATGTAAAGATATACGAAGCTATTAAGAAGCTGGAAGAAAACGCAATAGAAATGAACAATTCTCTTGATATAATTTCAAATAATAAAAACGAAGTAATTGAGCTTATCAACTCCGTATCAACAATAGCTCAGCAAACAGCTGCAGCAACTCAGGAGGTCAGCGCATCCTCAGAGGAGCAGGCAGCTTCACTACAGCACATACTTGATTCAGCGGATTCTTTAAAGGAAAAAGCAGAAAATCTAAGTAGCTTAGTATCCAATTTCAAGATATAATATTACTAAAAGAAACAAAGTTGGTGAAGGCTATATGGCAAGGGTATTAGTTGTTGATGATGCAATGGTAATGAGACTGCTTATAAAAAGAATACTGGAGGGACTTGGGCATAAGGTCGTAGCAGAAGCGTCCAACGGTAAGGAAGCTCTTAACCAATATATAATTCACAAACCGGATTTGGTAACCATGGATCTGACAATGCCTGAGGCTAACGGCGTGGAGGCCATAGGAATGATAAGGGCTAAATATCCCGAGGCAGTTATAATAATGATCAGTGCAATAACCCAGAAGGATCTGATAGTAAAGTCCCTGGCAAGGGGAGCGAAAGGATATATAATTAAACCTTTTGAAAAAGAAAAGCTGGAAGAGGTTGTAAATAAAGCACTAAATATAAAAGCATCGGATATAAAAAATGGAAGCTATGGAAATACTAAAAACAGCACTTCGGACATTATGAAGAGCAATGATATCGACAAGGCTATTGGAAAGATACAAAAAAGCATCAATGCTATTGACAAAACCTTAGATGTGATAGAAAATGAGAAATAGTGGGTTTGCTAAAGGGTTTAATTTTATTGATAATATATATTAATGATATAAAATATAGCTTTGTCATACTATAATTTATGAATTGGACGGTAAAGATATGAGTGTAAGAGTCTTGATTGTAGACGATGCTTCCTTTATGAGGCTAATGTTAAAAAATATTCTGGTACAAGGTGGCTTTGAGGTTGTTGGAGAGGCAGATAATGGCCAAAAAGCTATTGAAAGATATAAAGAGCTCAAGCCTGATATAGTGACTTTAGATATAACAATGCCTGAGCTGGATGGATTAAGCGCCGCAAAGGAAATCATCAAGTATGATCCAGATGCGAAGATCATTATGTGCTCAGCTATGGGTCAGCAGGGTATGGTAGTAGACGCAATAAAAGCTGGAGCAAAGGACTTTATTATAAAGCCTTTCCAAGGTGAAAGAGTAATTGAAGCTCTAAAAAAAATATCAGTAGATAAGTAAGCTGCTAATAGGCACAGAAATTATACTCACGTATAAATTCTGTGCTTTCATTTTGCATAGCCTCAGCTTAAGTAATTCAATATATATATTTGTTAATGGTTATAATAAGACAAAATGAATTTTAGAGGTGATCAAAATGACTGAGGGTATCCAAAGCGGCAAATATAGAATAGCCTTTATGAGCTTGTTTTTACTGTTGCTTATCGGATGGGCTATATTATCGATAATTATTCTGATTCCAAGTCCAAGCATTAATGAAATAATTGGGGCGTTAGTTGCAGGAGTGCTTGTGACTGGCTTTATAACACAGCTATGTATTGTGTTTTATCCCGTTACAGTAACTAATAGCGGTATATCTGTTCGAGATTCGAATAACAAGATTGTTTTTGTGGAATGGAGCACAATAAAAAAAGTTAAGGCGATAAATTTTCTAACTCTGAAGTACCTGAAGCTTTATAGAAGGGATGGAGGTGCTGCTGTATGGATGCCAATTTCCTTGCAGGATAAGCTATCGTTTATTGAGAGTGTCAATAGGTATTCAAATGAAGAAAATCCCCTTAGAGTATATATAAATACTGGAAGTTTGGTAGAAGCAAATGAATATATAGAAACAGAAGGTGGCTTGGGTGAGTCAGAGGCTGTTAATGTGACTGATGAGAGAATAATAGAAAATCGGCTGAAGGAGCATGGGACGATAAAAAATGGTGCAGGCTGGTTTTACTGGGTCGCAGGATTATCAATTGTGAATACAGTAATATTTGTTTTTAGAGGTGATTGGAGCTTTATTTTTGGACTAAGTATAACACAAATTATAGATGCTATTGCCTATGAAATAACTCTTGAAGCACCAGAGCTTAATAGTTTTATTTTGGCTTTTTCAACTGCTGTAAACCTTGCTATAGCAGGTATGTTTATTATTTTTGGGT
>CALJSV010000264.1 GCA_937976095.1 uncultured Clostridia bacterium | reverse complement strand
ATGGAGCAGCATGGACGCTTATCGGGGCTATTATGACCTTTGTAATGAATAATATAGATGTTTCTGCGCAAAATATATCTGTAATTCCAGACTTTGATAATAAAGTATTTAGTTATGAATTAAACTGCATAATTACAATTCTAACAGGTCATATTATTATTGTCGGAATAAGGATGCTGCCGGTGCTTTTGGAAGGCAGAAAAAGATATGCTCTACTAAGTCAAAAAATTTAGCAAGCTGTGACTTTATAGTATAATAGCAAACAAATTTTTATAAGGAAGGGAATGTGATAAAAAATGGAACAATCAGTTGACAGCCTAATGAGGACTACTATGGAGAACATAAAGAAAATGGTTGATGTAAATACAGTGGTAGGAGATGCAGTAGAAACAAAGGACGGTACAATTATAGTACCTGTATCTAAGGTATCCTTTGCTTTTGTTGCAGGAGGCGGAGAATTTGGAAAGAAGCACACAGGAGGCTCAGTAGAAAACGACAATCCGTTTGCAGGAGGCACCGGAGCTGGTGTTACAGTTCAACCCTTAGGGTTTTTAGCTACTAATAACGGACATTTGAGAATACTACCTGTAAACTATAACACTACAGTGGATAGAATAATTGACCTTGTACCAAACCTGATAGAAAATGTAGAAAACATGATTGGTAAAAGAGAAGAAAAGCACCGAGACGAGATTATAGGATAGGGAAGAGTTAAACTCTTTCCTTTTTTATGGTATAATATATGTAGAAATATGTAGAAATAGTACTAATGGTAAACGGGGGTGTTCAGATGGATATAAAGAATGCTGTTGAGTTGATATGGGAAAACAGAAAATACAGTACTGACGATCCTAAGGAAGCTATAAGCCATTTGAATGAAGAGGTTGCAGAATCCTTAAAAGCCTTGCTCCGTGGAGATAGCGACAAGGCAAAAAGAGAGCTTGAGGATGCTCTGTCCTGCATTTTTATTGCTTTAAAGGTTATGAACGTAGATATAGAGGATGCCATAGAAAGACAAATAATTCAAATGAAAAAAAGAACAGAAAAGCTAATGATTTTTAAAAAGGATAAGGTAGAAATCTACGTCAATGGAGTACTGACCGGTGGTTGGACGATTTGGAGCGACGATGATGTAGCTGAGGCAGAAAAGATAGCAAAGGAGTTTGGCTGCAAAATCGAGCACAGTTAAGCATTGACATTAATTATCAGTATTTTATTTGTCATTCTGTCAATAATAACAATAAAAGTTTTGACGGAGTGATATAAATGAAAAAACTTAATGCACTAATGCTTTTGGTAGCATTTATGACGATTTTACTAAGCCCGATGATATGCTATGCTGTCGATACCAGTGCAAAGGCAGCAGTAATAATGGATGTAAACACAGGAAGAGTGCTTTACTCAAAAAACTGTGAAGCAAAGCTGCCAATGGCCAGCACAACTAAGATAATGACTACCTTAGTTGCTATTGAAAGCGGTAAGCTAAAGGATACAGTAAAGGTGAGCAAAAGGGCATCAATGGTTGAGGGCTCCTCAATATACCTGAGAGAAGGGGAAACTCTTACACTTGAAGAACTGCTTTTTGGTGTTATGCTCAGGTCAGGAAACGATGCTTCAACTGCTGTTGCAGAGTACATAGGTGGAACAGAGGCAAAGTTTGTTGAAATGATGAACAAAAAGGCCGAGGAAATAGGGGCTGTAAACACCAGCTTTGCTAATCCTCACGGACTCGATCATCAGAAGCATTATACTACTGCCTATGACTTAGCTCTTATTACAGCCTATGCCTTGAAGAATCCCAAATTTAAAGAAATAGTAAGTACACAGCGTAAGACAATATCAGGTCCGCCAGATGTAAACTGGGATAGAGCGATGCTTAATAAAAACAAGATGCTATGGCAGTATCAAGGCGGAGATGGAGTAAAAACAGGCTTTACTAAGAAGGCAGGCAGATGCCTCGTCTCTTCGGCAACCAGAGATAAATGGCAGCTTGTAACTGTTGTACTTAACTGCGGTCCTATGTGGGAGGAATCATCTGCACTGCTTAATTACGCATTTACTAATTATGAAAACAAAAAGGTAGTAGATGCAAAGAACTATTTAGATCAAATGGGCGTGGCTTATGGAAAGAAAAAATCTGTCTCAATAAAGCCAGTAGAAGATTTTTCAGTACCTCTTAAGCAGGGCGAAGCAGATAAGGTTAAGCTGGTGACTAGGTATAATGACAACAACAAAGCTCCAATCTATGCTGGAACTGATGCTGGCAGTATCGATATATATTTGAATGAAAAGCTGATAGGAAATGTTGCTTTAGAATACTGTGAAAGCGTCGAATCAAGCGATCCGCTATATTATCTGAAAAAGATATTCCGTGCTACAGGAAGTACAAAGCTGTAAAAAAGCAAAAACTAAGATGTTTGTTGATAAATTGATGATTAAGTAAATGCAGCAGCATTGCTTCTCATCAATTTATTTTGCATAAATGAGCTTCATATTTTTAGTTCAAATGGAAAGTGATTACAAGTGAGGGATTAGTATGGTTGAACGTCTCCAGAAGGTAATGGCCGAATATGGTGTAGCCTCCAGGCGAAAGTGTGAGGAGCTTATAACTGAGGGAAGAGTAAAGGTAAACGGTCAGCTTGTAACAGAGCTGGGCTTTAAGGTAGATAAGGAACAGGATCAAATAGAGGTAGACTCCAAAGTACTGAAACCACAGGAGAAGAAGGTATATGTCCTGCTTTATAAGCCTGTTGGCTATATAACAAGCGCTAAGGATCAGTTTAACAGGCCCACTGTGCTGGACTTAGTACAGGATATCAAGGAGAGAGTCTTCCCTGTAGGCAGACTTGATTATGATACTGAAGGACTGATAATTCTTACTAATGATGGTGAGCTAACATATAGGATCACACATCCAAAGCATAACATTGATAAAACCTATACTGCCCTAGTTAAGGGAAGGGTTACATCAGAGGATGTAGTAAAGTTTCGCCAAGGCTTGTTGATAGAGGATTATAAGACCTCCCCGTCCAAGCTTTATATTATAAAAGCATCTCTCGAAAGCAGTCTGGTCAGTATAACTATTCATGAGGGCAAGAACAGACAGGTGAGAAAGATGTGCAGTGCTATAGGACATGATGTAATTACCTTAAAAAGAATCAGTATAGGAGATATAACCTTAGGAAATCTTCAAAAAGGTAGCTGGAGAATGCTGACTCAGCCAGAGATAGACTATCTTTACAAATTGGGAGGAAATACTAATGATTAATATAAGAAAATTAACGCCAGAGGATGTAGAAAGAGTACTGGGACTGTTTGAAGCAT
The DNA here is from genome assembly GCA_937976095.1 of uncultured Clostridia bacterium. GTDB lineage: Bacteria > Bacillota > Clostridia > Lutisporales > Lutisporaceae > CALGKJ01. The sequence goes on along the minus strand of CALJSV010000264.1, from coordinate 3,379 downwards.
CAGCTGCAAACACCAAGGGAGTACTTGCCAATCTTAAGGATTTTATGCTTTGCGAGTCAGGTAGTGAAATTCTCGGCTGTGGCTGCGGAATAGTAAAGGATAACGAGGTATTTGTTAACTGCGTGCTGGTGAAAGAGGCTTCAAGAAGAGATAAGATAGGCTCTGCCATAGTAAAGGCAATACTTAATCAAGCGGAGCTAAACGGGGCAAAAAAGGCCTATATGTTGACCAGTGTGCCACAGCTTGCTGAGTACCTTAAGTTTGATAGAATGTCTGAAGGCACAGTCTATAAGGAGAAGCAGCAATTCTTTATAGAAGCCTACAATGGCAACCTATCCGGTGCCATATACTTTGCAAACCTTGAAGGATATTTTAAGCCCTGCTGCTGTAAATAGTTTTATGCATCTATTGTATATTTTTTTGGAATAATTATATATTTTTATAGTGAAGTATGATATATATATATTGAACACAGTTAGTTATAAATTTTAGTGATATATTTAACTAGTCAGGAAGAGGAGGAAGATATACTCATGCCTAAGGTGAAAATAACTGAAACTGTCCTGAGAGACGGCCATCAGTCGCTTATTGCGACAAGAATGAAAACAGAAGAAATGCTGCCTGTCATTGAGGAACTGGACAATGCTGGATACCATTCCCTGGAAATGTGGGGAGGGGCTACCTTTGACTCATGCTTGAGATTTCTTAACGAAGATCCATGGGAGAGACTAAGAGTTATCCGCTCAAAGGTTAAGAATACTAAGCTGCAAATGCTTCTAAGAGGCCAAAACATACTAGGCTATAAGAATTACTCTGATGATGTGGTTGATGAGTTTGTAAGATTATCAATTAAAAACGGCATAGATATAATAAGAATTTTTGACGCTCTAAACGACCTTCGAAATATTGAGACTGCAATAAAAGCAACAAAAAAGTATGGCGGACATGCGCAGGGTACAGTTGTATATACAATAAGTCCGATACATAATACTGAGCTTTATGTTGAACTCGCAAAGAAGGTTCAGGCTATGGGTGCTGACTCACTTTGTATAAAGGATATGTCGGGTATATTAACTCCATACTATGGCTACGAGCTTATAAAAGCTCTAAAAGAGAACATTGATATACCGATACAGCTGCATACGCACTGCACAAGTGGTATGACAGATATGACATATCTAAAGGCAATAGAAGCAGGTGTTGATGCTATTGACACAGCTATTTCACCATTTGCTCTAGGTACTTCACAGCCGCCTACTGAGTCAATGGTAGCAACGTTAAAGGGTACAGAGTATGATACAGGTCTTGAATTGGATAGGTTATGCAAAATAGCTGACCACTTTAGGGATATAAAGGAAAAGTACGTTAAGAACGGAATATTGAATCAAAATGTATTTAATGTTGATACAAACGTATTGTCCTATCAGGTGCCTGGAGGAATGCTTTCAAATCTTATGTCGCAGCTGGCTCAAGCCAATGCTATGGATAAGTATAATGAAGTGCTCCTAGAGGTTCCAAGGGTTAGAGAAGACCTTGGCTTCCCACCACTCGTAACTCCATCAAGCCAGTTTGTTGGCACACAAGCAGTTATGAACGTGGTAGCAGGCGAAAGATATAAGATGATACCTAACGAAATAAAGGACTATGTAAAGGGCAAGTATGGCAAGCCAAGCGTGCCTATTGCAGATGATATAAAGAAGAAAATCATAGGGGATGAAGAGGTAATAACCTGCAGGCCTGCAGATTTACTTCCTCCACAGTTAGAGTCTATAAAGGCAGAAATGAAGGAGTACTACGAGCAGGAAGAGGACGTAATGAGCTATGGACTTTTCCCGCAGGTAGCAGTTAAGTTCTTCAAGGACAGACAGGCAGCAAAATACAAGATAGACAGTGACATGGTGGATAAAGTAGAAAAAACGCATCCGGTATAACAGGAAACTGGCGAGAAATCGCCAGTTTTTTTATTTACATAATAGATAGTAATTTAGAGGATTTAATGGTAAATTGTAGAATATAATAATGTTATGGGTAAAATGTTTTATGGAGAGTAGTTAGGATTTGCAACATGAAAAGTATGTTAAGGAGTAAGCATATGAGGTTTTACCAAAAGTTTATAATCACAATTATGATAATATCTGTAATAATTGCTGGGTATGTAGTTGTGAAATACTATGTGACTAAAGATAGCCAAAGTGATTGCTTTTCTATGTATCTTGTAGAGGGAGTAAACACGTATAATGCTACTCAAATGCATATTAATGATTTAAAGCTAGAAAACATTCCATTAATTACAGAGAGGAATATAGAAGCCTATATATGGAATGAGCATCGAATTGACCTTATAATGAATGACAGCTTATTTAAGTCACTAGAAGAGAAGGTATTCTGGAGGGTTCCAATGAATGGAAAGCCCTTTGTAATAGTTTGTAATGGTAAAAGATTGTATGTCGGTACCTTTTGGACAGCACTATCATCACTTAATGCACCTAATTGTCCTTACATAATGTCAGATAACAAGGAAAGCAAGAGCTTATACATAAAAAATTATGATGAGAAAAAGAATTTAAGAAATAACAAAGTTTTAAAGAATGCTCTTAAAGAGGCAGGCAAACTAAAGCTATGATTGAAAATATAAAAAACAGGAGAAGGCAAGAGTGTATGATGTACGATGTGTTTAGAATAGTATGGTTGGGTTTTAAATTGTTTAATGGAGGGTAGCATGAAAAAGGGATTTATATTTGATATGGATGGTGTAATAATCGATAGTGAACCATTACACTTAAAGGCTGTAGAGATGGTTTTGAAAGAACATAGCTTGGATATAACTGATGATGAGCTTTACACTTATATTGGGATATCTAATATTAAAATGTGGACGGATTTTAAGAAAAAATACATTATTGAGTCTGAAATTGAAGAGCTATTAAAGAAGCAAGTTGGATATAGCAGTCAAATCTATGAAACTGCAGAACTAGTGGCTATTAATGGTATAAGTGAACTTATATCAGACTTAAAAAGCAAAGGGATAACTATAGGCTTGGCTTCCTCATCATCTAGAAGGTTTATAGAGTTCGTTTTAAAAGGACTAAAGATTTATGAGTACTTTGATGTCATTGTAAGTGGTGATGAGGTAAAAAAGGGCAAGCCAGAGCCTGATATATTCTTACTAGCTGCAGAGCTAATGGGTGTTGAACCTTGTAGGTGTTTGGTTTTAGAGGACTCTGCTAACGGAGTCAGGGGGGCAAAGAGTGCGGGCATGAAATGTATCGGCTATAAGAATCCTAACTCTGGTTTGCAGGATTTAACTATTGCTGATATGATAATATCTTCTCTAGAGAAGCTGGAATATGATAGCTTATATAACTTGTAATTAAATTGA
>CALJSV010000263.1 GCA_937976095.1 uncultured Clostridia bacterium | reverse complement strand
CCCTTAGCTGAGCTTAAAGAGCTTAGAAGCTTGAGCTTAAGCAGCAGGGCGTTGGTTGACATAAGTCCAATTATGTCCTTGACCAATCTCGAATACCTCACCATAACCAATACACAGGTAGAGGATATAAGCCCAATTGCCGATCTTTTAAAGCTGACTAGCTTGTATTTAGTATACAATAAGATTAAAGATATTAATCCTTTAAAAAACCTTGTAAATCTCGAAGAGCTATATATAAGCGGTAATAATATAGAGAGCATAGAGGCTGTAAAAGACCTAAAAAAGCTTAGGTGGCTGCACCTAGACAATAATAAAATAAAGGAAATATCAGCACTCAGGGGTCTGACAGAGCTATTTAGTCTAAACATGAATGACAATCCTATTTTAGATCTGGAGCCTGTGGTACAGCTAAAAAAGCTGGAGAACTTTTCTGCCTTATACACTAATGATTTAAATAAGGCTAAGATGACTGCAAAAAAGGCAAAGGAAATAATAAGCGCTTTAATAAAACCGGGAATGACAGATTTTGAAAAGGAGCTGGCAATACATGACTATATTGTCAACAACACAAGATATGATTACGACAACTATCTTAAAGGGACCATCCCAGACGACTCATATTGGCCATACGGAATACTAATAAATAAAACAGGGGTTTGCAATGGCTATGCTTGTACCATGAAGCTGCTCCTAACAGCAGTTGATGTTGACTGCATCGTAATATCTGGTACAGCTGGTGGAGGCGGTCATGCATGGAATATAGTAAAGCTCGGGGAGGATTATTACCATGTAGATGCTACCTGGAACGACCCTGTAAGCTATGATGGAAGAGATGTGATTCGTTATGTTTACTTTAACATTACAGATGAAAAAATGAGTCAGGATCATAGCTGGGAGAAGGACCAATACCCCGAATGTAAAGGAATCTTATATAAATACAACAGCAGCAATAGCTATTAGATATTTTATTACCTGCAGCTTTTGGAAAGCTCCTACAGCTTTCCAAAAGCTGCAGTTTTTTTTGATACTTAATGCCAAGCACACATTTTTTGCCCTGCCATATAATGATAATGGAGTAAATATGGCGAGATCATGCAAGCAATCTGCTAAAGCCAGTCTCTATAAGAGGTGTAAGGTTAAAGAAAATAATGATTAATCAAAAAGGAGGTACCGAGCCCATGCAATATCTGTCATATGGTTATATACAAATTGCTGGGCATGGGCATATTTATGGATATGAAGCTAATCGAGGAAGCTTTTGGCTTTAAGGTAAAAAGCTACGAGAAAATCAAGAACATCTACCGTGCAGAAACAGATAAGGGCACGAAATGCATAAAAAGAGCTCATATGAGTCCTTCTTTCTTTTTTTTCATTTATACAGCGGTAAAGCACCTTATAGGCAACGGCTTTGAAGGGGTGCTGCCATACAATAGAGCTCTTGACGGACGAATATGTCTTCAGGATGGAAAATATATTTACTATGTAGTTGATTGGTTGGAAAGCAGAGAATGCAAGTTTAAAAGAGACGATGACCTAAAAAAAGCCATAAAGGCAGCTGCAGATTTGCATAAGGCATCAATAGGCTATGTGCCGCCTGAGGGTGCAAAGCCCAGGGTATATTATGGTAGATGGATAGATAAATTTAGTGTAAAATGCATTGAAATGCTTGAATTCAGCAAATCAATCGAAGAAAAGGAATATATAAGTGAATTTGATGAAATATATGCAAAGCATTTGAACTACTATTGGCAGCAAGGAAGAGAAAGCATTGAGCTTCTAGGCAAGAGTTCATATATGGATGTAATGAAGGTCAGCAAGGAGAGAGGAGAGTTTTGCCATCATGATATGGCAAATCACAATTTTATAATAGCTCCTGATGATAAGACCTATCTTATAGACTTTGATTACTGCATTATGGACACAAGGCTTCATGATTTATGCAGCCTTATTATTAGAAATATGCGATATGGACAGTGGAATATAAGCAAGGCATACTCCATATTAAATGAATATAGCAGCCATTACACTGTTGAGGATAAGGAGCTGGAGGTTATGAAGGCCTTTATTACCTTTCCGCAGGATTTCTGGCAGGTTGGCTTGCAATACTACGTGGAGAAGCAGCCCTGGACTATGGATTGCTTTATGATGAGGCTTACAAGAATTGTTGATGACAGAGAGATGAGAGAAAAGTTTTTAAAGGAGTTTCAGCGGTTGTAGCGTGAGGAGGTAGCATATGAGCAGTAAAAAGCAGGAAAATGACAGCCTGGTTTTTGAAGGGGTTACCTTAAGCCCTGAGGCAAAAATAGAGCAGCTTGAGAAGTATATTGAACAAATGAAGGAAGAGATCAAGACACTAAAAAAGCTGAACAAGCAAAAAGACAAAATAGAAAAGCTGGAAAAAGAAAAAAGAAAGATATTGGAGGATAAGGGTAAGAGAAGACATAAGCATCACTAATGAGCTAGTCGTTTTTTAGTTGATTCAATAGAAATAATAATTCTAAATATGTTTTAGAAAACCTTTTGAAGGGGTGGTTCAATGCCAAAAAAGCATTTGAAGTTTAAAAGACAAGATCTGAAGAACCTGGTAGAGGCGGAGTATGGCATTCGAGTTTTGGAAATGCATGAGATTGACAGAGGCATACTTCTTTACACAGGAAGCGGCATAAAGCTCTTAAAAAAGTGTAAGAGAGATGAAGCTAAGATTGTATTTGCAGCACATGCCTATGAGCATATAAGGAGTAAAGGCTTTGACAATATAAGCTGCATTAACAGAACCCAATCAGGCGGCTTTCAGGTATCCTATGAGAGCCAGCCTTATATGCTGCAGGATTTTACCACCGGAAAGATTTTTGCTATAAAAACAGTGGAGGATGCAGAAAGAGCAGGAGAGCTGCTGGCAAGGCTCCATAAGGCTGCAGTTGGCTTTGTTCCTCCACCGGGCTGTCATGCAAGAGTTGATTGGGGAAAATGGATGGAGAAATTCAAATCCTATGCCTTCAATATAAAGCGATACAGGGAGGCAGTAGAGCAAAAAGGAGCAAACAGCAAGCTTGATAAGCTTTTTATAAAGAACGTAGATACCCATTACGATAGAATGTATCGTGCTTACCTAATTATGAAAAACTTCGGATATCTTGACAAAGTGCAGCAATCCATGCAGCTAAATCAGTTAGCTCACAAGCAGTTTAGAAAGCACTCGATTATTTGCTCTGAAAAGGATGAGCTCTTTGTCTGTGCCATGGAGGACTGTGCCTATGATATACCGGAAATAGACCTTGCGGATCTTTTGGAAAGCTTCTCGGGAAGTAAAAGACTGGAGCTTACAAAGGCGGCACTGCAGGGCTACAGTAAAGTAAGCTGTATTGATAGAAAAACAATAAAAATTATTCAGGCCTTTCTATTACAGCCGAAAAGGTTCTACAAGGTTGTTGACAAGTGCTATGGCCGGAAGAAGAATTATACAGAGTCGGAGCTATCAAACAAGCTTGAAAAGAGCATAAAAAAGGAAGTGCGAAAGGATTGCCTGATAGAGTTTTTGGAAAATCTTTAATTATAAGGATGTGATTTAGCGGTGGAGTTGGATTTGTTTGCACACAGTGACAGGCAGTGGGAGCGGGATTTTTTGGCTGGCTATAGCCTTGATGCCAGACTGTTTGAAAGGCTGGGACATAGGATCAAGCAAATCATACCCGCCAAGGCTAATTTCAAGCTTATAACCGATAAGGGCTTCTTCTATCTAAAAAAGCTAAGGTTTACAATGGAAGAGATGAACTTTATTATTGAAGCTGCTGATCATTTGCAAAATTCAGGGTTTGCAGAGGTATTCAATATAGTAAAGCAGGCAGATGGCGAAGTGTTCTTTAATATAGATGATGATAAGTACTATATGACAGAGTGGGTTGATGGTAGAGAAGGAGATTACGCCAATTTAGTTGATGTAGGCAGGGCGGCCGAGTTCTTGGCAGGTCTTCATGAGCTTTCTAAAGGCTTTGCCCCAAGCAGCTGTCCATCTAAGAGAAACTACCTTGGAAGATGGAAGGGCAGCTTAACAGAAAAGCTGGGAGAAATAAAAGAAGTAAATGCCACGATACAAAAAAAACCTGACAAAACCTATTTTGATGAAATGTATCTGAGCTATTCCACACTTGGCATAGCAGATGCTGAGGAAGCTATTTGCCTCTTTGATGATGAAGCATACACCAGGCTGGTTGAAGCAGCACACCAAGAAAAGGGCTTTATTCACCATGATTTTGGATTTCATAGTCTTGTAAACAGCTTTGATGGAAGACTTTTCATTTCTGACTTTGATTTTTGTGCAGTGGATTTAAGGATTCACGATTTGGGAAGCTTTATAATAAAAAACCTGAAACGTTGTGAATGGGAAATAGATAGAGCGCTATATATTATAGATAAGTACAATAGCATAAGTCCACTAAAAAAAGATGAGCTCAAGCTGCTTAAGCCCTTTATACTATTTCCGCAGGATTTATGGCAGTTGACCAGACAATGCTTTATTGAAAAAGCGGGCTTTGATGAAGAGGACTGCATAGATAAAATGAGTAGAAAGTCTGAACATATAGACGCTAAAAAGAAATTGATAAATCAACTAAGCAGCATATTATAGTATAATATGCTGCTTAGTATTAGTTTTCAGAAAAGTCGGACTTATTCACAAAATGTGCACAAACTGTGCATAACCCCGCACAAAATGTGCATAACTCTGTGCAAACTGTGCATAAAAGATAGGACAATAATACTATGGACATTGAATATATTGAATTTAATGCTCATATATTTATATATACTCCATTACCATGGAAATTTGACTCCATATGGCTATGCGTGTGAAATTTATATATGAGGTGAAATCTATGCAGATAGAGGCTATCGGTAGAGAATTTGATTGCAGGATATACAGCTTCAGGCCTCTTAGAGCAGTATATATTGCTGAAACCAACAGAGGACCAATGATAGTAAAGGAGGCATACAAGGATCCTGACAAGCTGCTGTACATACACGGGCTTAAGGAATATCTTTATGAAAATGGTTTTTCTAACCTTGACAGATATCTAATGGCACGTAATGGACTTCCATTTGTTATACAAGACAACAGGATATTTGTTATGGAAAGCTTTATTCACGGTAGAGAGTGCTGCTTTACAAACCCCTTTGACAGAGAAAATGCAGTAAAAGCTCTGGCAAGACTGCATATGTGCGGAAAGGGCTATGAACCAACAACCGGAGCTTCCGCAAGAAATAATATCGGAAAATGGGATAAGTCGCATCAGAAAAAAATAAACTATTTGCTTGAGATTAAGAACAAAGCAATAGCTAAAAGGAAAAAGGATTTTTATGATAAGATGTATCTAAGAGATGTAGACTTTATGATACATATGGCATGGAGGGCTTACGATACCCTTATGGACTCGAACTATAAGGAGGTATGCAAAAAGGCAGAGAATGATAGAACTATTTGCCATCATGATTATACTTATCATAATATAATTATAAGTAATGCAAATACAGTAAATGTCATTGACTTTGACTACAGCTGCCATGAGCTTCCCATATACGATCTTGCAGCATTTGTGATGAAGGTAATGAAGCGGTTTTACTTTGATATAGATATAGCCCTAAAAATCATTAATGACTATGACAGCATAATCCCCTTAAGTAGAAATGATCTGATGATGATGCTATCAATTTTTGAGTTTCCACAGAGATTCTGGAGGATGACTGAAAGGTATTATGAAGACAAAACAAACTGGGATGAGGCAAGGTTCAAGCAGAAGTACGGTGATGTAGATTTAGTCAGAGAGCACATAATGGCCTTTACAGAAAAATTTAGAAAATATATATAGCATGGACGGTTTCCGTCCATTTTTTTTGTTCACCAGTTGTACTGCCTTTACATAATATATATTATACATAAATGGCCAGACAGTGTTTTTGTGTCTTGGAGCTGTTTATAGGACTCCTGAGGAGTTCATCCTCAAGGACGAACTCCTCCCGGAGTCAGAGAGAATGACTGCTTTAAGCAGCAAGGATGGAGGGGTACAAATGGACTTAAAAATCGGTGATATTGTTGGCAGAAAATCCTATGGCTGTGATGTAGTCTTTAAGGTTCACGATATATTAAGGCAGGGAAATAGTTTTATAATTGTCTTGAAGGGAGTAAACCTTAGAATACTTGCTGATGCACCGGAAAACGATATTATAAAACTGCCTCAGTCAAAGATCAACGAAGCCGATAGCTATTTTTTGAAAAGACTTGATAAGGTTAATACAAAGACAAGAAAGTTTTGTGTAAGAGCAGAAGAAAAGCTTGGAAGAGCCTTCTATAGAAGTGAAGAAAAGATATTCAAGAGACCGGGAAGAATACTGCATCTAGATGGCGATAGTGCATACCTTGAGATGTGTATGAAGTCCTATAAGGAGTATCATATTGAAGCTATTGGAAGGGCAGTACCGGAAGCTGATCAACCTAAAAGAGTAGCTGAGCTTTTAGAGCAGTATAATCCGGATATATTGGTGCTGACTGGTCACGATGCAATACTTAAGCATACTCCTGATGGTTCCAGGAACACAAACTCAGTAGCTAATTACAGAAACTCAAAATACTTTATAGATGCAGTTAAAGAAGCCAGGAAGCATGAACAGTCACTGGACGATCTTGTTATCTTTGCAGGAGCATGCCAATCATATTTTGAAGGAATTATGGCAGCTGGCGCTAACTTTGCAAGCTCACCGGACAGAATACTGATACATGCACTCGACCCTGTAATCATCTGCAAGGTGATAGCCTTTACACCAATAGATCAGGTTGCGCCTTTAGAGCAGCTGCTTAGCAATACAATAACAGGCATTAAGGGAATTGGAGGAATACAGACCAGAGGAAAGTACCGGGATGGAATGCCAAATACCCATAACTCCAGGCTTTAGGGGGGATAAAAGTGCTGTATAAAGTGTATGACAATGTTGCAATGACAGGATTTGAAGTTCAATTAGATGAGCTCACAGCCCAAATAACAGCATCAATACTTCCTGAGGATATGGAAAGTGAGGCAATTAAGGCCTTTGCAGTAATAGTGAGAACAGAGCTTGCAAAAAAGATTGACCTATACGGAGGGTCTGGGTGTGAGCATCATAAGGGTTATGACATCTGCAACCAGCCCGGACACTGCCTTCAAGGTGCTTTTAAGCTTGAGGGTGTCTCACAAAGATTTATTGATGCAGTAAAAGAAACAAATAATACTATAATAACCTTTGAAGGAAAGCCAATAAAGCCATTCTATCATTATCGATGCGGAGGTGCTACCGAAAACTCCGAAAATGTTATTGGAAGCAGAATAACATATCTAAGGAGGGTGCTGTGCTCCTACTGCAGAGAGGTAAATGATGAAAGTGAAAAATGCTACAACATATCGGAGCTTGAAAGCTTGCTAGATACGAAGATAAGCAGATCAGACAATACGCATTTTAGCATTAGAGGCATGTTTGAGGATATTGAGGCTGATGATCAGGGAAGAATAAAAACCATAAAAATAGGCAATAAGCTTTTTAAAGGCACAGAGCTAATGAAAATACTTAAGCTTAATTCCACTCGCTTCAACTATTCTCCAATCAAGTTTATGTTTAAGACAATAGGAACAGGGCACGGGTTGGGGATTTGCCAGTGCGGAGCTAATGAAATGGCAAAGCGGGGAAAGCTTTGGCAGGATATTCTAAAGTACTACTATACTGGTGTTAAGCTAGAGGAAATGCAGATGCCGGAGGAAGGAAGGCCGCTAAAAGGAAGAAGCTTTGTGCTGGATGCAGGCTTTGGAGGAGCAAATGGTGGAGATGGAAAGGGTCTAAATGGACTACGAGAAAAGGATGTAAACTTAGATATCGTATTGATGCTGGCAGAGCTGCTGAGATCAGAGGGTGCAGCTGTGAACCTGACAAGAGACAGTGATGTAAGTGTAGCTATGGTTGATAGAGCAAGCATGGCTAACTCAGCAAAACCAGACTTTTTTATATCATTGCTCCAAAACACCTTCGCAAGCCCTGGAGTATCTGGAACTGAAATATACTTTTTCCGTGGAGACAAGGGAAGTGAGAGGCTGGCAGGATTGATAATGGAAGAGCTGGTAGCAAGCCTTGGAATAAAAAGCAGAGGTGTAAGGACGGCAGAATACTATCTTCTTAGGGAGGTCAAAGCTTCCTCGTTAATAATTCAGCTGCAGTATATAACAAATCCTCTGGATGAAGCAAGACTAGCTGATCTCCAATGGAGAGGCAAGTCTGCAGAAGCAATCTTCAGCTCAATAAAAAAATACTATGCAGTTTAGCAAAAAAGATTTTAGCCTGAGCAAAATGAGTAGCTGATGCCAGTACTGATTTTGCTCAGGCTTCCAATTTATCAGATGTATATATTTGAGTGTAATTGGATAAATTTGAAGTGCTTACACATAAAGGGAGCGTATATGAACTGTAAACATAAAATATTAATTGACTAATTTTTTTAAAATTGATATAATATTTTATTTTATTTGACATATACTATAGGATATGATAAAATTTAGATGTGGGAAGGCAGGTGGTTTTTTATATGGCTTCTAAAAATACCCTATCCCTCATCAAGAGTAATTTGGACACCTATGTTGGGGAAAGAGTTGTGCTAAAAGCTAATAAAGGTCGCAAAAAGGTTAGTGTCAAGGAAGGTATAATCGAAAGGACTTATCCAAGTATCTTCGTAATCAGAATGGATGCTGATGTGACAGAGGATATCGGTAGGACAGTTTCCTATAGCTATTCAGATATTTTAACAAAATCAATAGAGATTTTTTCCTGCAAAAGTAATGCTAAAATAGGATGCATGTAATAGATGGATAAGTAATAGGACCCTGAACAGGGTTCTTTTTATTTTTTCGATAAAAATCAAAAAAATTTTTATTCTATAATACTAAATTTTATGCAATCGATGCATAAGGCTTACTGTATCTTGCTTAGAGGCTATTGAGCAACAGCAGTATAAAAAATATAAACAAGCTTAATAATAACAGAGGTGCTCCTTTTGGGTTTTTGAATTATTATGCAAAAGTACTGCAAATTATAGTATTGCAGCGATATTTGCTGGATTTTTTATACTTGTATAGAAATAATTTAGAGTATATACTAAAATTGTTCATACAGCGCAATAATTCCTATGTGACTTTGGAAATTGGCAAAAATCAAATTTATCAGCTTATATTATCATGTTGCGTTATGATTATAAAACACGTGAAAGGAGCCTGGATAAATGTGTGCTGGAAATAAAGGTCCATTTCTGAATGTTACTTCAGAAATAGGAAAGTTAAATGCAGTCCTGCTGCATAAGCCTGGCAGAGAATTGGAAAAGCTTACTCCCGAATATTTAAGCGAGCTATTGTTCGATGATATTCCATGGCTAAGAAAAATGAGGGAAGAGCATGACGAGTTCGCTGATGCTCTCAGACAGAGAGGCACAGAGGTTTACTATGTAGAAGACCTGCTGGCTGAGGTTTTGGAAAATGTAGAGGTAAAAAGAAACTTCGTAAATGACTTGCTTCAAGGAAACAGCGAAAACAGTGCTGAGCTTAACGAAATCCTCTTCGATTACATATTTGAGAAGAGTGCAAAGGAAGTTGCAGAAGTTGCGATTTCGGGTCTTGGAAAAAACGAAATGCCTGAGATTGCAAGAGACTACAGCCTGACAGACTATGTTAAAAGGGACTATCCATTATACTTAAATCCAATACCAAACCTTTACTTCATGAGAGACCCAGCTGCTGTAATAGGAAACGGAATAAGCATAAACTCAATGCATACCGATGCAAGAAGAAGAGAGCCGATGATAATCAAATACATCTATGATTTTAACCCTATGTTCAAGATGGATTATTCGCCGCTCTGGTACAACCATACTATTCCACACAGCATAGAGGGTGGAGATATTCTTGTGCTCAGCAAGGAAGTAATTGCAATAGGCTGCAGCCAGAGAACCTCTGCAAGTGCTATTGAGCTTTTGTCAAGAAACCTTTTTGCATCTAATGACAACATAAAGGAAGTGCTGGCTGTGCAAATACCTCCGGTTAGGGCGTTTATGCACTTGGATACAGTATTTACAATGGTAGACAGAGATAAATTTACAATCTATCCAGGCATTCAGGATAAGGTAAGAGTATATAGTCTCACAAACAGCGGAAGCAAGGGAGTCAAGGTTAAGGTTGAGGACGACCTCCTAGATACCTTAAGGAGAAGTCTTAAGCTTCCAGCCATCAATCTTATACAAAGCGGCGGTGGAGATGCAATTACTGCAGCAAGAGAGCAATGGAACGACAGCACGAATACACTTGCAATAGCTCCGGGCGTTGTAGTTACCTACAGCAGAAACGAAGCATCAAATGAAGTGCTCAGAAGAAACGGCATAGAAGTGGTTGAAATAGACGGCTCAGAGCTTGTAAGAGGCAGAGGCGGCCCAAGATGCATGAGCATGCCTATGGTTAGAGAAGAAATATAGGTAATGGTCACTGGTTTACTGGTCGCTGGTCACTGGATTAAGCTTTGCTTCGAAGCTAAAGCCCAAACCAGCGACTAGAGACCAGAGACTAGCGACTAGTGACTAGAGACCAGCGACCAGCGACTGAAAAAATATATATTACTAAGGAGTGTATTAAAAATGGCGGTTAATCTTAAAGGAAGAAGCTTTCTTACATTAATGGACTTTACACCAACAGAAATCAGATACATGCTTGATCTATCACATGATCTGAAGTCAAAGAAAAGAGCGGGTATATACAATTACTTACTTAAGGGAAAGAACATAGTATTGTTATTTGAAAAAGCATCAACAAGAACAAGATGCGCATTCGAAGTAGCAGCACTTGAAGAAGGAGCTCACGTTACTTTCTTGGATTCAAACAGCTCACAAATGGGCAAAAAGGAATCCTTAGAGGATAGTGCAAAGGTTCTCGGAAGATTTTATGATGGTATCGAGTATAGAGGCTTCAAGCAGTCAGTTGTTGAAGAGCTTGCAAAGCACTCTGGAGTACCGGTTTGGAATGGTCTTACAGACATTGATCATCCAACACAAATACTTGCAGATATGCTTACAATCGAAGAGCATGTTGCTAAGCCTCTAAATAAGGTTAAGGTAGTATTTGCAGGCGATACAAGAAACAATATGGCATATGCATGGATGTATGGCTGTGCTAAGATGGGCATGCACTTTGTAGCATTTGGACCACAGGAATTGTCACCAAACCCAGAAATACTTGCCAAGGTTAGAGAAGTTGCTAAGGAAACTGGTGCTACTATAGAATTCTCATCAGATGCAGAAGCTGTTAAGGGTGCTGATGTTATATACACAGACGTTTGGGCTTCAATGGGTGAAGAGGATCAAATACCAGAAAGAGTAAGACTGCTTACTCCATATAAGGTTACTATGGAATTACTTCAAAAGACAGGAAACCCTGATGTAATATTCATGCACTGTCTGCCAGCCTTCCATGACTTTGAAACAAAGCTTGCTAAGGATATGAAGGAGCAAGGTCATGACATCAGAGAAGTTACTGACGAAGTATTCAGAAGCAGACACTCAGTAGTATTCGACGAAGCAGAAAACAGAATGCATACAATAAAGGCGGTAATGGTAGCGACGCTATAAAAAATATGTCACTGGTCTCTGATCGCTGGTCACTGGACTAGGGCACGGCTTCGAAGCCCCTCCCTAATCCACCGGCGACCAGAGACTCGCATTAGAAACACCCAAAAGTATATATTTAGGAGGATGAAATTATGGCGGTAACAAAGGTTGTTATAGCTTTAGGCGGAAACGCTTTAGAGGAAAAGGGATTGCCTGCAACTGCGGAATCACAGCTTCAGGTAGTAAAAAAGACAACAGAGTACCTTGCAGAATTAAGTGTTAGAGGCTATGAGCTTGCCATTGCCCACGGCAATGGACCACAGGTAGGAAGAATATTGCTTGCTACAGAAGCGGCGGCAAATATTACTCCTGCTATGCCATTTGACGTATGTGGAGCTATGAGCCAAGGCTACATAGGCTATCACATACAACAAGGCTTAAAGCTTGCTCTTCAAAAGAGAGGAAAGAATACACCTGTAGTATCATTAGTTACACAGGTTGTTGTGGACAAAAACGACCCAGCCTTCCAAAAGCCGACAAAGCCAATCGGGCCTTTCTATACAGAAGAAGAAGCTAAGAAGCTGGAAGCAGAAAAGGGCTATACAGTAAAGGAAGACTCAGGCAGAGGCTGGAGAAGAGTAGTTGCATCTCCAGTGCCAAAGAAAATTGTTGAGCTTTCAGCAATAAAAGAGCTTTTTGATACTACTATAGTTATAACAGTTGGAGGCGGCGGCATTCCTGTTATCGAGAAGGAAGACGGCTCATTAGAGGGTGTAGCAGCGGTTATAGATAAGGATCTTGCAGCTGAAAGATTAGCTGAAGATATTAACGCTGATGTACTTATGATACTAACTGAGGTTGAAAAGGTATCAATCAACTTCAATAAGCCTGATCAAAAGAACCTTGATACATTGACTGTTGCACAGGCAGAGCAGTATATCCAAGAAGGGCACTTTGCACCTGGCAGCATGCTTCCAAAGGTTCAAGCAGCTGTGTCGTTCGCAAAGGCAAACCCAGGCAAGAAAGCAATAATAACATCCCTTTACAAAGCGGTAGAAGCTTTAGAGGGTACAGCAGGAACAGTAATAACATTATAGTAAATTAATAAAAGTTGTTAGACCCATCAGACTATATAAGTCTGGTGGGTCTTTTTACGTATTCCTACCAATTTCTTGTTATAAATACACATATTTACAAACTTCAAAATAATAGATAAGTATTAAAAAGTAATAACAAAGTTACAAAATGTGTTCATATTGAGAATTATGTATAAATTAATCGAAAAAAGTGAATTGAGTGTCTAAAAATAATGTTTGAAATATTTCTAAAATTACCATATAATAAGGACTAGTGAATTTGGTTACAGAGAAATATGTTATAAAACTGATAAGGCAAATGTATAGGTATGTAAATTGCATATTGGTCGCTTTTTATACAGCTCACATGCAGAGCGCATAAAAGCTCTGAATGAGATAAACAACAAAACAGGAGGGGTATAGGTGAAAAAACTAATTAGTGTACTGGTGGTATTTATTCTCGTATTTGGAATGGTAGGTTTTACTCCAAATACACCAGCGGAAGTGAAGTCTGAAAAGGCTTTTTATTCCGGCGGACCATTTGACCTTGCAATTGCAAACGATGAAAAGCTTGCGGAAATGCTGAAGGCAAGTGGAAAGATAGCTCCTAATGCAACAGCAGCAGAGGTGGAGAAGGGCGTTAGGGATTTTCTAAAGGCTAAGGCAGCAAGTGCTGCAAAGGCAGGCTTGAACTCAAAAAATTCAGGCATGGATTCACAGCTTGAAGGAATTATCAAAACTAATCCATTAACTCATGGCAATGGAAACAAGCTCGGCTTAAGTAAGAAAGGCAACTTACAGTCTGCACAAGCTGAAATATGGAATGGTGAGGTTACAAGTGATAAGGTTCTTGCTATTCTTATAGATTTTCCGGACTACCAACACAACAGCATAACACCTGAAGAGACAGATATGTATTATAAGGACTATACGAAAGCTCACTTTGAGCAAATGCTATTTGGTGCTAATGGCTATACCGGCCCAAATGGAGAGAGCTTTATTTCTATGAAGCAATACTATGAGCAGCAGTCAGGTGGAAGCTATACAGTTAATGGAGCAGTAGCGGGCTGGTATACTGCGAAGCACCCTGCAGCATATTATGGTGGAAACTATCCGGACGAAAATGGCAGCGATGCTCGTCCAAGAAGCCTTGTTTATGAAGCTCTTCTTGCAGTATCAAAGGACCCTAGCATAAATTTGTTGGACTTTGATAAAGAAGACAGATATGACCTAGATGGAGATGGAGACTACCGTGAGCCAGATGGTCTTATAGATCATATAATGATATTCCATGCTGGTGTAGGTGAAGAAGCAGGCGGTGGGGCTTTGGGCTCTGCAGCAATATGGTCACACAGATGGAATCTTGGTGGAGTAGCTACACTGCCTGGTACTTCGGCTGAAGTAGACTACTGGGATGGTATGATGGGAGCATATGACTACACGATACAACCGGAAGACGCTGCAACAGGTGTATGTGCACACGAATACGGACATGACCTCGGACTTCCTGATGAATATGATACAGCATACAGCGGCAGCGGTGAACCAGTAGCTTACTGGTCGATAATGTCAAGCGGAAGCTGGACAGGCAAGATAGGCGGCACTGAGCCGGTTGGCTTCAGCCCATGGGCAAAAGAATACTTCCAAAACAAAATGGGTGGAAATTGGTTAACAGGTACAACGGTAGAGTACGGTGATATAACTAAAAATGGACTACAGCTTGTGCTAGATCAAGCTACTACAAAAGGAGCTAATAACGACGTAGTAAGAATCAACCTTCCGATGAAGGAAAAGCTTGTTACTGCACCAACAAGTGGTCAGTTTATGTACCACGGCGGCAAGGGCAATGAGCTTGATAATTCAATGTATACTTTGGTAGATTTAAGTGCAGCTGCAAATGCTAAGCTTAATTTCAAAACATGGTATGCAATAGAGGAAGATTGGGACTATGCGGGCATATTTGTTAGTGTAGACGGCAAGAAATGGGATTCAATACCTGGTAATATAACAACTACATATGATCCTGAACATCAAAATCCTGGCAATGGTATTACTGGCTTCTCAAATGGATGGCTAAATGCAGAGTTTGATTTATCTGCTTATGCCGGACAGAACATCATACTCGTATTTAACTACTGGACAGATGCTTATGTTTCAGAAGCAGGCTTCTATGTTGATGACATAGCTGTAACTGTAGATGGAAATGTAGTGCTTACAGACAATGCGGATGAAAATAACGTGTTCGATCTTGAAGGATTTGAAAAGTCAACTGGTAAAACTTTGACTAACCACTACTACCTAATAGAGTGGAGAAACCACCACGGAGTAGACAAAGGTCTGGCTAACATCAAAAGAGGCAATAGCTTTATGAGCTATGATCCTGGTATGGTTATCTGGTATGTGGATGATTCCTTTGACAACAATTGGACAGGAATACACCCTGGTGATGGATATCTTGGAGTTGTTGACGCAGACCAAAGCGTACTTGATTGGAGTGATAAGTCACTTGCATCAGCTAAGTATCAGGTACATGACGCTGCATTCGGACTTTCAAAGACAGAAAAGATGTTCTTAGACTACAGCTACCTTGGCTTTACAATGAAGGATAATCAGACAGCTAGAAATCCTCTGTTTGATGACAGCGCATCCTACTTCAGCAATAAGGCTCCTGAGGCTGGCAGAAAGATAGTAAGCTACGGCATCAAGATCCGTGTAGTTGAAGAAAGCAAGGACAGAAGCTCTGCTAAGATATTAATATTCAAGTAAGCATTAATGCACAAGCCCTCT
>CALJSV010000262.1 GCA_937976095.1 uncultured Clostridia bacterium | reverse complement strand
AAAAAGAAGCATAAGAAAATTTTGCCTAATAAACGGAGGGGAACGGAATGCTGCATATAGGAACTTCGGGCTACAGCTATAAAGACTGGGTGGGTACATTTTATCCTGAAAGCATCAAGCAAGGGGAGATGCTGACCGTATATTCCCAAAGCTTCAGCTTTACAGAGATCAATTCGACCTATTATAAGCTGCCCAATGCATATATGTTTTACAATATGCAGAAAAAAACAGGTGAGGATTTTATGTTTACCGTGAAGCTGCATGGTTCCATGACACATACCAGAGATGCTTCGGATAAAGCTTACGATGACTTTAGTGAGGCTGTAAATGTGCTTTCAGAGGTAAATAAGCTGGGCTGCATCATGGCACAGTTTCCTTATTCTTTTCACAAGACAAATGATAATATTAGTTATATACAGAGGTTGAAGGAAAGATTTTATGAGCAAGAGCTGGTTGTGGAGTTCAGAAACAATAAGTGGATAGCTGAGGATACCTTTGATATTTTGAGAAAGAATAATATAGGCTATATATGCGTGGATGAGCCAAGCATATCGGGTCTTATGGATCGCAAGGCAATCAGTACGGGAAAAACGTCTTATATAAGATTCCATGGCAGAAATAGCGATAAATGGTATAATCATAATGAAGCTTACGAAAGATATGATTATCTATATAAGGAAGATGAGCTAAAAGAGTGGGTTGATAAGGTGAAACGGCTTGAGCAGGATACTGATAACTGCTTTATAAGCTTTAACAACCACTTCAGGGCACAGGCTGTGCTTAATGGAATGATGCTTAAGAAGCTGCTGGAGGTCTAAAGAAAGGCAGTGACACTGAGGGTTTTAAATGTTGGGAGGAGAAATTATGAGAAGGACTTTAAAGTTTTTGGGTATAGCAGCTGCAGCTATAGCAGCAGGCATGATTGTCGCTGTATTTATTGCATTGGTTGCGGGAGCAAATGCATTTAATCTGGATCGAATTCTGTTAGGTAATTGGGTTTTTATAGTATCCTTTGTATTTTCAATTATCGGCGGAATAGTTATATTATACAGGTTCGTCAGCTTCAGCAGAAAGGTGAAAAAGAATCGTACAGATGAAGAGGTTGAGGAGGACGAACGAATAATAGAAACAGATGTGAGATGGGATTATGCAATTTTACTTGCAGGCGTAGTATTATTAATGATTTCATATTATCTTGTTCTTTAGAAAGACCCCTTCAGGAGCTGATGCACAAGGAGCACCCCATAGTAATTTAAAGGTCGTGATATTTTGAGTACAAGAGAAGACTTCCTTCCGGTTTCCAGGGAGGATATGAAAAAAAGAAATATAGAGCAGTTTGATTTTGTCTATATAAGCGGAGATGCCTATGTTGATCATCCAAGCTTTGGTCATGCTATAATTACAAGACTTCTAGAGAGCAGAGGCTATAAGGTAGGTATAATTTCACAGCCGGACTGGAGAAATACTGAGGCTTTTAAGCTGCTGGGAAAGCCAAGACTGGCCTTTTTAGTATCCTCGGGCAATATTGATTCCATGGTCAACCATTATACCGCCAGCAAGAAGAGGCGTAAGGAGGATCTTTACTCTCCAGGTGGAGTAAAGGGAAAAAGACCGGATAGAGCTCTTATAGTATACTGCAACAGACTAAAGGAAGCCTACAGAGATGTGCCGGTAATAATAGGAGGAATAGAAGCAAGCCTGAGACGCTTTGCTCACTATGATTATTGGGATGACAGGATAAGACGCTCCATACTGCTGGATGCCAAGGCGGATCTGCTTATATACGGAATGGGAGAGCATCAGATAATTCAGATTGCAGAGGCACTTGATTCAGGAATGGAGGCAAAGTACATTACCTATATAAATGGTACTTTATATGCCACCTCGGAGCTTGATAATATACCAGAATCAGTTGTCATACCAGGCTATGAAGAAATAAGCAGCAGCAAGCGAAAGTACGCGGAGGCCTTTATGGTTCAGTACGAAGAGCAGGACTACCATGCCGGAAGGACTATTATACAGCCCCACGGTGATCGCTTTATAGTGCAGAATCCACCGGCAAAGCCACTGACGCAGATTGAGCTGGATGATATATATGAGCTGCCGTACGTCAGAGAGGCTCATCCAATGTATGAGAAGGCTGGAGGGATTCTGGCACTAAATGAGGTTAAGTTCAGTCTGGTATCCCAAAGAGGCTGCTTTGGCGGTTGCTCCTTCTGTGCACTCAACTTCCATCAGGGGAGAGTGATACAAGGGAGAGGTCACCAATCTATAATAGATGAAGCAGCCAAAATGACAGAGGATCCGGAATTCAAAGGATATATACATGATGTAGGAGGGCCAACTGCCAATTTTAGGAGCCCGGCCTGTGAAAAACAGGTGAGAGAAGGGGTCTGCAAAAAGAAGCAGTGCATGTATCCATCGCCCTGTAAAAAGCTTAATGTGGATCATAGGGACTATCTGGAGCTTCTAAGAAAGCTCAGAACACTGCCCAAGGTAAAAAAGGTATTTGTCCGTTCGGGTCTTAGATATGACTATATAGTAGCTGACCCCAATGACGAGTTTTTTAAGGAACTGGTTGAGCATCATATAAGCGGACAGCTGAAGGTGGCTCCCGAGCATGTGTCAGAAAGAGTTTTAAGATATATGGGCAAGCCTGGCAGGGAGGTTTTTGACAGGTTTGTAGGAAAGTATTTCAGAATAAATAAAAAGCTGGGCAAGGAGCAGTACCTTGTGCCTTACCTGATGTCAGGACACCCTGGGAGCGACCTTGCTGCAGCAATTGAGCTTGCGGAATATGTAAGGGATATGGGCTACAACCCGGAGCAGATACAGGAATTTTACCCAACACCGGGAACTCTTTCCACTTGCATGTACTATACAGAGCTGGACCCCAGGACTATGAAGCATGTATACGTGCCTAAGACAGAAGAGGAAAAGGCTATGCAAAGAGCTCTAATACAATATAGAGATCCAAGAAACTATGAGCTGGTTCATAAGGCGCTTACTATCGCAAAAAGAACGGACCTTATTGGCTTTGAAGAAAAATGCCTTATAAAGCCCCAAGGCAGAGGAGCGGGTAAAGATAGAGTGAGAGCATCCGGCTCTGAGGACAAGAAGAGAAAAGCCGGAAGAGCCCAAAACGATAAAAAAAGAGCAAGAAGATAATATACTCACAAAGTCAATGTAAGCTGCATTGGCTTTTTTGTTCTTTGGGTTTACTTTTATTTAATATATTTGGTAAAATATTATTTGAATGGTTCTAAAAAATTAATAAATGTATGAGAGGTGGAACAACTAAATGGGACATTTGGTGATAGATGGAGAGCATTTAACCATAAATGATGTGGTGAATGTAGCCAGACATGCTTATACAGTAGAGTTATCTGAGCATGCCGTGCAAAAGGTGAAAAAGGCGAGGGCCTTTGTTGAAAAGCTAGTCGATGAGGAAGCTGTAGTATATGGTATTACTACCGGCTTTGGCAAGTTCAGTGACACTTATATATCTAAGGAAGATACCAAGGCATTGCAGAGAAACCTTATAATAAGCCATGCCTGCTCGCTTGGAGATCCACTGGCAGAAGAGATTGTAAGAGCGATGATGCTCTTAAGGGCTAATGCTCTCGCCAAGGGTCACTCCGGTATCAGACTAGAGACACTTAATACACTAATAGAAATGCTGAATAAAGGTGTTCATCCAATAGTGCCTGAGAAGGGCTCTCTGGGGGCCAGCGGAGATCTTTCGCCGCTAGCCACAATGGTGCTTGTAATGCTTGGCGAAGGCGAAGCCATATACAAGGGCGAAAGAATGTCAGGGAGAGCGGCAATGGAAAAAGCAGGAGTACAAATAGTAGAGCTTACCTCTAAAGAAGGTCTGGCTTTAATCAATGGAACTCAATGCATGACTGCAATAGGAGCACTTGCCGTATATGATGCAGAAAATCTTATGAAGAATGCAGACATAATTGCAGCTATGACTCTGGAGGCTCTAAAGGGTATAACTAATGCCTTTGATGAAAAGGTACATAAAATAAGAGGACAGAAGGGGCAGCTCGTAACTGCCAAGAACGTTCTGAGACTTGTTGAAGGTAGTGAGCTAACGACGGTACAGGGCGAAATAAGAGTACAGGATGCATATACTTTGAGATGCATACCGCAAATACATGGTGGAAGCAGGGATGCTATAAACTATGTAAAAGGGATAGCTGCAATTGAGATAAATGCAGCAACGGATAATCCACTCATATTTGCAGATGAGGAAGAGGTAATATCAGGAGGTAATTTCCACGGGCAACCTATGGCACTTGCAATGGACTTTTTGGGAATTGCAGTTTCTGAGCTTGCAAATGTTTCGGAGAGAAGACTCGAAAGATTAGTAAATCCTCAGCTGAACGACCTGCCGGCCTTCCTTACAAAGAAGGGTGGTCTAAACTCAGGCTTTATGATTACTCAGTATTCAGCGGCATCCATAGTTTCAGAAAACAAGGTGTTGGCTCACCCTGCAAGCGTTGACTCCATACCATCCTCTGCCAACCAAGAGGACCATGTAAGTATGGGCACAACTGCTGCGAGAAAGGCTAGAGTCATGCTGGACAATTCACAAAAGGTGCTTGCAATTGAAGCCTTTGCTGCAGCGCAAGCCCTGAGCTTCAGAGGTGATGTCAAGCTTGGAGCAGGCACGGAGAAGGCATATGCTGCCATAAGAGCAGAAGTGCCACCGGTAGAGGACGACAGAATAATGTATATAGATATGAACAAAATAGACAGAATGGTTAAAGCAGAAGTGCTTATAAAGGCTGCAGAAGCGGCTATTGGAGAATTGGAGGCTTAGCATGGGTGCGGATTTAGTAATCATCAATGCTTCAAATATAGCAACCTGCGATGAACAAAAAAACTATGAAATAATAGCCAACGGATATGTTGCAGTTAAAGATGGCATAATATTGGAAGTAAATGCAGGGAACGCTCCTAGGGAGCTGATTGACAATAGGACAACAATAGTAGATGCCTCAGGCAAAACAGTAACACCGGGACTGATAGATGCTCACACCCATCTAGTGCATGGCGGATCCAGAGAAAGAGAGCTTCCTTTAAAGCTTAAAGGAGTACCTTATTTGGAAATACTTAAAATGGGTGGAGGAATCCTTAGCACGGTGAGACATACCAGAAGCGCCGACAGAGCTGAGCTTAAGGCAAAGGCGCTAAGCAGTCTTAATCAGATGCTTCTGCATGGTACGACAACCGTAGAGGGAAAGAGTGGCTACGGACTTGATTTTGATACTGAGGTTAAGTGCCTAGAGGTAGCCAGGGAGCTTAATGAGCAGCATCCTGTAGATGTTGTTTCTACCTATATGGGAGCTCACGCAATACCGGAGGAATTTAAGGGCAATACTCAGGGCTATATAGATTTCATGGTGCAGAAGGTTATGCCTTATGTGGCAGAGCATAAGCTGGCAGAGTATATAGACGTGTTTTGTGAGGAAGGCGTTTTTACTCCCGATGAGTCGAGATACATACTCCAAGAAGGCAGGAAGCTTGGACTGAAGCTTAAGATACATGCAGACGAGATAATACCCCTAAGTGGTGCTGAGCTGGCAGCTGAGCTTAAGGCAGCTTCGGCAGATCACTTGCTTGCTGCTTCAGATGAAGGGATCGAAGCTATGGCAAAGGCTGGAGTTACGGCTGTAACTTTGCCGGGAACCTCCTTTTACCTGATGCTTGGTAAATATGCACAGGCGAGAAAGATGATGGATGCAGGAGTGAGAGTTGCAATAGCAACAGACTACAACCCAGGCACCTGCCCCACAGAAAACCTTCAAGCTATTATGACCTTCGCATGCTTTGGCATGAAGATGACTCCGGAGGAAATAATAAGGGCGATGACAATCAATGCAGCCTATGCAGTCGACAGAAATAAAGAGATAGGAAGCATTGAGCCCGGCAAGAAAGCAGATATGGTAGTGTTTAACTCGCCAAATGTAGAGTTTATAGTCTATCATTTTGGGATAAACCATGTTGATAAGGTTATAAAGAATGGTAAAATAGTTGTACAGGATGGAAAACTAAATTTTTAATATGAGGTGGTACAAATGAGTTTATTAATGGATAAAACAGTAAGGGAATACAGTGATGTACTGGCGAGCAACGAGCCTGCACCAGGCGGTGGAAGCACTGCTGCTCTATCCGGAGTAATGGCGGCTGCTCTTACTTCAATGGTAGTAAATCTTTCGGTTGGAAAGAAGTCATACGAAGCCCTTGATGAAAGCATAAAGAGCAGCTTTATGGGACACGCAGAAAAGGTTCAAAAGCTAAGAGACGAGCTTACCTTCCTTGTTGATGAAGACACACAAGCCTTCAACAAGTTTATGGAAGCAATGAAGCTGCCGAAGGATACAGATGAGCAAAAGGCCGCAAGAGAAGCAAAGATGCAGGAAGCAAGTGTTTACGCACTTCAAATTCCTTTGACTACTGCAGAAAGATGCTTTGAGTTACTTCAAAATCAAGAGGTTATAGCTACATATGGCAACAAAAACGCAGTATCAGATGTAGGAGTAGGTGCTTTAATGGCTTTAGCAGGCTTAGAGGGTGCTATATTAAATGTCAATATAAATCTTCCTGGAATAGCTGATGAAGCTATAAGAAACGATGCATCTACAAAAGCTTCTAAGCTACAGTCTGAAGGAATAGCTTTACAGCAAAAAACTATGGAAATAGTAAATAAGAGAATCGGGTAGGATAAGAGTATGATGACCAAAGAGACTATAGATAGAATAAATTTTTTGTCAAAAAAATCCAGAGAAGAGGGTCTTTCAGAGGAGGAAAAGC
>CALJSV010000261.1 GCA_937976095.1 uncultured Clostridia bacterium | reverse complement strand
TTATAGGAGATGTTAAATTGAGGAATATAGAAGAAATCATTATAAGTAAAGTGGCATTAAGTGTTTTAGATAAGGATAATAAGGCAGTCATACTTCCTGATTCCGAGTTAGAGCTGTCTGAAGAAACCTACGAGTATTTTGAAAGACAGATATTGAGAAGTCTTAAGGACGAGGAAGCTCGTACTGTATACTTTGAGGGAGATAACAATGTCTTGAAAAACCTGTGCAGGGAGATTTTTTCTGATGAAGAAAGCTTCCAGGATAACTGCAGAAAAATTTCTCAGTACCTGTTTAAGTGCGCTGCCAATGACGATAAGGAGGCTTCAGGGGATGCTGCAGTGTGTCTCTTTGAAAGTCAACTGGGAAAGCATATTGCGATTTTGAAGCTGAATTTTGTAAATACTTATAGTCATTATATAAAACAAAGTCAGGACGGAGTCAGCATCGATGTAGGAATAAACAGAACTGGACTTCCGGGGCTGGGTCAGAAGGCAGGTAAAGCAGTTTTTATTAAAAAAGCCACCGATACAGAGGATTTTGAGGTGCTTTTGGTAGATAGGCAGAGGGACGGCTACTTTACAAATGCCTTTGTAAGCTGTGTAACGGCAAGGGATAGGAGAGAAAGCACCAAGGTTTTTCATAAGGCCTCTGAGAACTTTGCGAGAAAAGCATTTAAGGACAATGCGCAGGAGGCCGAGGAGTTTAGGAGTAAGCTAACAGAAAGCCTGAGGAATGAAGAAAAAATAGATATTGAGAGTGTAATGCACAGCAGCTTTAAGGATGAGAACATAAAACGAGAATACAAGGCTGCTCTAATAAATGAAGGTATAACCGAAAGCGAAGTAATAGTTGACAGAGAATGGGCAGAAAAAAAGCTGAAAAGAAAAAGACTTAAGGTAGATAAGGATATAGAGCTTTATATTGACAGTGACGCTTATAATGATAAGGAGAAGTTTCAAATTAAGCGAAATGGAGATGGGACTATAGACATTATTCTGAAGAATGTTAAGAATTATATAGAAAAGTAGGGTGCATGCAAGTGCACCCTACTTTCTTACGTGCGCCCAGCATGGGCGCAATCCTCTATAAAGCTTTTGATGCACCCTAAAGTATATTCGATATCCTGCCTTGATACATCATTGTTGGTAACAAATCTAAATACTCCCTTATAGGCGCCGTTAGCTTTTATTCCCTTTTCGTATAAAAATGCCAGTAGACTGTCTGAGTTTAGCCCGGTATTTGTTACATCAAAGAACACCATATTTATGTGTGTGCTCTCTATGTCGACTGTAATACCTGGGATTTTGGCTAAGCCTTGAGCCAGGTAAAGTGCATTTTCATGGTCAACATGAAGCCTTTTTGTCATGTCCGCTATAGCAATTAGTCCTGCAGCGGCCAGTATTCCGGCTTGTCGCATTCCTCCACCCAATAGTTTCCTGTTCTTTCGGGCCTTCTCAATAAAATGAGTGCCTCCGGCAAGTATAGAACCAACGGGGGCACAGAGCCCTTTAGAAAGACAGAACATTACCGAATCCGTATATCTGGTTATTTCGAATGCAGATACCCCAAGGTAGGCAGCGGCATTGAAAAGTCTTGCTCCATCCAAATGGATGGATAGACTGTGCTTTTTTGCAACCTCGTATATTGCTTTCATATTATCTATTGGAACAACTGTTCCATTAGAAAGAGCATTTTCCAAGCACACCATTGAGGTTCTTGGATAATGTATGTCCTCCTCGCGGATTGCGTTCTCGACATCTCTTGGTGACATCACGCCATTAGTGCCCTTAATAATTCTGAGCTGTACTCCTGAAATCACAGCAGTAGCTCCTACTTCGTGCTCAAGTATATGACAGCTTTCTTCAACAATTATTTCATCACCTCTCTGAGTGCTTGACATTATGGCAAGTTGATTCCCCATAGTGCCACTGGGTACAAATAATGCAGCTTCTTTTCCGGTAACAGCGGCTGCCCTTTCCTCTAAAAGCTTGACTGTAGGATCATCACAATAAACATCATCACCCACAATAGCTTCTGCCATTGCATATCGCATTTCCTTTGTAGGAGTGGTAACAGTATCACTTCTATAATCAATAAATCTCATAGTAGCCCCCCTCATAAATAGAGTAAATCGCATAATTAATTATACAATAACACAATTATTCTGTCATATTAAAATCAATTTATAATAAAGTATACTATAGCATTATGGCTCAATATTAGTAAATATAAGCAAAATTTAGGAGTGAGAATATGAAGGTAATTGAAGTCAAAAAAATCACGGCATATATTTCAGCTATCATTTTTATGTCAATTTTATTTTTGTGTTTGAGTAGAATATTTTCTCCTGTTGCGACAACCTTTATTAACAACCATGAGCTTATGAAGGTTGAAAAGCAAGCGTATAAGACATATTCTGCTTTGGACGGAAAATTCTCCTTTAAGCTTCCGTCTGACTGGAAAGCTTGGAATGAGACCTTTGGAGGAAATGAAATAATTTATCATATGTACTTCGTAGCACCTGACAACAGGCTTCATGGCATGGTGCAGGTATGGAAGCTGGAAAAACCACTTAAGCAGTTTCTAGAGGAATCAAAGAAGTCAGCTGTAGGTGTAATAGACTTCAAGTATTATAATATTAAGGAAATCATGCCTAATAAGAAGAAGGGGTATCTTATAGAATACAGCAGAGCTGTTGACGACGGTAAATATATAAAAGCTCAGGAAGCGTTCATCGAAGGTGATGCCAATGAGGTGTATCGTTTAAGCTTCTATTCCAATGAAAATGATTGGAAGTCATACTACCCGCTGATTTTTAATAAAGTTTTGAAGTCCTTTGAGATAAAATAATTGCTATAGTAAAAGTATTGTTAAATTAGGAGAATTTGTAACAACTACTGGAAGCTACAAGAGGAAATATGGAGAATTTGTCGAATATATACCTTTATTAGCTCTCGGTAGGAGGTTGGGTATGTCGCTTTTATTTGTAATCTGTGAACGTTTTAAGGAGTTATCACAAAACGTACGAAATTATACAGAAGATATTATAGGTGAGCATAAAATGGATGCCTGCATTACACTGTCTACGGAAAACCCCATGGACATTGTTAAGTATTCTACGCAGAAATTTGATTTCCCAACAATAAATGTATATTTTCTTTGCCTTCATAGAGAATCCTACACAAAGACCTTTCAAATGGCAAGGCTACTAAGACATAATGATCCGCAGTGCTATTTAATATTGATATCTGACAGCTATGTATTTTGTAGAGAGGTTATTAAGCTCCATGCAGAAATATTTGATTACATAAAAACTCCCATGCAATATGATGAGCTTCAAAAAAGCCTCCTAGCCCTGTATTCAAGCTACAAAAACCAGGTGTTCTATGTAAGCGATATCAATAATATTTGTGTCAAATCGGGAAGCATCAGCTATAAGCTATCTAAGAGCGAGATCATATACATAGAATCTTATGAGCAGAAGCTTTATATACATACAATGGATAAAACAATCGAATGCTTCGGGTATCTTAAGGATATGGAAAAAGAGTTAAATAAATTTGAGCAGCAGTTTTACAGGTGTCATAGATCTTTTTTGATAAATATTAGTCGTATTAAAGAAGTGAATTATAAGGAAATGTGCATTGAAATGATGAACGGACAAAAGTGCTATTGTTCTAGACAAAACAAAAAAGAATTAAAGGAGATATTGTTTTCAAAACAATGAATTTCTAAAGCTTCTGGAGTAGAAGCTATAATAAGCAAAGCACTCATCAAAAGTCAAAATGATGAGTGCTTTTTCTTGCTACTGCTCACTAAGCTCTTTTACAGGTACATCAATGCTGCTTCTGGAGCCTAATACCGTCACACTGGCTGAAAGACTTGCTTTATGAAGATCTTGAATCCAGATAGGCTCATTTTTATATGTAACCTTAATGTTATCTGGTGAGGATAATATTTCTTCTGCTCTATTATAGTTCATGAAATCGCCTCCTTAAAAATATTATGGTTCTGGATTTAAATAATATTCATAAGTTTGGCTAATGTGTTAAAGTATATGTATAAAGGAAAATAACAAAACTATACCTATGATAAAGGTTAACAGTAGAAATACTGAATACTAAATTTTGGAGGCGTTTATGGAAAGGTTAGAACTTACAGCCCCATGCAACTTTGCATTGGAGGCAATTTTATCAAGAGAGATTAAAGAATTAGGCTATGAAATAAGTAAAGTGGAGGATGGCAGAGTAAGCTTTTTCGCCGATGAAGCAGGAATATGCAAAGCTAATCTATGGCTGAGAACTGCTGAGAGAGTATTAATAAAAATAGCAGAATTTCACGCAGAAACCTATGAAGAGCTGTTTCAGAACACTAAGAAGATCAAATGGCATGAGTGGATTCCAAAGGATGCGGAATTTCCTGTTGCAAGAGCTTCTTCAATAAAGTCAAAGCTATTCAGCCCCTCTGATATTCAGGCGATTGTTAAGAAGGCTGTAGTTGAAAGCTTGAAGAGCAAGCATAAGCTTGAGTGGTTTCCGGAAAGTGGGGCCAAATATCCTATTAATGTTTTTATTAATAAAGATAGGGTAATTATTTATCTTGATACCTCGGGAGTCTCCCTTCACAAGCGAGGCTACAGAGAGATTGGAAGTGAAGCACCTATAAAGGAGACTCTGGCAGCAGCTATGATTTCACTTACACCGTGGAGAGAGGACAGGCTTCTGGTAGACCCATTTTGCGGCTCCGGTACAATTGCAATAGAAGCTGCATTGATGGGACTTAATATTGCTCCGGGACTAAAAAGAGATTTTGTTTCAGAGGGCTGGTCATACAGCGATAAACAGGTATGGAGCAGAGAACGTAAAGAGGCTGAGGCAAAAATAAGAAGTGATGTAAAGCTGAAAATTCAGGGCTATGATATAGATGAGAGTGTACTAAAAATTGCGCGAAAAAATGCCGCCTTAGCTGGAGTTGCTGAACATATACATTTCCAAAAAAGAGATGTAAGAGAGCTAAGCAGCGGTGACAGCTATGGATTTATAGTCACTAATCCCCCTTATGGAGAAAGACTTGAGGATAGGAAATCTGTTGAGCAGCTTTATAAAGCTATGGGGACAGCCTTTTCTAAGCTTTCTACCTGGTCTTTCTATATAATAACTGCCCATGAAGAGTTTGAAAGGTTGTTTGGGAAGAGAGCTGACAAAAAGAGAAAGCTCTATAATGGCATGATGAAAACAGACCTGTACCAATACTATGGTCCTAAGCCTCCAAGGAGGAACGAGTAGGCTGGAGGATGTTTACAAGCCTTGCTGTTAGCTGCTTATTATGGTAAAGTATAAATATTCATAATATTTATACTTTACATAGCTTATATGAAATGGGGTAAGCCTTATGATGAATTTTAAAAGCCTTAAGCTCGGTACTAAGCTACTTATGGGCTTTTTTTCAGTGCTTTTTCTTATGCTTGTAGTAGTGGCCTTCAGCTATGAAGGGCTTACGGATATAAGCGAACACTTTAGGGACTATAGAAGTATTACAGAAAATGATGTAATTGCCGGGGAGCTGCAGGCAAATTTGCTTGAAAGCAGAATTGCCTTTAAAAACTATTCTCAATATAAGAGCGATAACTATATTAAGCAATTCCAAACTAGCTTTTACATGATGAAAAGTCAAATATATGAGCTTCAGGGTAATATATCTGATGCTGCAATGTATAAAGCAGCCGGAAGGATTCTTGCTTTAGCAGATGAATACGATAGAAGCTTTGCTGAGGTCAAAAAGTACAATGACAGAGATAAGGAGCTTTATGACAGGATGACTGAGCTTGCAGAGACTTTAGAGCAAAGTATAACTAGTATTGTCGATGCTGCTTATAGCGAGAAGAATGAGTCCATCATATATTATGGTGGCATCGTCAGAAAGCAGCTGTTGTTGACAAGATTATACGCATCCAGATTTAGTAACAGCCACAAATCCACAGAGGCAGAGCATTTTATGGCAGCCACAGAAAAGGCTAGGGAAAGCCTTGTGAGTCTAACTAAATATGCTGACAGCACAAACCAATACAGCATAAGCCTGTATGTTAAAGGGCAGGAGGAATATCAGCAGTATTTTACAGAGCTTGTTGATATTATAGAAGCGAGAAATAAGGTAATAACGGAGATGGATAGAATTGGGCCTGAAATAGCAGCTATGGCTGATGATATTAAGCTTAGTATAACAGAGGAACAGAAGGCTTATGCTCCTAGGGTTGGCAGCAGCATAAATGCTATTATGACTATAATGCTTATAATAGCAGCCTTAGCTATGGTTTTATCTGTTCTTATCTCCATGGGAATTCTAAAAGCGGTTGTTCAGCCAATAAAGATTGTCACCGGAACGTTTAAGGAGATATCTGACGGAGAGACAGATTTAAGGTCTCGTCTTAGCGTGAACTCAAATGATGAGTTAGGTGAAATGGCAAAAAACTTTAATAGCTTTATGGAAAAGCTTCAGCTGATAATAAATCAGAATAAAACTGAGGGGTGGCTCAAAGCTGGACAAGCCAAGCTCAGTCACAGTATGAGAGGAGACCAGGGCACTAAAAAATTAGGTGAAGCAGTAATAAGCTTTATTTGCAATTACTTGGGCTGCAACATTGGTGTGCTGTATTTAAACACCTATAATAAGGGTTACAGTCCTGTTTCCGGCTATGCAGCCAATATTGAGAAGTCTTCATTAGGTAACGCTCAAAACAACTTTGGAATTATTGAACAGGCAGCTCGTGAAAAAAAGCCAATACTGATAACTGATGTTCCAAAGGATTATGTGAGGATAAGCTCAGGAACAGGAGAAGCAGAGCCAAAAGCTATTGCAGTAATTCCCTGTGTATATGAGAATGAAGCTATTTGTGTAATCGAAATTGGATCTTTTAGTGGTTTTACAGAAGAACAGCTGCAGTTTTTGAAGCAAGCCAGCGGTATTATAGCTGTAGGGTTTGCAACTGCTAAGTCCAGAGAGCATATTAATGAGCTATTAGAAAGAACCATGACTCAGGCAGAAGAGCTGCAGGTACAGCAAGAAGAGCTGCGCCAGAGTAACGAAGAGCTTGAGGAGCAGACCAAGGCTTTAAGGGAATCGCAAGAAAAGCTTCAAGCTCAGCAGGAAGAACTAAGATCCATAAATGAAGAGCTTGAGGATAAGAATAAAAAGCTGGAGCATCAAAAAAACGATATACTAGGTAAAAATGCAAATCTGTTAAATGCAAAGAAGGAGATAGAAGAAAAGGCAGAGGCATTGGAAGCTGCAAACAGATACAAGTCTGAGTTTCTGGCCAACATGTCTCATGAACTGAGGACGCCACTGAATAGCATTATAGTATTATCCCAGTTGTTGGCGAATAAAGGTGACAATGAGCCTTTGACTGATAAGCAGAAGGAATTTGCAAAAACTATAAATGCATCAGGCAATGATTTATTAAAGATAATTAATGATATTCTTGATTTATCGAAGGTGGAAGCTGGCAAGCTAATGGTAAACCCTGAGAACGTGAACCTCAAAGAGCTCTTGAGGAGCGCAGAACAAAAATTTATGCAAATAGCGATAGATAAGGGTATTGGTTTAAGCTTTAGTATTAAAGCTGATGTTCCGGAAGCTATGGTTACTGATGCATTAAGGCTGCAGCAGATAATTAATAATCTTATGTCTAATGCACTTAAGTTTACAGAAAAGGGTCAAATTAAGCTCGAAATAAGCAGACCTGGCAAGAAACAAGCACTTAAAGCAGGCTTGAAGCCTGAAGAAAGCATAGAAATATTGGTTAGCGATACGGGGATAGGAATACCGTATGATAAAATAGAACTGATATTTGACGCCTTTGTACAATCAGATGGAACTACCAGTCGTAAGTATGGGGGAACCGGCTTGGGGTTATCCATATCAAGAGAGCTTGCTAAGCTTCTAGGCGGCGTTATTTCTACGGATAGCACTGAGGGAGTTGGAAGCACCTTTAGTCTGATATTACCAGAAAGCTGTGAGTCTTCCATAGTGCTTGAAGCTGAGGTAGAAAAAGAGGTAGCAATAGGGTTGCTTGATGACAGTGAAGCAGAGGATATAAATGAGATAAGAACATCTGAGCAAGAAGCTGGCACCGTTGAAGGCGGCGGCAGCTGTGATTCAGATCAGACAAAGCATATATTAATAATTGAAGATGACGCTATATTTGCAAATGTTTTAGCAGACATATCGGAGGAAAAGGGTTTTATAACAACAATAGCTAAAACAGGAAAAGAAGGATTAGAGTTTGTGGCAGAAAAAGTGCCTGATGCTATACTCTTGGATATTGGACTACCTGATATAAGCGGCTTGAAACTTCTTGAGATGTTTAGAGAGAATGCTGCATTAGCAGAAGTTCCAGTGCATGTGATTACCGGTAGGGATGATTTAATCACAGGAGTAAGCACAAAGCTGGTTGAGTACATTAAAAAGCCTGTATCTGTTGAAAAGCTTGGTAATATTCTAAACGCTATAAGTAGTGCTGAGGGGATAAGACTTCTGATAGTTGACGAGAACGCAGAAGAAATTGATCAGCTTAAGCGAAGTCTTGGTGGTAAAAGCATAGATGTTGTTGGTGCATATACAGCTAAGAGTGCATTTGAACTGTTGGAGCAGTACCACTTTGACGGTATGATTATGGAGCTGAAGCTAAAGGATATGCATTATATTGATTTTCTGGAAGCGGTACGGCGGACTAAGGCTGATAAGCTGCCTGTTATTGTGTTCACTGATAATGATGTATCTGAGGAAGAAGAGCTTAAGCTGAAAAGATATTCAGAGAGTATTATTATTAAGGGAAGCAAGTCCTATGACAGACTAACAGCCGAAGTAAATCTTTTCTTTCATGGATTAAACAAAAGACACTCAGATAACATTGGCAAGCAAAAAAGCAAGCAAGCTAGGACGTCATTAGAACGTGAAGATGCTATGCATGGGAAAAAGCTTTTGATTGTTGATGATGATATGAGGAATGTTTTCGCACTTACAAGCGTTTTAGAGAGTAAAGGCGTAAAGGTGCTGATAGGCAGAAATGGTATTGAAGGCTTGAAGGCTCTAGATGAAAACTCTGATGTAGATTTAGTCATTATGGATATTATGATGCCCGAAATGGACGGATATTCAGCAATGAGGGAAATAAGAAAGAATGCTAAGAATAATAAGCTTCCTATTATTGCACTTACAGCAAAGGCTATGAAAGAGGATAGGCAAAAATGTATTGAGGCAGGAGCGAGTGACTATATGACTAAGCCTATAGATGTAGAAAAGCTATTATCTTTATTAAGGGTATGGTTGTACAAATGAAGCAGGATTTTAATGAAATAAGCTTACAAAATGAAGACATAGAAATAATGCTGCTGCTTGAAGCCATATTTATTAAATATGGCTATGACTTTAGGGGGTATTCACAAGCTCATATCAAAAGAAGAATCTTAAGGAGAAAGGAACTGCTGGGTCTGAGTAGTGTTCTGGAGATGATAAGCAGAGTGCTGGATGACAGGAGCTTCTTTGATACATTGATGATGGATTTTTCAATAAATGTTACGGAGATGTTTAGAGATCCTGGCTTTTATAAGCAGTTTAGAAGTGAAGTAGTGCCAATATTAAGAACTTACCCGTATTTGAGGATTTGGCATGCAGGCTGTTCTTCTGGTGAAGAGGTTTACTCAATGGCTATCCTTCTGAAGGAGGAAAACCTTTATGAGAAGGCACAAATCTATGCTACAGACTTTAATGAGGATGTTTTAGAGAATGCAAAGGAAGGTATCCTCTCTATTGATGCTTTAAAGGAATACACTTACAACTATCAACTCTCCGGTGGTTTATCTTCGTTTTCGGACTATTATATTGCAAAATATGATTCTGCAATTATTGAACCGTCACTAAAGAAAAAGATTATTTTCGCTGATCACAATTTGGTGACAGATGGTGTCTTTGGTGAAATGCATGTAGTGCTATGCCGCAATGTGATGATTTACTTTGGGAAAGCTTTGCAGTCTAAGGTTACAGGACTGTTTTATGATAGCTTATGCAACGGAGGCTTTCTCTGTCTGGGTACAAAGGAGAGCTTAAAGTTTACCGAGTACGAAAAGTATTTTGAATGCTTTTCGGAGGAGTATAAGATCTATAGAAAGAAGTTCAAGGCATAATATTCATGTGATTGAGGTATATATTTATGGTATATAAAGCTGTGGTTATAGGTACTTCAACAGGGGGGATGGCAGCTCTGGGAGAGGTTTTACATGCTCTTCCCCGAAATTTTCCTCTGCCGATACTTATTGTTCAGCATATCAGCTCCAGGTCAGACGGTTTTATAGTAAGATATCTGAACGAGTTGAGTGCGATCAGAGTAAAGGAGGCTGACGAGAAAGAGCAGATTGAGGCAGGTTGTGCTTATATTTCTCCCCCAAATTACCACATGATGCTGGATCAAGATAGCTGCATAGCTTTATCCGTAGACTCCAAGGTGAGTTATGCAAGGCCCTCTATCGATGTGCTTTTTGAGACGGCGGCAGATGTATTAAGGGAGGGACTGATTGGAGTAATACTGACTGGAGCGAACAGCGACGGAAGCAAAGGTATTGCTGCAATTAAAAAAAGAGGAGGCATTGCCATTGTGCAGGATCCTGCTACAGCTGAAGCAGAAGCGATGCCCGGCTATGCGATTAAGGCAGCTCAAGTGGATTATGTGCTGTCCTTAAAAAATATAGGAGCAAAATTAATTGAAATTGTAGGAGTTTAATTATGTTAATGGACGAAATAAATATTTTAGTTGTTGATGACAGACCTGAGAATCTTATGGTCATGGAAAGCCTATTAGAAGACCTGCCATGTAAAATAGTTAAGGCTGAGTCAGGAAATGAAGCCTTGGGAAAGCTTCTGATGCATGATTTTGCACTTGTTTTATTGGATGTTCAAATGCCGGAGATGGATGGATTTGAAACAGCAGAGCTTATGCGGGGTAGTGAGAGAACAAAGCGTATCCCTATTATATTCGTAACTGCATTAAGCGATGAACAAATAAGCATTTTTAAAGGCTATGAGCTGGGGGCTGTAGATTATTTGTTTAAGCCCATAGATCCATATATAATTAAGAGCAAGGTAAAGGTTTTTATTGAGCTTTATAAGCAAAAGAAGCAGCTGGAAAGCCAAGCAATGCAACTGGAAGAAAAACTTAATGAGCTTATTGCGTTGAGAGAAGCAAACTTTAAGCTTGAATCCCTTACTAACTTGGATCCATTGACAGGTATAGCAAATAGAAGAAGCTTTGATCAATACCTTGGAATGATGTGGGGAAATTCCTTAAGAGAAAAAGGATATATTTCGGTAATTATGATCGATATAGACAACTTCAAGGCATATAATGACAACTATGGACATTTGCAAGGGGACGAGTGTCTGAAGAGAGTTGCTCAAGTCTTGGTCTCGTCACTGAAGCGCCCCTTAGACTTTGTAGCAAGATATGGGGGCGAAGAGTTTATTGCTGTTCTGCCTAATACAGATACAGAGGGAGCTGTAGCCTTAGCTGAGGTTCTCAGATATAATATAGAGCTTCTTAATATACCTCATGAGTTTTCCAAAACCGCAAGGAGTGTAACAATTAGCCTTGGGGTAGCTTCTATAGTGCCAACAGCAATACTTAACATAATAGAACTAATACAACATGCTGATCAAGCATTATACAAATCAAAACAGCAAGG
Source organism: uncultured Clostridia bacterium (assembly GCA_937976095.1). Classification (GTDB taxonomy): domain Bacteria; phylum Bacillota; class Clostridia; order Lutisporales; family Lutisporaceae; genus CALGKJ01. The sequence goes on along the minus strand of CALJSV010000261.1, from coordinate 5,172 downwards.
CAGAAACCAAGTTAGTCACTGTGAATTATAAGACAAAGGAATAAGTGTGTACAAGAGCTGAAAACAGCTCTTTTTTTAAATAAAATAATTGGTATAATAGAAATATACTCGTGATGATTACGATTTGTTAGTAAACTAAAAGAGTACGGGGGCGATGTGCTTGGAAATATTGAATGATAAATACAAATTAACGAACTTAATTAAAACAAGCAACTTATACTCGACATATTTAGCATATGATGTGGCCAACCCTGTTCAATGTTTAGAAATAAGCATTTCTAATGACCAAATCCTTGCTGAGGAAGAAGTATATGAGCTGCATGAGAGATATATTGTACTAAAAAGCATCTTGCAAGATAATGTTTGCAGGCTTATTGACTTTGGGATTGTTAGTACTGTAAATTGTATAAAGTACAACAAGCTAAGGTGTTTTTTTGTTTCGTTGCAAGAACAACCCTTTGATCTGACAGCACTTTTTGAAATGAAAGCGTCTGAGTTTAAAAATTACAAAAGCTTAAGCTTGTTGCAAGCTAATCAAAAGCCAATATTTGATATTCCATTTATAGGTCATAAGAGAGCAATCCAAAGGGTGATGGATGCTGTTCAGGATATGAAAAACGGATATAGTCCTATAAGGATGATCCTTGTACATGGACAAGCGGGTATTGGAAAGTCGAAATTTTTAAAGGAACTAAGCTTAAAGCTAAGGATTAGCGGTATAGATGTGTTTGATAATCTGGATATTATAAGGGAAGAGCACATTAAAAACAACAGTCTTTTGTCTTATATGCTAAAAAAGTTTATAGCCTCGAGTGATAGTTCACTTTTTGAAAAATATGCGTATGAGTTTTCGGGTGTGATCCCAGAGATTGATAGAGAAAAGCATGCTGAAGGACGAGATATGCTTGAACTTATCTATAATGAAAGACCGATGCATGAGATAATTATTGAATTTATTGCTAAAGCAGTAAAGTTCAAAAAGGCTGCTATCGTGTTTGATGATATTCACTACGAAAGCGGCATATTGATTGATTTGATAAGCGCATATATAGAGAAAGGCTTCTATGATAAAAACTTGATTGGAGTTGTATCCTATGACGAAGCTGAGGTACAAGGGGATGACGCTAAGCTTAAGTATTTCACCAGACTGAGACAGTACAGCCATGTGTTGGATATAAACCTTGAGGAGCTTGAATTAGAAGAAAAAATGGAATTTGTTAGGGGAATTATGTTAGGAGATTGCGAGACTGATGTGGCAGCCGCAATTGGAAACTCTTGCGCAAGTGCCAATCCCACCTGCATAATAGAGCATATTAGAGGACTTTGGCTATCTCAGGAGTTGCTTTACGATGAAGAGCTGAGAAGATGGAGATTGAAGAAGGGCTTAAGTAAGGAAATTAAGAATACAGAAGATGCTGTTCAGCGAGTATTTAATGTTTTGAATGACAGTGAGAAGGAGCTTTTGGGGATTCTTAGTTTTTTTAATATTTATATTCCTGCAGTAGCATTAGAGCATTTGTATGATAAAAAGCTATTGTACGACGCTCTAAATAGCTTAGTCGAAAAAGCTATTGTAAGTATTGATATAAAAAATTCTCAATCCTTATATAGGCTTGAGAATGCGCTTATGAAAAGGCATATATATGATAAGCTTGGAAAGTCATCTAAGGCACTTATGCATAATATAATGGCTCAGGAGCTTGAGCTGCTGCTTAGAGAGGATTGGAATAAATATATAAGGGAGTATGTATATCATCGGGAGCGTGGCAGCAATAAGGATAAAGCAGTAGCATGCTTTACTGAGTATGCAAGCTACCTGGTGTCTGTAGATAATATTGATGAAGCTATAAAATATCTAAAAAGAGCTGCAGAACAAGCAGTAAGCGACTATAAACTTGCTGAGCTGCAGCTAAAAATAGCTAATCACTATAGGGATATTTCTGATTATAATAATGCACTCACTCACCTTAAGCTTGCTATGAACAAGGCTAAAAGGGCAGGAGATAACCGACTTTGCGTTGATATATCGCAAGAAATTGCAGTAATTCATTTGTACAAGTTTAGTATTAAAAAGGTTAAACAGGCACTAAGCAGCGCGCAAAAATACCTTGAAAAAGCGGATTATATGCTAGGTTATATTAACAATACAGCAATTAACGGCTCCCTTATGTATATACAGGGGGACATAGTAGGAGCTGAGAATAGCCTTCTAAGAATTGCTGATTTTCATCCTGAGGGGGAGAAAGAAATAATCGTAAAGGCAAGGATTTGTCAAACCCTAGGAATCATAAAGCTTAGGAAAAGTGAATTTGATAGTGCTAAGAGTAATTTTGAAGCTGCTCTTCAATATTATGAAGTAGTAAAACGCTTTAACAATTATATTAGTACATGTACTCTAATGTGTAGGATGTCAAATTTGATGGGTAATGTAGGGCAGGGGCTTGACTGGCTGCTGCACGCATCAAAAAAACTGAAATATGTTAAAGACAAGAGAGCAATATGCTATCTGCTCATATATTTGGGATTTCATTATGCTCAGATTTGCGATGTTAAAAGCAGTATAAGGTATTATAGCAAGGCAATGCTTATAGCTCAAGACATAGGAGAAAAGAGCAACATTTTTACCTGCACAATAAGCATGCTTGCTTTAAAGCTTTATTCCTTTGAGTTTGGGGCCTCATATGATTATTATAAAATTGCAGCAGAGGAGTATAGAAATGATAGTGCTAAAGGGGCTCTTGTATATGACTATATCATAGACTCAGTTCAGCTGCATTTATACCTTGGCAGCTATGAAGAAGCTAAAGAATTGTTGAAAAAATTAAACTCTGAAAATAACCTTGCAAAAAAGGCTTCAGTAGAAGCCTTCGATTTAATTTTGGACAGTGCGATTAACAAAGCAATGAGTAAAGCAGATATAGAAAGACTAATCGTTTTACTTGATAATATTGAGGAGTATAGTGGTAAGCCTACCATTGTAATAACTGTCTGTTTGATGCTTTGCCAAGGCAAGTATACAAGCTATAAAAGTTCTATTAAGCTACTTATGGAAAAGCTTGATGAGTATAAGGAGCTAATACCAGCTGACAGTATCATATATAACCTTAAAGCATATTTAGAGCTTGCTGATGAGACATCTGTGCAACAACTGCTGCAAGCCTATAAAAAAGAAAAAGAGAAAAGCTTTAGCTTAACAAATATGCTTTTTGAATTCAGAATAGCAGAGCAGTACTATAAAAATAGAAACATGGAGCAGGCTAAGTTTTATTACTACGAAGCACTATTTAAGCTTAGAGGAATGCTGTCAGAGCTACCTAAGAAATACTGGCTGAGCTTTATAAACCATTTTTCGCTGCAGCAAAGCATTAGAAGCATAATTTCTATACAGGAGAAGAGTACTGAAGCCTGTGAAGAGATTAATATCAAGGAGCTTGAAAAACTGATGTCAGATCAGCTGTTATGTAGGCAAATTTCAGATAAATCACTGGCGGAAATAATAGGAAAGCAGCTTTTGGCGAAAAAAATCGGAGTTTTGGATGATTTTTCAAGAAGCGAAGAAGACAGCACGGAGACAACACAGCATGCACTGGAGCATCTGTGCAGGCAGGTGGCTTATAAAATGCTATGTGAAAAGGTTGTTATAATCAAGTGTGATGAAGCAAACGAGATAAAACTGCTTGCAGCAAATAAAGCAAATATTGATGTTGGTAGATTGCAGGAGCTGCTTAAGCTCGCAGAGGTATATAATAAGGGCTTGGTAATAAGTACTTTAAGCAATGAATTTGTGAAAATAAGACAAGGCATAAGGCAATATGGTATAACGGCAGCAGCATGTATACCTATTATTAGCTGCGGATATATGGATGAATTGCAGGAAGACAGCAAAATACTGGGATATCTACTTTTAGGTGCATATAATGTATACAACAACATTAGCGAAAATACAACTGAAGCAATTAGTGAGGAGCTGGCTGCAATATCGGAGGGCTTAAGCCATAAAGAGTCCATAAATGAGCTTTCAGTAAATGAAGGTGACTCAAGAAAAATGGGCTATAGCTTCAAAAACAGTAACTATTCTGAGGATGTTATACATGCTTATAGTGTTTTTGAAGAGATTAAAAGCCTAACTGGTATTGAAGCTAAGCAGAAAAGGCTTTTAACTGCTATTTCAGATAGACTAAAGCCTGATTTTATCATGCTTTTTGAAGTTGAAAATGGAAAAGAGCTCCGGGAGCTTATAGCTCTTGAAGCAGACACCATTGATCCTGTCGTTAATAGGAAGCTTCTTAATGAGGCTGTAACTGCCGGCAAGGATATATTGACAACGGATTGGGAGCTGGTTGGCGGCTTTAGTAGGGTAGCCAATGTACCCTATTGGAATTCATTGATCATCAGAGCGATAAGACATCCCGGTGGATTAAGATATGTAATTTATGTTGCGATAAATAACAGGCAAAGGGAGTTTAAACAAGTTGATCTGGATTATGTAAGGATCCTTACAGATATTGCCATGGGAGCTTTATAGTAGAAATAACCGGCTTTATATGCCGGTTATTTCTGTTTTTTGGGACTTTAGTCCTATGTGAAAATGTAAAATGATGGAATATAGACATGGATCAGTGGAATGTAGAACAATGTCGAAAAAAGTAAAAATCAGGCAATGATAATTGCAGTAATAAATGAAGAAGCCGCTCTATACAAATGTGTGAATATTAAAATTATACTAAGCATATACGGAGGAATACACACAAATTAACAAAAAAGAGGAGAGATATTTATGAAGAAAAAGCTTTTGTTGCTGCTAGCTATGGTTATGCTGCTTAGTACATTCCTTACTTCTTTAACTATGGCAGATGATCCAGAAACTATGAATTACCCTGGAACTCCAACAAAGCAATATGATGCGCCTGGTGGAAATGCGGGAGATTGGTATGTAGGAAGAGTAAAATATGGAGCAGATCCTAACCTGCCTGTTATAATTTTTGTACATGGGTCTGGGGAATCGGCAAAATACTGGTGGGATAAGACTTATTACCATGGAAGGAACGATATGTATGATCATGCACATATTCTAGGGTATAGAACAGCCTTTGTTAATCTGAAGGACTCTGATGCAGGCTTCTGGTCACGACCAAACTGCAGTAATTTTGTTAACGGTGAAATACTTGCCAG
>CALJSV010000260.1 GCA_937976095.1 uncultured Clostridia bacterium | reverse complement strand
GAGACGAGGAACCTGTCCCCATGTGCCAAAGTTGCCCAAAGACATATATCTTCTAAGCTGAGATTTCACTCTGGCAATAAGCTCCATTGGGTTAAAGGGCTTGGTAATATAGTCATCAGCACCAATATTTAAACCCAATATTTTATCTGTATCCTCAGATTTAGCAGAAAGCATTATTATGGGAAGGCTTCTTTCTTCACGGATTCTGAAGGTTGCCTTTATTCCATCCAGTCTTGGCATCATAATATCCATTATTATCAGGTGGATTTCCTCCTTTTCAACCAACTCTAAGGCCTCCAATCCATCCTTCGCCTTAAAAACACGCAGACCTTCATTCTTTAAGAATATTTCAATAGCTTCTCTTATTTCGACTTCATCATCAACAACTAAAACACTGTATTGCACCATTTCGATCACCCTTTCTTTGAACATTATACCATTTTACTTCCTCCTCTCTATAGCCGCATTTTTATTATATAGGTATATAATAAATAAACACCTATCAAAAAACTTAAGAATTTCTTACAATATAAAAGGCCACTGCAATATGGTACTTGCAGCGACCCGGAAAATGGCACGTGTGTCAAAAGGTTTCAATATTCTTCCAAGTTATTTTAGATATATTGTATAATCCTGAAGGTACTTTATTGGGTAGTACTCAGCAAAACCTATTGCAGTAATAGTTACTTCAAAGGGTAAACACTCATCCATTAGCATATCTACAGCCATTAAAGCTCTTTTTCTATCAACATTTATAGTCATTGTGCAGTGTGGCACTATTTTATCAGGCATATAAAGCTGATTAGGATAAAACACTTCATCCTTGTAATACTCATAAAAGCTATTATGTACATCCAAAAACTCTGATGTTACTTTTGGTGCGAGATACACAATTCCATTTTCGCCTGGGAAGCAGCCTATACTTGTCAGATTCAATTTGAAACTTCTTATTGTCCTTGAAAATTGCTCAGCCCTATCAATTATTTCAGTTATCCTGTTACTATCAAAGGAAGCGATTGATATATGAGGTATGCTTTTAGTATCAAGCATTTCACTGCATATTCCTTTATCGCACAACCGCTGCCAAATCTCCCTAATTATCTTATTTGATTCATCATCAAAGTAAAACACGACACCTAAAGACATATCTCTCCCCCCAATCTATGGCTATAATCTAGTATTCTACATTGCTACTTTAAACCCTTTAAATAAGCAAATAGCACAAGCAATTACTGCCTGTGCTTCTGATACTTTAGTTAAGCAAATTATTTAAGTGCTCAATATGTCCCCTATCTGTATCTAATATATCCTCAATAAGCTTTCTGCTGTCTTCATCCAAGTCCCCTTTGACAAGCTCTTCTGATGATCTTATTCCCATACTCTCACCTCTTACAGCTTCATCTATAATGTGCTGCACTTGGTTGCTTGTTCCTTTTACCCAGTTCATTGTTTCTACCATAGCCCCTTTTATACCAACATCATCCACTGCACTTCCTCCAAGGTTCTGTATCCTCTCAGCAACCATGATTGCATGCAGCTTGTGTTCCTGCTGTATTTTTTGGAGTTCTTCCTTTACCTCCGGGTCATTTGTATGCTTAATCAGCCTTTCGTACTCATGTATCCCCATATACTGGCCTTGCAGAAAATTATTAAGCTCCTTTATAACATCCTTATTCAAAATATCACGCTCCATGCTTTTTTGTTAGCATTCCTCTCTTAAAAACAATTTATCCGACATAACTGCATAAAAAAAGCAGCTGCAAGCTTACGCGCCTACAGCTACTAATTTGCAAGAAGAATTTATTTATTTACCAAGCTCAAAAGCTCACTTGCTATATTATCAATAGAATAAACTGATGATGTTACCTGCTGCATGGATGCAAGCTGCTCCTCTGAGGCTGAAGCAATATTTTGAAGATCCACTATGCTTCTATGATTAATCTCCTTAATATCATTTATGATCTCTGTAAGCTGGTGTCCTCTTTGTGCTACATCTGAGCTAAAGGAGCTTACATCAGCAATTTTAGAGCTCATTCCTTTTATAGAATCAGATATATTCTGGTAAGATTGATCTGCCTCTTTTATAACTGTAAGGCCTTCTGCCACCATTGATGAACTCTTATTCATTGCACTTACAGCGTTTTGCGTCCCTTGAAGCACCTCTTCTATAAGCTTAGAAATTTTCTCTGCAGCGCTCTTTGACTGCTCAGCAAGCTTTCTTACTTCATTAGCTACAACAGCAAAGCCCTTGCCCAGCTCCCCTGCTCTGGCTGACTCTATAGCCGCATTTAGGGCTAAGAGATTTGTTTGCTCCGATATACCAGTTATAACACTAATAATACTGCTTATTTCATTTGATCTTTCGCTTAATCTTGATACTATTGATCTACTCTCACTTGTAACTTCATCGATAACTTCCATTTTATTTGCTGCATTTCTCATTACTACGCTGTTCTTTTCTGCCAACTCATTTACTTTACTTGAAAATGAAGCAATCTGTTTATTCTGATCTGCTATTGAATCAAGCTTATCCGACATCTGAACTACAACTTCTGCAGCAGTATCAACCTTTTGTATTGTGTAATCCGAGCCATCAGCTACTTTATTTGCACTTGTTGCTATTTGTTCACTTGTCTCTGAACTGCTTTCAGTTATTTCTGTCAGCTGCTTCACTGAATCTGAAAGCACTGTAGACACTTCCTTAGACTTGTCTGATAGTGCAACCATTCTATCCAGTAATTCTTTCTGCTCCTCAGCTCCCATCATGCTGTTTAGAAGGTTTGCAGCTCTTGTTGCCAGTGCTATAAAAATTAAGGATACTGCCACTAATTCTATGCCCCTAGGTGCAATTCCAAAAAGAATAACTTCATAAAGATCTATAAAATTCTCATCAACAGTTACGCCTACATAGTAGCCTATTACTTGACTTACTGATAAAAACGCTACTGAAAGTCCAACTGCAAACCAGCTTAGCTTTTTTGAAAAGTAAAGGCTGGCAATAGCTATAGCGTATATATACATTAATACAGCGTGGTAGGTTAAGAAAATACTCAAAATTGAAACCATTACCACCGCGGAGGTTACTATCACATATTTAACCCATCTTCCTTGCTTTTTAAATAGAAAAACTAAAACAGCAGGAATTATAAGACACAAAGTTACCAGTGACATTGCCATGGTCATTGTAGCAAGTGGTGTAGTGAAAATCTTCAGTACATTTAAAACATATACTAAAATTGCAAAACTTATTGTCATAAGCATTGCTTTAGCGGCAAACCGATTAGCTTCAAATTCGTTTTTGATCAACAAACTACTTCTGTTCATTCAATTTCCCCCTCAAATACTTAAATGTCCCTGAAATATAAAAGCGCTTCCTTCCACTTTGTTAATAGACATACTATTTATGCACTTATGCGCTTTCACAAGTTTCAGACAATTTAAATTATACCATATATTAGGATTTTTCGACAGAAATATTTAAAAATCAAATAAATCATAAAACGACTCCTGAGGAGACTGTATTTAGGCAATCATAATTCCCTGTTTATCACACCAATAATATTCAGCTATCCCTTCCATGTGAACTGAGAAAAACTCATGCATTTGATGTGTAAGCATGCCTGTTACGCTTTGCCACTGTTCTTCGCTCATGTCATTTCTTATGTCGTCCTTTGGGAGTATTACCATAGGAAAGGGTGCATATTGACCGAATTCTAATCTCTTTAGCTGCACTAGATAGAAATCCTTTATAGGGTTAGATTCAAACCATTCTACAAGCTGCCTTAGTATTACTTCTGAAATACCAACCACCTTACTAGCGGCAGATGAGTACTCCCTTTGATGGTAAAACGCTATACTGCAGTCATCATCCATTTTCCTTTCAATTAGCTCGAAATCTCCTGCTATAATAGTGGGATAAGTGCTCATGCAGGTTTTAAAACTATATACTTCTATATTAGACTTCTTAACTACCTTAAGAAGCTCACCATTAAAAAGAACACGCTTAGTTCCATCAGATATGATTTCTACTTCAGCCATAACCGGATTAATGCCAGCTACCGGAAGCCAACAGCCCTCGAAGCATAGCTCAGTCTCACCATCTCCAAGTCCCGGTATCATACCGTCAGCGCTTGACTCAACCCAACACTTCCACCCGAGTGGCCTGGTAAAATAGTCGAACTCAAGAGTAAAGCTCTCACCTTCTCTTATCACTCTATCAAGCAAAACCTCAATCTTGTGGCCTTCAAGCTTATAATTCACTAATTATCCAGGGCCACCTGACTTTTCTTAGCCGCATCAAAGCAGTCCATAGTAGTACCATAGAGCCTTTCAAAAACATCCATTTACCGCACCCCCTAAGCTAATCAATATTAAATCTTTGCATAATATAAGAAAGCATACGCTTAATAGGCTTCTTATCTATAGAGTAGAATATTTTGTAGCCATCTGTACTTTCTACAGCTAAAGCCCCTACTGCAGTAAGCACTTCCAAGATGTATATGTTATATTTCATATCTGGCTTAATTTTTTTCATAAAACTGCCATAAATAATTACAAAATATGATAAACTATATGATATAAAAAATAATAATATAAAGGGTGATGGATAGATGGATTTGACATTTGATAAGCTCGGACTCAGCAATTCCCTTGTTGAAGGTCTCGCAAAACAGGATATTAAAACTCCTACAGATATACAGGAACGAGTTATACCTTTGGCTTTAGATAAAAAGGATGTAATTGGACAGTCACAAACAGGAAGCGGCAAGACGCTTGCTTATTTGCTTCCAATATTTCAAAGACTAGATATAGAAAAAAGAGAGATGCAGGCTATAGTTTTAGCTCCTACACATGAGCTGGTTATGCAGATTGAAAAGCAAATAAAAAAACTGACTGAGAATTCAGGGCTTGCAGTAAGATCAACCACCATTATGGGTGAAGTTAATATTAACAGGCAGATAGAAAAGCTTAAGGAAAAGCCTCATATAATAGTAGGCTCAATAGGCAGGATTCTTGAACTAGTTAAGTCCAAAAGGATAAGCGCACATACCATAAAAACAATTGTAATTGATGAGGCAGACAGACTCTTAGATCAGGATAGCTATGGAAAAACTAAAGAGCTGGTCAAATCAGTGATGAGAGACACTCAAATTACTGCCTTCTCAGCAACTGTTAATGAGAAGACGTTGCTTGCAGCAAAGGAGCTTATGAAGAGTCCTGAGATAGTTAAGATAGAAGAAAAGGAACTGATTAACCCCAATATTTATCATATGTATATGCTGGCTGAGCAGAGAGATAAGATTGAGGTTCTTAGAAAGCTGATTGCTTCGATAAAGCCCATTAGGGCCATATGCTTTATCAGCGCAAGTGAAGAAGTGGAGGTTATTGCAGCAAAGCTTAAGTACCATCATATCAAAGCTTGCGGCATATACGGTGATATGCCTAAAGAAGAGCGTCAGGAGGCTATGACCGGCTTTAGAAATGGCGATTATCATCTTATGGTTTCATCTGATCTTGCTGCCCGCGGGCTTGATATCGACAATGTTACACATGTTTTTAATCTTGATTTCCCTCGTGATTCGAAGGAATACCTACATAGAATAGGCAGGACAGGAAGATTTGGCAAGGCAGGCACAGCAATATCAATTGTAACTACCAAAGAGGCTGAGCAGATAAAGGAATTTGAAAAGCAATTTAAGATTAAAATAGATGTTAAAGAGATATATATGGGAAGAATAGTTGAGCTCGGCAGAGGCAAGACAGTTGAACGTCAAAGCAGCGGTAAAGCTCCAACTAGTAAAAAGCCTGTCAGAAAGACATCGACAAGCAAAAGAAAATAAACTTATACAAAATGGGGCAGAGTAAAAACTGCCCCATTTGTTTTAGAGCTCAAGCTCCTTGGCTATTGCCATTACAGCCTTTTGCTTATCTTTTGCTGCAACAGTGTAAGAAATGCTTATCTCAGATGTTGTAACCTGCTTAAACTCAATATCGTTATCAGCAAATATATTAAATACCCTCGCAGCCACACCAGATTGCTTCATCATCCCTATGCCAACTACGGATATTTTTGAAATACTTGAATCTGTGCATACCTTTATATTTGGCATTTCCTTTTTAAGCTCCTTAGTAATGTCTGCTATAGTATATTCATCCTCCATGGATGCTGTGAAGGATACATTTATGTGCCCTTCAAAGGGAGCTGTCTGACTAATCATATCAATATTTACATTATGCTTTGCAAGTCTATCGAATATTATAGCTATGTTCTTCAGTCTATTTTCTACATTATTTACAGTAACCATAAGTACATTGTCGCTTACTGTGAGCCCGGTAATTGCTTTTCCTTCCATTGTGTCATCATACTCCTTTATTATTGTCCCTTGTGCAGCTCCATGGCTGATAGCTACATAGATAGGCACATTATACTTACAGCCGATCTCTACAGCACGCGTCTCCATTACCCCTGCACCAAGGCTCGCCATTTCCATCATTTCCTCGTAGCATATGCTGTTTAGCTTATGCGCATTTGGATATAGCCTGGGGTCTACACTGTATACACCCTCAACATCCGTATATATTTCACATCTGCACTTTAGCCTGGCAGCAAGCGCTACAGCAGTAGTATCAGAGCCTCCTCTTCCAAGAGTTGTTATGTCACCACTTTCGTTTATACCTTGGAAGCCGGCGACTACCACTATCCTGCCTTCTTTAAGGTGCTTCTTGACATTCTTTATATCAATATCGGTTATACGGTTTTTGGTATGTGCTCCTTCTGTCTTTATACCTGCCTGAAAGCCTGTCAGAGATACTGAGTCATAGCCTTTCTCATGTAAGGCCATAGCAAGTAGTGCAATAGAAACCTGTTCACCTGTAGACACCAACATATCCAGCTCTCTTTTGTTTGGATTAGGCGATATCTCCTTAGCCATTCCAATAAGCAAGTCAGTGGTTTTGCCCATTGCAGACACTACAACCACAACATCATCGCCCTTTAGCTTTCTTTGTATTATTCGTTCTGCAACTGCCTTTATTTTATCAATAGAACCAACAGAGGTTCCTCCATATTTTTGTACTATTATTGACACATCAAATACCCCCTTGTAAATCAAACATCATTTCGTAACAGATCCTCATATGACTCTCTCCTAACTATCAGCCTAGACTCTCCGTCCCTAACCATAACCATTGCCGGTCTTGGAATTCTATTATAATTACTGGACATGCTGTAATTGTACGCTCCAGTGCTTAGAACTGCCAGCACATCACCTCTAGCAGCCTCAGGAAGCATTATACCTTTAATTACCACATCTCCGGATTCACAGCACTTGCCTGCAACTGTATATTCCTTGCATGCTTGCTGTGCTGCCTTATTTGCCAAAATTGCCTCGTATCTTGCATCATACATGGCAGTTCTGGGGTTATCCGACATGCCTCCATCAACAAAGGCATAGGTTTTTCCACCGAAGGTCTCTTTTATTCCCCCTATTCCATATAGGGTAGTACCTGCATTGGCAACTATAGCCCTTCCCGGCTCAATCATAAGCTTTGGCACTTTTATTGACAGCTCCTGAGCCTTCGTTTGTACACAGTCAATTAGTTTTTCAAGACAAACTCTTATATCAATAGGTGTGTCATCACCCGCATAAAAAACGCCAAACCCACCGCCTGTGTTTAGTTCCTCGGCCAAATAACCGGTCTTATCATATACCGATTTCAGAAAATCCATCATAGCCGCTGCACCGGCATAGAAGGTTTCATCATTAAAAATCTGTGAACCAAGGTGGTAGTGGAAGCCTTTCAGGGATACATGGCTGCTTTTTATCATCCTGCTTATTTTATTGTATATATCCTCTCCGAAAAGCGATTCGCCAAACTTAGAATCATGTCTCGAGGTTTGGATATATTTATGAGTATGCGCTTCTATACCCGGATTCACTCTTAAAAGTACACTTATGTTTTTTCCCTTATCTCTACATAGCTCCTCAATCACTTCAAATTCCTGTAGATTATCTACAACTATCCGTCCGACACCAGTTGATATTGCAAGCTCCAGCTCTGCTATACTTTTATTATTGCCGTGGAAATATACCTTGTCCATAGGATATTCAGCTCTTATAGCAGTATATAGCTCTCCTCCAGACACTACATCCAGCGAAAGTCCTTCATCTACTATTACTCTACACACAGCAATGTTTAAAAGGGCTTTAGATGCATAAATCACCTCTGTTTGCACCTCTTTACCGGAGAAGCTCTCCTTAAAAAGCCTGCAGTTTGACCTTATATGCTCCTCATCCAGTACATACAAGGGTGTACCATAGCTATTAGCCAGCACTTGGGTCTCACAGCCTCCTATGGTCAACACTCCGTCGTTGTTTATTCTCATCGTTCCAAAGAGCTTCATTTTTTTGCCCCCTTTCATACTTATAATGCACAAAAATAAAAACAGCCATGAGCAAAGGAACTCATGACTGTTATAATGCAGCGCAAAAAAGTATAAAAACGCAATGTTAATAACAACACCCTTTGCCCCAATATGATAAGCACTCCTACACCGGATCGGGCAATCCAGTACAGACAGTATCATACTTGTTCAGCATGATCCCAGCCTGCAAGCTTTCTTGCAGACTTCGGCGGTTGACCCTTTCCTGTTTGACAGTACTATTGACCCCCGCAGCCTCTGTATCATATCGTTTAGCCGTATTAAATTAATAATCCTATTATAGATACAAAAGTACTATATGTCAACTATTTGAAACAATATTCCATGCTCCAAATATTACATATTAATCTCAAAAAAATATTTATTCATTTTAATATCCCATGCCTACTCATTGTGTTTTCATTTTTCGACATTTTTCAAGTAGTCTGCACGAGTTTTTAGTTTTATAAAAGACGCTATAAAAGAAATCTCCTATTAAATATACATGCTTATGGTTATTAATAAGTTAAACCACTGGTATACCTGCATTATGGGCAGCTTTGCGTAAAAAAATCTGTTTTAAATTATTTGTTTAAGTGGTATAATTATCAACGTTGTACTATATATTATATTTTTATTTATTAGTACAAGCTAAAATGAACTAATTTATTTATAGGAGGATTTTATCTTGGAAAAAAGACAGACAAACAGATGGTTTGTTGTACTAGGTGCAGTGCTTATTCAGATTTGTCTCGGAGCTGTATATGCATGGAGCTTGTTTAATAAGCCATTATCAGACAAATTCGGTTGGGAAACCTCACAGGTAGTACTCACCTTCTCAATCACAATTGCGATGTTTGCTTTAGCAACAATTTTTGCCGGCAAGCTTCAAGACAAAATAGGACCAAAATGGGTAGCTACAGCCGGCGGTGTGCTTCTTTGCATCGGCTTGCTACTTTCAAGTACCGCTGACACACTTATTGAGCTTTATATTTTCTATGGAGTAATCGGTGGAATAGGTGTTGGAACAGCTTATGTATGCCCTCTTGCTACATGTGTTAAGTGGTTCCCTGATAAAAAGGGCTTTATCACTGGCATCGCAGTTGGTGCCTTCGGCTCAGGAAGCTTGATTTTCAAATCAGTAATACTTAACTTTATTGCTACAAAGGGTGTTTCAGAAACCTTCCTATACCTTGGTGCAATATATGGAGTTTTAATAGTGATTGGCGCACAGTTCCTCAGAGTACCTGAGAAAACTGCAGCTAAGGCAGGTGCAGCAAAGGCTGCAGCTGACTTTACCACAAAGGAAATGGTCGGCACAGTACAATTCTACTTACTATGGGTTATGTTCTTCTTTGGCTGCATAAGCGGACTTATGGTTATAGGCCTTGCAAAGGACATAGGTGTAGACCTTGTTAAGCTGACACCTGCAACAGCTGCCAATGCTGTTGCGATGATAGCATTATTCAATGCAGGCGGAAGACTTGGCTGGGGTACAATTTCAGATAAGCTGGGAAGAACAAAGTCCTTCCTTATCATGTTTATTGTCACTACAGTTGCTATGGTAATAATGAGTGTAATACCAATGAACTTTGCAATATTCTTTGCATGCATAGCAGCAATAGCCTCAAGCTTCGGCGGCTTCCTTGCAGTGTTCCCGTCAATAACTGCAGACTACTATGGCACAAAGAACTTAGGTGTTAACTATGGTATTGTAATGCAAGCCTATGGTATAGCAGCAATAGTAGGGCCGATTATAGCAGGGTTGCTTGGCTTTACAAGCTCCTTCCTATTGTCCGCTGTACTTTCAGCAGTTGCAGCTATTATGACACTTATGGTAAAACCACCTGTTCATCCAGGTCTAAGAGGATAAAATTTATTTAAAAAGGCAAACAACCGTTTAAGGTTGCTTGCCTTTTTTATTACTGTACTGTAATTTCATTGTCCGCAGATGTTGCCTGCTTAGGCTTAAGACAGCTTACGGTAACTGAAGTCAGCACCACTGCGCCGCCTAGAATAGACAGTCTTCC
>CALJSV010000259.1 GCA_937976095.1 uncultured Clostridia bacterium | reverse complement strand
TCATATACAAAGTCACCCCAGCTGGTCTTTAGAAGATAGCCTTCCTCATGCTTTTGAAGCTTATTTACCCTGCAGTTCATGCGGAGCTTTACTCTTCTCTCGGTCAGCTCCTTTTCAAGGGAATCCAGCAGCACCTTTATGCTGCCGTCTATATATCCAAGCACCTCTACTCCCCCCTGCTTTGATGAGCCTCGAAGCTTTATTTTGCCCCAAAACCAGGCCATGGATATATCCTTGTAGCGTTCTCCGAATTTGCTTGTAAGAAGTGGCTTCCATACCGTCTCGTATACCCTGCCTCCCACATTTGCAGACAGCCACTCATGGGCAGATACCTTCTCCAGTGCAGCCCAATCCCTTATGCTCATTAGCTTCAAAATCCCGACTCCGAACCTTAGCTTATCCATAAAGTCCAAGGGCTTAAAGGCAAGTAAGGATGCCGGAGTGCCAAACTTATATAAGCCTCCGTCTACAAAGAAACCCATAGAGCTTGGCAGCCACTTAACCTTGTCAGTCAGCCTGAGCTTATCTATAAGCTCCACTATGTACTTGTCAGACTTAAAAAAATGATGATAATATTTCTCTATAGGTGTATTATTTATATACTCTATTCCGGCTATTCCTCCACTGCTGATGTCAGCCTCCAGTACATCTATCTCCATATCACCTGCTGTATTCAGCCTTGAAGCCTCAAGGGCAGCAGAAAGACCGGTAATTCCCGCTCCAATTATCGCTACTCTCATCATTTGTCCACCTTTTCCGTGCGAATTTTTGCTATGCTGATGTTTTCCTTTATAAGTGCATAAACACCTGCTGCAAGGGTATATAGGTTTAAAAGCAAATGGTTGAGGGTTGATGCAGTGGCAGTAAAGCTTCCGGTGATCCCCAGCATTGACAGCAGCAGCATCATTGTACCCTCAAATACCCCCAAGCCTCCGGGGGTTATAGGTATTACTTTGGTAAGATTTGCAACCATATTTGTAAAAAGCAGGATTATGGGGTTGATGCTTTTTCCAAGAGCCAAAAACACCAAGAAGGTTATAAAGCCTTCACATGCCCAAATAAATACAGAGTATAGTATAAGTGCAATAAACTTTCCCTTAAGCTTTACAGAGCCTTGAAAGGCATTTATAAGTGATACCGCCAGCCCTCGCAGCTTATTGTTTTTTATCCTGTCAAGCTTATTTCTGTTGGCTAAAAAAATCTCCAGTACTACAAACACAGCAAGCAGTGCAGCTACTCCAGCAAAGATAAGCAAATAAAACCACCTGTCCAGCTTAACCCTTGCAAGGACGTATATACTGCTTAGGAGCAGCAGAATATATACCCCTATCACATCAAAAAGTCTGTCCAAAAAAGTAGCAGGAAGTGTGGCTGTATATCCGTAGCCATACTTTCCTTTAAGGTAGTAGGATCTTGCTGCATCGCCAAGCTTGGCAGGTATCAGTATGTTCATAGTGTTGCCAAGGTTGTATGCCAAAAATGAGTCCCTTAGGCTTATTCTTATACCACTATCCTCTAGTATCAGCTTCCATCTGTAGGCTCTAATAAGCATATCTATGGTGTATAAGGATATAGCTGCAGCTATCCATATGTAGTTTAGTCTGCCGATGATGTATGGCAGCTGGTCAAAGCCTATCCTTCTCAGTATCAGATACATCAAAAAACCAGCCACGAGGAAGCTTAATGCTATAGAAATGCTACTTCTTTTCTTCATCTGTATTTATTTCCTTTTCTACTATATATAAAGGTCTGTTTTTGCTCTGATCATACATACGGCCTATGTATTCGCCAAGTATGCCTATTGAAATAAGCTGCACACCTCCAAGGAAGGTCATTGTAGTCATGATAGAGGTCCAGCCTGCTACAAGATTTTTGCCCTCCAGCAGCCTATAGGCAATTGAGTAGATAAACACCGCAAGTGCAAATAGTACAGCTACAAAGCCAAGCAGCTGAGAAAGCTTCAGGGGCTTTGTGGAGAAGGATACTATGCCATCGAAGGCAAACTTTAGCATTTTCTTTAGCGGGTACTTAGTAACGCCTGCAAAGCGTATATCTCTCTCATACTCCAGAGGTATCTGCTTAAAGCCTACCCAGCTTACCATACCTCTTATAAACCTGCTTTTCTCCGGCATGCTCTTTATGGCATTGACAACCTTGCGATCCATAAGTCTGAAGTCGCCGGTATCAAGTGGTATAGCTACATCAGAAAGCTTATTGAGTACTCTGTAGAAATACTTGGCCGTAACCAGCTTAAAGTGGCTTTCACCCTTCCGGATTTTTCTTTTGCCATATACTACATGGTAGCCCTGCTCCCAAAGCTTAAGCATCTCAGGTATCAGCTCAGGAGGGTCCTGGAGATCGGCATCTATAAGTATGACGGCCGCTCCCTGTGCCTTATCTATACCGGCAGTAACAGCTATCTGGTGCCCGAAATTTCTGGAGAAGCTTATGACCTTGACATTTTTGTCTATACTGGCTATGCCTTCAAGTATCTCCAGAGTACGGTCAGTGCTGCCATCATTTACAAAGATTATCTCATATTTATACTTTATGTTTTTGAGTACCTTGCTGAGCCTCTCATAGCAAACCTCAGCAACCTCTTCCTCAAAGTACATGGGGACAACGATGGAAACAAGCTTTGCTTGCATGGAAATTGCTCCTTTCAAAAGGAATTTAACATGTAACAGCACATGCCGGTATGTTGGCATGTGCTGTATTTTTTGGTCGCTGGTCGCTGGTCACTGGTCACTGGATTTGGGTCACGTGTCTGTGGTCTCTAGGGGATAGACAAATAGATATAAATATCTATTTATCTATGATAATAGTCTCTGCTATTATTCCGCTTAGGGTTAGGTCTTCTTTGCCGAAGATTGAGGATAGCTTTGTGCCTTCTTTGATATCCTTTAGTACTAGTGGGTTTAGTGATGTGTCTACTATTTTTGAGTTTAGTGCAAATATTGTTTTTTCTACTTTTTTGTTGGCAGCTAGGTCAGTGTATTCCAGCTTTATTATGCCGAAGTCATAATTTATGCTCTTTACAACACCGCTTATGCTTACCTTGTTTTCAAATACCACTGTTACCAGCTTGGATATTTCTTCGTTTTCGAGTGATATGTCTATCATCATGTTTGGCCTGATATCATATATAGTTGAAACTTTACCTTCAATTAAAATGTTTTCATTTGCTATGTCGGCTTTTACATAGTACTCTGCTCTCTCGCCGTTTTCCTTCTTTATAACCAGCTTCGCAGGTGCTGTTCTGCTGAAGGATATGGACTCGACTATTCCTCTGTCGTTTGTCTTTGTTACGTCAGCGTTTATTTCTATAAGCTCTTGATATATTGATATTATTGTGAGGCTCATTCCAACCTTTAAGTCAGTGTATTTTGCTTCCTTTTCATCCTTTATTATCTTGGTTGTAGTTGTCAGTGCATAGCTCTTTCTGTCTCCCTTTTCGGTTTGAACCTCAATCACTATTTTATCAGCTACACGGATATCCTTGATGACAGCCTTAGTCTTTTGGATCTTGCTCTCAACTACAAGCTTTGTGATCTCTCCATCTTTAATAAGAAGAGTTACTACGTCGCCTTTTTTGATCTTCCAATATGAGCTTTTTACTTCGTCTATAGTGCAGGAGATATCATAAGAAGGTATATTAAAGGTTGTAGTAACAGTAGTATTGTCCTTTTGCTTAACTCCTATAACTATAACTCCATACTCTGGTATGATATCCTCAGCGTAGCCTTCTACAACTACTTCACCCTCCGCCGGTATAACTCCATCCTTCTTTGGAGGATCTTCCTTCTTTGGCTCTTCTACAGGCGTTTCT
>CALJSV010000258.1 GCA_937976095.1 uncultured Clostridia bacterium | reverse complement strand
GGAACTCATCAAATTTTGCACACATGTTTAAGTTGTAAGGAGGCCAGTATGTACGAGTATATTAAGGGTTCGCTGGAAGCTGTTTTGGAGGATTATGCCGTTATAGATGTAAATGGCATAGGCTATAGAATATATACTTCTCAGAACACAATCAAAAGCATTAGCGTCGGAAGCAGTGTAAAAATGCTTACTCACTTAGTCGTAAAGGAGGATGACCATGTGCTATACGGCTTCTCTACAAAAGAGGAGCTAAGACTTTTCAGGCTTTTGATTTCTATATCAGGAGTAGGTCCAAAAGCGGCTATATCTCTGCTTTCACAGCTAAAGCACAGTGAGCTTGCTGCAGCTATTATTTCAAAAAATATAGGACAGCTTGTAAAGGCACCTGGAATTGGAAAGAAGATTGCTGAAAGAATAATACTGGAGTTAAAGGACAAGATAGATACCGAAGCAGCCATAACAGCTGTTGATGCTCCAATAGCTGCTGATGGAGCTTCGGAGGTAATAGAGGCATTAATGTCGCTTGGATATAGCTATAGTGAGGGAGCTGGTGCTGTAGCAAAGCTCAAGGATCTGAGCAAGCCTATTGACAGCCTTATCAAAGACGCATTAAAGCTTGTTGCGATATAATGGAGGATTTTTAATGGAAGATAGACTAATTACGCCAAAGCTTTTGGGTGAGGATGTAGATGGAGATACAAGCTTAAGACCTAAGAGCTTTGATGAATATATAGGGCAGACTACTACAAAGGAAAAGATAGATATTTTTATACAGGCAGCCAAGCAGAGAAATGAGCAGCTTGATCATGTGCTTTTGTATGGCCCTCCGGGACTTGGCAAGACTACTCTCGCAAACATTATTTCTAATGAGCTTGGTGTAAACATAAGGATTACCTCAGGACCTGCAATAGAAAAGCAGGGAGATTTGGCTGCTATACTTACAAACCTAAACGATAATGATGTTCTTTTTATTGATGAGATACACAGGCTTAATAGAAGTGTAGAAGAAATACTCTATCCCGCGATGGAGGATTTTGTCTTGGACATTATTATAGGCAAGGGGCCCAGTGCAAGATCAATAAGACTGGATCTTCCCAGGTTTACTATGATTGGAGCTACTACTAGAGCGGGAATGCTTACTTCTCCTTTAAGGGATAGGTTTGGGGTAATTTGCAGACTTAACTACTATACACATGAAGAGCTTTTTCAGATAGTTACTCAATCAGCGAAGAAGCTAAATATTCATATAGAGGTAGAGGGTGCAATGGAAATTGCCAGAAGATCAAGAGGCACACCAAGAATAGCTAATAGAATGCTTAAAAGAGTAAGAGATTTTGCTCAGGTCAGAGGTGAAGGAATAATTGATAAGCAGACAGCAGATAAGGCATTGCTGCTGCTAGAAATTGACTACATAGGCTTAGATGACATAGATAAAAAAATGCTTCTTACAATAATGCAAAAATTTGGTGGAGGGCCTGTTGGACTGGATACATTAGCAGCTTCCATAGGTGAAGATAGCGGTACTATAGAGGATGTATACGAGCCATATCTACTTCAGATAGGTTTTATAAATAGAACTCCAAGGGGTAGAGTCGCAACAAAGCTTGCTTATGGTCATTTTGGAATTGAAGAAGCTTAGAGAGCTTGAATGTGATTGATTAGATGAAAAAAGTAAATATATGTTGAAAAACGTATAAATGGGTAGTTTGCTGTATTTATATGTGCCTGCTTTTGTTGTATAATATAAACAAATCAATTTCAGGGGGACTTATGCTTATGAAGGTAACAGGAAATGTAAAAGTAGCAACACTATTAGCAGCAGCTCTTTTTATAGCAGGCATTTTATTAGGCAGTGTCTTTGTACAAGCTGACTACAAGATTCCGGAGACAATAAAAGTAGGCTTAAGCCATGGCAGCACAGCTAACAATAATTTTACTATCAAAAGCACCAATGGAATAACGGTCAATGTGCTTGAGAATGGAGTATACAAAAGCATCCTTACATTTATGGATGCTAATGGTATAAAGGTTAGAAAGGATGCTTATTATAATATTATTGAAGGAGTTACAACAGAAATAAACTATATAAAGGCTGTTGCATACAAGGGCGAGGTAATAGGTCCTTATCATATACAGGTAGGAGAGCCTTTTGCGACCTTTGAAGAAGCAAAGCAGTTGGCGTCAATCATCGAATCCACGTCACCATCGGTATTTCTTGCATATGATGCAGGCTGGAGAGTGTGGACTCAGCTGTATGTAGACGACAGTGCTTGTACACAGCAAATTGAGGTGCTCAAGAACGAACATCCGGATTACACTTATTATGTGGTTTATCCTGACAAAAGAAGGGTTCAGCTTCTTGACCCAATATCAGGAAAGGTTTTGTTTGTCTTAAATGCAGAGCAGCCTGTTAAGGTTGATGTAATACCAAAAGAAGGCTCAGCAAGCATAATTGAGTATGGAGTATCTAAGTACAGAGGCAGCATACTTTTTGTAAGACTTGCTGAAGGTGATATTAATGTAATTAATGAGCTGCAGCTGGAGGAATATCTATATGGAGTAGTCCCAAGAGAAATGCCTGCTTCATGGCATATAGAAGCACTAAAGGCTCAGGCGGTAGCTTCACGATGCTATGCTATAAGAAATGTGGGAAGACACTCGGCTCAGGGCTTTGATATGTGCAACGGTCAGCATTGTCAGGTTTACCTAGGCTATTCCGGTGAGCATGCAAATACGAGTAAAGCTATAAATGAAACAAAGGGAAAGGTTATAGTTCACAATAACAGCATTATATCAGCTTATTTTTCATCAACCAGCGGAGGTTATACGGAAAACAGTGAAAATTATTGGAGCGCAGTGCTTCCTTATATAAGAGGCGTAGATGACAGCTACGAAAAGAGCCCTTACTCGAATTGGGAAAAGCTTTTTAACAAGGATGAGGTTAAGGCGAAGCTCGCAGCAAGGAATGTTGATATTGGTGAGATTGTCAATATAATACCAAGACAGGTAAGTGAGTTTGGAAGGGTAATAAAGCTAGAAATTGTAGGTACTAAGGATAAGAAAATATACGAAAAAGAGAATATAAGGGTGCTTTTTGGCTACAATGACTTAAAAAGCACTTGGTTTACAGTAAAAACGGATGCTGATGTATATGTAAGGGGTGCTGCCAACAGCTCTCCACAAGTACAAACTGCCTCTGAGCTTAATGTAATATCAGCAAGCGGTATCAGTAAGCTCAGCAGCTCAACAAACACAGTTGCAGTAAAAAGCAGCAGCAGTGTAAAGAGCTATAACATCGTTCCTAATGCTTATACTTTTAACGGTAAGGGTTATGGACATGGTCTGGGTATGTCTCAGTATGGAGCAAAAGGCATGGCAGAAGCAGGCTTTAACTATATACAAATACTAGAGCATTATTTTTCAGATACAAAAGTACAATAGAAAGAGGGCAAAAAATGAACCTTAAGGATTTTTATTATGATTTGCCTGAAGAGCTCATAGCTCAAGAGCCTCTTGAGCAAAGGGACTCCTCCAGGCTTCTTGTTTTAAAGAGGAGCAGCACTTCTTTAGAGCATAGGGTATTTAAGGATATAGTAAATTACCTAAAAGAGGGAGATTGCCTTGTGCTTAACAATACAAGGGTTATTCCCGCAAGATTGCTTGGTGCCAAAAAAGACACAGGAAGCAATATTGAGTTTTTACTGCTTATAAGAAAGGACATAGATACCTGGGAGGTAATGCTGCGCCCTGGAAAGAAAGCAAAGCTGGGAGCTCGGTTTGTTTTTGGAAACGGAGAGCTTGAAGCAGAAGTTATAGATATAGTTGAGGGTGGCAATAGAATAGTAAGATTTTATTATGAAGGAGTATTCGAAGAGCTTCTTGATAGACTGGGAAATATGCCTTTACCGCCATACATCAAAAAATCCTTAGAGGATAAGGAAAGATACCAGACTGTTTATTCAGAGCATGAAGGCTCTGCAGCAGCACCTACGGCAGGTCTCCATTTTACAGAAGAGCTGCTCAATAAGCTGAGCTCTATGGGGATAAAGATAGCATATGTAACCTTGCACGTAGGACTAGGGACCTTTAGACCGGTAAAGGTAGATGTTATTGAAGAGCATAAGATGCACAGCGAATATTATGTGGTAACTGAAGAAGCAGCTGAAATAATAAACACAGCTCGTAAAAATGGTGGACGGATTATTTGCGTTGGTACTACATCGCTAAGAACCATAGAATCTGTAGCAAATGCTGATGGGGAAATAAATGCAGGTTGTGGCTGGACTGATATTTTTATATATCCGGGATATAGCTTTAAGACTGTAGCTGGACTGATTACAAATTTTCATTTGCCGGAATCAACATTGCTTATGCTTGTAAGCGCGCTTGCAGGCAGAGAGTTTATTATGGAAGCCTATGAGGAAGCAGTGAGGGAGCGTTATAGATTTTTTAGCTTTGGAGACGCAATGCTTATAATATAGTTGTTTTTGGGGGGTATCATATGAATTATGAAATGCTTAAACAAATGATAAAAAGGTTTACGCATTACTTGGAATTTGTATTAGCAAGCTTTATCGCAGTTTCTGTAGTAATAGGCATGGTTGATCTGGTTAGATATCTAATAATTATTTATACAACTAATCCATACCATTCCTATGATGTAATACAGAAATTTCTGGGCCATGTATTGCTACTGGTTGTAGGTGTAGAGCTGGTTGTTATGATGGTATTTCATTCGCCTACAAGTGTTATAGAGGTTCTTCTTTATGCAGTGGCCAGAAAGCTTCTGATATACAATCAGGGAATGATAGACTTTATAATAGGCATAATTGCAATGGCTGCAATTTTTGCAATAAGAAAGTTTTTATTTGTAGATAAGCATACAAATACCCATAACCAAGGCTTTGTTATATCTGCTGCTGCATCGATTGATACAGTGAATGATCTGATGAAGCTGAGTATTCCGGCAGAGCTTGGCAATACTATAGGTGGGGTTATAAGCAATATAGCTCATACTACTGGAAGCCGGCTACACGAAGGTGCTGAATTTAATGTCTCTAATGCAATGATAAGGATAATTAGAATGAAAGAGGATGTAATAGAACAGGTTTCAATAAGAATCAACTGATAAGATATACTTGGAGGGAAACATATTGGCAGTAAGATATGAGTTTATAAAGGAATGTAAACAAACAGGGGCTAGGCTAGGAAGGGTGCATACTCCACATGGGGTAATAGATACACCTACCTTTATGCCTGTAGGAACACAAGCTACAGTAAAGGCGATGTCGCCTGCTGAGCTAAAGGAGATCGGAGCTCAGATTATTTTGAGCAATACATATCATTTATACATAAGACCGGGGCATAAGCTAATTGAGAGTGCAGGCGGACTTCATGGCTTTATGAATTGGGATAGACCTATACTTACAGACAGTGGAGGATTTCAGGTCTTTAGTCTTAATGAGCTTAGAAAAATTAGAGAAGAAGGTGTAGAATTTAAATCTCACCTTGATGGCACTAAGCATTTTTTTACTCCTGAGTATGTAATGGAGATAGAGAATTCACTTGGAGCTGATATAATAATGGCTTTTGACGAATGCACTCCTTATCCCTGCGAAAAGGATTACGCTCAAAAATCTATGGAAAGAACCTTAAGATGGCTAAGAAGATGCAAGGAAGCACATAAGAATACTGAGAAGCAAGCACTCTTTGGAATTGTTCAAGGGAGCACCTTTAAGGATCTGAGAATTGAAAGTGCAAGAAGAACAACAGAAATAGAGCTGCCAGGCTATGCGGTGGGCGGACTAAGTGTGGGAGAGCCAAAGGACATTATGAATGAAGTTCTCGAGTACACTGTTCCGGAGCTCCCCAAGGATAAGCCAAGATACCTTATGGGAGTAGGAAGCCCTGATTGCTTGATAGATGGAGCTATAAGAGGCATAGATATGTTTGACTGCGTTCTTCCGACAAGGATAGCGAGGAACGGTACTGTAATGACCTCAAGTGGCAAGCTTGTGGTAAGAAACGCGGAGTATAGTGAGGATTTCCTGCCGATGGATGAGGAATGTGACTGTTATGCATGCAAGAATTTCTCGAGAGCTTATATAAGACATCTTATCAAGGCGGGAGAGATTTTAGGAGGAAGGCTTACCTCAATACATAACCTAAGATTCTTGCAAAAGCTAATGGCTGACATTAGAAAGGCTATTGAAGAGGACAGATTAGGAGACTTTAAGAAAGATTTCTTCTACAAATATGGCTATACAGGAAAAGAGAAATATGAAAAAAGCTGAATAATAATAAAAAAAGTTTAATAAAAGAAGGATTTTGCCATACTATATGGAATAGATAGTTGTACATAATTTTCTTGCGGAAGGAGGGAATGTTTTGGAAGCATATCTACAATTTTTGCCATACATACTTCTTATAGCTGTTTTCTATTTTCTTCTAATCAGACCACAGCAAAAGAGAGAAAAAGAAACTCAAAAGATGAGAAGCAGTGTAAAAGAAGGCGATGAGGTTATAACAATCGGAGGCATCTACGGTAAGATTATAAATGTTAAAGATGATGAGCTTACAATAGAGGTTGGAGCAGACAGAGTAAAATTAAAAATTGCTAAATGGGCCATCGGCAAGGTGGTTGATAATGAAAAGTAACTTGTAAACAAGTTACTTTTTTATTGTCTTTTCCTTCTATTCCTAAAATAGGCTGAATAAATATAT
>CALJSV010000257.1 GCA_937976095.1 uncultured Clostridia bacterium | reverse complement strand
TAAATATTTATATCACTTCTATTAATAGAAGGATTCAACTCATTCATTTGTCCTAAACTCAAATTTACTGACATTGAATTATGGTTGTATGTTTGCACATACTATTCTTACACTGTTTAGTTTTCAAGGACCAAGTGTCTTAAGCCTCTGGCTTACTGCCGAACAAGTTCGGCGCTCTGCGGGTCAACTGTTTGTATGTTTCAACCGCCGACCTTTACTATGTTAACACAAACTCTTTTCTGTGTCAACCTAGTAGTTATTGGTTTTTTTACTATTTTCTTGTCCTTTTTCTCGAGGACAAGTATTAGTTTATCATAAAGTATTTTAGAAGTAAAGATGCAGATTGTGGAACTTACGGTTTTTTTCTTCATTATAATAACACTTTGATAATACCTTTTAAAACTCATCCTATATACTTATTCTTAGCACTTCTCATATTTTTATTAAAATACTTCAAGACAGTCACAAAGCAGTAAAGTCCATTCATCATAGAATGGACTTTACCAGCTTAACCTTATTGCTGCTCGCTGTCATTTAAATTATATATTGTACTTTCTCCGTTATATATGAAGAGATTTATTGGATCATTATCCTGCCCAAACATCTCTTCAACCTTATCACAGATTGTATCCTTTTCTTTTTCG
This sequence comes from uncultured Clostridia bacterium, assembly GCA_937976095.1. Taxonomy (GTDB): domain Bacteria; phylum Bacillota; class Clostridia; order Lutisporales; family Lutisporaceae; genus CALGKJ01. The sequence continues at coordinate 5,680 of CALJSV010000257.1, read as the reverse complement.
GGCACATTGTTAATAGATAAGAAAAATACATCCTTATAATCTTCTCCATAGCCAACTATCACATTACCATTGTAGCCGCCTGCTAAGCCTTCACCATCATCATAGGTTAGATTCCTTATCTCAATATTATTATACTTTTCGGGGTTTGATATAATTATCTTATTGCGTGTATATTCAATATTTCCGCTCACTATTATGCCTCCCCGCACCTTCTTAATAGGTCATCCCATTTTTTGTCTACATCCCTTTGAAGCTCTTCTATAAGATGTTCGTTTTCCTTATTGAAAAGATGCTTAAAGCGCCCTTGTCTCTTTAGATAGTCTTCAACTGGCAGCTTCTTTTTGGGCTTGTAGTTTAGCTTCCAAACTCCATCCTCTACCTCAAATATTGGCCATATGCAAGTATCCATCGCCAGCTTGCAAATAAGCATCAAATCAGGAGTATCGTATCTCCAGCCTCTGGGACATGGTGCCAAAACATTTAAAAACGCCGGACCTTTTTTGTATATTGCTTTTTCAGATTTTTCATGTATGTCCTTGAAGTTTTGAGTAAGGGTAGTTTGAGCAACATAAGGAATGTTGTGAGCAGCCATAACCTGAGTGAGATCCTTTTTATACTGCTGCTTACCGGGTACAGCCGTTCCTTGTGGGCTGGTTGTTGTATCGGCGTACTTTGGTGTACTTGATGATCTTTGTATTCCCGTATTCATGTATGCTTCGTTGTCATAGCATACATATACCATATCATGGCCTCTTTCCATTGCTCCTGACAGTGATTGAATTCCTATATCATAGGTCCCGCCGTCTCCTCCAAAAGCAATGAACTTATAGTTTCCGGTTGTCTTTCCTTTTCTGTTCCAGGCTGCATAAGCCGCTTCCGCTCCACTTATGGTAGCACCCACATTTTCAAAGGCACTGTGTATAAAGGAATCCTTCCAGGCTGTAAATGGATATAGGAAGGTTGACACCTCTAAGCAGCCCGTTGCTGCTCCGCATACTACTTGATCCTCCGGTTCTAGTGCTCTCAGTATAGCTCTTACTGCTACAGGTGCACCACAGCCGGCGCACATTCTGTGACCGCCTGTCAAGCGCTCTGGTCTGTTCATGATTTCTTTCAAATTATATGCCATATTCAAACCGACTTTAGCGTATCGATAAAGTCGTACACCTCCTTTTCTATTCTCTAACTCCTACATATCTGTATGTCTCTCCTGTTTTTCCTGTCTTTTGTATCTCCAGCAATGCGTTATACACAAGCTCTATATCATCGGACCTAACGTCTCTTCCTCCAAGTCCATATATGTAGTTGATGATATTTATGCCATCTGCCACACCATATAATGCAGCTTTTATTTCTGTAAATAACGGTCCACCTACCGCGGAGAAGCTTTCTGCTTTATCCATAACCGCTATGGCTTTAACATTCTTTAAGGCTGCTGTTATTTCTTCCGCTGGGAAGGGTCTAAATACTCTGATTTTGAGCAATCCTGCCTTGATTCCATTGTCTCGTAGCTTATCAACGACGGTTTTTGCTGTACCTGCTGTGGAGTTGATAATCACAATAGCTATTTCTGCATCATTAAGCTTATATTCCTCAAAGTAGCCATAGCTTCTTCCTGTAAGCTTTTCATATTCCTTAGCTACATCCATTATTACTTTCTTTGACCTTTTTATTGCCTCTGCCTGCTGTCTCTTATGCTCAAAATAATATGCCGGCAGATCAAGTGGACCTACTCCTATTGGCTCCTTTGGGTTCATCATATAGTGGTCGGGCTCGTATTCTCCTACAAAGCCTTTTACCTTATCATCTTCCAAAAGCTCAATGTTCTCCACTGCATGGCTTGTTATAAAGCCATCCTGACATACCATTACAGGAAGCATCACGTCTTCATGCTCGCCAATTCTTAGAGCTTGCAGCAGGTTGTCATAGGCTTCCTGGTTATTCTCACTGTACAGCTGAATCCAGCCGGAATCTCTCGCTCCCATGGAATCACTGTGGTCGTTGTGGATATTAATAGGTCCTGATAACGCTCTGTTTACACAGGACATAGTTATTGGAAGCCTTGAAGATGCAGCTATATAAAGCATTTCCCACATAAGCGCGAGTCCATTTGCCGACGTAGCAGTCATAGCTCTAGCTCCTGCGGCAGCTGCTCCAATGCAAGCAGACATAGCGCTGTGCTCTGACTCTACTGCTACAAACTCTGTATCAACCTCTCCGTTAGATACGAACTGTGAGAAGTATTGGGGAATTTCTGTGGATGGAGTTATTGGAAACGCAGCAACTACATCCGGATTTATCTGTCTCATGGCTACTGCCATAGCCTCATTTCCTGAAAGTCTTTCTCTAATTGCCATTCTAACCCTCCTAATCTGAGAATTCTAATTCTATATACTCTAGTTCTATAAATTTTCCCTAAAAAAGGTTGACTATTATTCGCCTTCTTTTACAAAGTCTATTGCATCAAATGGGCATATTTCAACGCATACACCGCATCCCTTGCAGTGATCGTAATCATAATCGAGTCGCTTACTGTCCTTTACCGGTATTGAGGTGTCCGGGCATACTGGTGGACATAGCATGCATTGGGTGCATTTTTCTACTATCCATACCGGCTTCATTGCTCTCCAGTCTCCAGTCTTAAAGTCCTCAGCGTTACCTGCATCATAGATTGTTCCACCAGGTGTAATGTCTTTCCAGCTTATATCAGGAGTCATCCTTTTTACTGATGGTCTATTTCTCATATTCCATGCACCTCCTGCATTGCCCTTTCGATAGCCTTGATATTTCCTTCTATCACTTCAGGCTTTGTAGCAAATTTGTGAGCGAAGGAACCTTTTGCATCCTCCAAAAATTCTTTTTCATCCATTACACCGCTTACCTTCACAACCGCACCCAGCATAGGTGTGTTTGGAAAATACTTACCTAGTGTATCCTCAGAGATTTTTCTTGCATCAACTGTACATACCTTTCCTTTGTAGCCCTTAAGATACTTTGTAACCTGCTCTGGTGTCTTATCTGTATTTACTATAATCGCGCCGTTTTCTTTTAAACCTGCTGTTACATCTATAGTGGCTAATAATGTCTCGTCAACGACTACTACATAGTCAGGCTCATAGATGTTGCTATGAATCTTTATCCTTTCATCACTGATGCGATTGTATGCTGTTATTGGTGCGCCCATTCTTTCAGGACCATACTCTGGAAAGCCTTGTATATATTTGCCTGTGCTAAATGCTGCGTCGGCAAGTAGCAGTGCTGCAGTCTTTGTTCCCTGTCCGCCACGTCCATGCCAACGAATTTCTACTAGATTTGCCATTCTTTATCCTCCCTCCAAGATTTCTTGGTTTTGAATTGGGTAAAACTTTAATTATCCAGTTTATTTTGCACATAACGGTGGCATTTTATAACCAATAGGCAAATACAGAATAAAAAAACGTGGATTAAGTTTTCCACGTCAAAATAATAATTATAAAATTTTAGCTATCCATTCAATTATATAGTCCATTGCCAGCTTTAAGTTTCCCACCTGGCAATGATGGGAGGCATGTTCTTCTTTAGTAAAAATTTTGCCTTCCACTGATCTGGCATTTATAAGGGCACTCTTTTGTTTATCAAAGTATATGGTATAAATATCCTCTTCACCTGCCATTAGCAGTACGTGCTGATTAATTTTTGAAGAAATTTTAACAGTACTATAGCTTTTGATGCAGCGTAGATAGTCATATATGTTATCCACACCATACACATAGTAGCCATGACCAAGCAGCCAATCTGCAAAGAGACTGCTCTTCCTTATTTTAGACTCCATCAAGTTAAGCCTGCTCTTCATTTTGAGCTTCATCATTGCATTTGTTATGAACCTTGCAACAGGAGGCTTCTTGCTCATCATAGCTCCGTAAAAATCATATATGATATCAAAAAGGACTACTCCTTTGATCCTGGGCTCAAAGGCTGCAGCTCTTGCTGCAAGATATCCCCCGAGAGACACACCAACCAGTATTACTCCATCTAATCTAAAATAATCAAGTACCGACTTGACAGGCTTTTCCCACTCATGAGTCATTTTTATATTGTGCTTATGAAGAGGTGCACCTTGACCCGGTCCTTCAAAGGCGTATACGGTATAGCCTTTTTCAACAAAGTATGCAGCACAAGGATAGAACTCATGAATAAAGGAGTCATACCCTCCATGCAAAACAATTATCCCTTTTTCCTGCTCTGCCTTTACCCTAAAGGCTGTAAGCGCTCCCGCGGCATAAGGTATTTCAAACCACTCTATTGGTTCATTGCTGTATGCAAGTCTATATAGTTCTATGCACTTATCATATAAATACATCTTATCTCTGTCTGATGGCAAAGCGAAAAACTCTGCAGCCCTGTAGTATGTTGCTGCGTTTAGGACCCTTCCTTCATCGAGTACTTTTTCAGCCAGCTTTGTAAATTCTTGCTTCCAGCTCGTGAAGTCTTTAATCTTCCCGCATATTTCCCTTATATCCTCCAGCTCTGCAGTTCCTGAGGAATGCCATCTGTTAAGCTGAAAGGTCACTATTGCGTCAGTGTGAAACTGCTCAAAACCTATAGGATAATTAAATTTTAACATTATAAACCCTCCTTATTTACTAACCACTTAGTTAGTTCGCTTCATTTTTTAAGGATAGTATCCCTATCCTTGTAGTTTTATTTTTTATCATGCCCTGATCTTATAAAATGACTGGCCAGGTGCGATATCTTATAGGCATTAATAAATTCCTCTGTAAAAGCTTCGATTGTCATATTATAGTTCTTCTGCCAATCACCTTGAAACACTGAGTATGCTATTATTGGCATAAAGCCTGTAAAAAACTCTATTACTCTATTGCTTTCTACGTCCCTTTCATACTTAATGCCCTTACTTTCATATGCCTTCCTGATATTCGCAGTCTCTGCCTCAACCAATATTTCGCCTAGAGTCAGTATGATTGGCTTTTTAGAGCCTGATTTAAGGGACTCTGCAAGTGCTATTTTAATTATGTTCTTTTTTTCAGTAGCAAAACTCAGATACATTGTGATCAGCCTTTTGTAATTCTCTTCTATTCCCATATCAGGCATATGCTCCAGCGTGCTGTTAACTACTGTCTTTGCTTCTGAGATCAGATTGTCAAATAAAACCTCCAGTATTTCGTCCTTGCTTTTGAAATAATAGTAGATCAGTGCCTTATTGACCCCTGCCTCAGCTGCAATATCATCAACCCTGGTACCGTCAAAGCCTTTTTCAGCAAACAGCCTTTCCGCCGCCTTTAGGATATTATTTTTTGATTCTAATGAGTCTCTTTTAACCATTATATCCTCCACACTAACTAGTTAGTTAAATTGTAGCACTCACTATTAGATTTGTAAATATAAAAACAAGAAGATACTCTCACAGCCACTAATAGTATATGATTTATTTATTTACAGTTAATGTAGGATTATTTAAAATTGTGTCATATAGTATATGTTTACTTTTTCCAAATAACATGTAACAATATATATACTTCAGCATTCTGCATTTGGTCTATTAGTACCAAAGCTCTTTACTTTGCCTGCTATATTTAAATTTCTATAATTAAGATGTAAGTGAGGTTAATAATTATGCGCAATATAAGATTATTAGTGATTATTTTGCTATCTGTAGTACTAGTGTGTTTTTTTACTGCTT
>CALJSV010000256.1 GCA_937976095.1 uncultured Clostridia bacterium | reverse complement strand
AGCAGCTGCTAGAGGCTCGGTTTTTGTTATTTTTTATTCTTGCTTCGTTTAATAGTCATCACTATGACTGCACTAAGCGCCAGTATTGAGAATACTATAACAAAGTATATCAAATATATATCTGTCTTTCTATCTTTAAGCATATATATTCTTGACTCTTTTGCTTGCAGTACAAGGCTTATTTCATTTCCATCTGCACTTAGCGTATCATTTTCGTTAAACACATTTACAAGTTGCTTGCCTCTTCCCACAATTTCTACCGGAACTGTGAGCTTTTCTGCGCTTTCTTGATTTTTTGTATTCAACAATACTATAGCTGTCTCTCCCATATAGCTTCTAGAGTACGCTATATAGCTATCAGCTATATTAAGCACCTTGATGTCTCCCATAGTAAATACAGTATTGTCCTTGCGCAGCTTAGTCAGTTTCTTCATATAATCGCGGACTTCTGATTCCTTTTCCCAGTCCATAGACTTTCTGTTGTTAGGATCTTCTCCGCCTTCCATAGCAATTTCCGTGCCATAGTAAATTATCGGGATTCCGGTATATGTCATTTGGAAGGTAAGCGCTTGCTTTAGCTTTTCATTGACCTTTGAACCTGCAACATTTACAAACCTTGATACATCATGATTATCTATAAAGGTTCCATATAGATACCTATTCTTATATATGCTGCTATTGTCAATTGCTGCTTTGAGCATGCCCATGCCCTTTCCTCTTCCAAATACATCATTAATTGCAAAATGCATAGGGAAGTCAACGAGCCCATCAAGCCCTACCTGCTGGTATTCGTTAAGGTAGCTGTGATCACCGCTCCAAACCTCTCCGATCATATAGAAATCAGGATAATCCTTTTTTATTTCAGTTGTAAACTCTACCCAGAAATCCTTTGGAACGTGTCTTACAGTATCTAGTCTAAAGCCATCTATCCCTGTCTCCTTGATCCACCATTTAGCCATGTCGATCAGATACTTTGCTACCTCAGGATTCTCCTGTGCTAAATCGGGCAAACCAGCCAGCTTTCCGTTCTCAACTTCCTTCTGGTCATTCCAATTATTTATATTTCCAGTCTGATGAAACCAGTCTTTATAGCTTTCATTTCCTACCCAAGGATGAATCGGACTCGTGTGATTTACAACCAAGTCGACTATTATTTTTATACCCTTTTCATGAGCTTTAGCTACCAGCTCCTTCATTTTATCAAGGTCTCCTAAATGCTCATCAACCTTATAAAAGTCGATAGCCCAGTAGCCATGATATCCACCAAAGCTATTTTGAACTACTGGAGTAACCCAGACTGCTGTCGCTCCAAGCTCTTTGATATAATCAAGCTTGTCAATAAGCCCTTGAAAATCGCCTCCATGGTGTGCTCTTATATCTTTAGGGTTTGTCTTAATGTCATTACTTGTATCCCCATTATAAAATCGGTCTGTCATTACGAAGTAAATTATATCCTGCTGTCCAATAGCCTTACTAGTACCATTATCTGCTGCAACTAGTGCAAGACTAGAAATAATCAGCACTACAATAAGTAATGCTGACACAAATGTTTTTCTCATCCTATACATACGCTTACCCCTTTACGCTTCCAACAGTCAAACCGGAAACAAGATACTTTGAAAGACTTACAAATAGTATCATTGCTGGTATAGATGTCAGTAGTGCAGATGCGGAGTATACTCCCCACTCTGTGTTAAATGCGGTCTGCATGTTTACAAGTCCTAATGGCAATGTAGCCAATTGTGGCTTTGTTATTATTATTCTTGAGATAATATACTCATTCCAAGCCGTCATAAAGGAGAATAATGCTGCTATTGCAAGTGCAGGCTTTGAAAGCGGAAGTATTATCTTGAAAAAAGTAGTCAATACATTTGCCCCATCTATATATGCACTTTCCTCTAAGGACCTTGGAATGGTATCAAAGTAGCCTTTTAAGGTCCACACACAAAACGGAACTGCAGTAGCAGCATATGGTATTATAAGCCCCAAAAAATTGTTTAGCAGCTTAAGTTTAGCTAATAGAATATAAGTAGGCAGTAACAGCATTGGTGCCGGGAATATCTGAGTCAGTAAAAACAAGGTTAAGGTAACCTTTGCACCAAAAAACTTATATCTTGAAAAAGCATATCCTGCTGATGTAGCAAATATTACGCCTATTATCCCTGTAAGAAAGGATACTAATAGGCTGTTACGCATCCATAGTAAGAGGTTTCTCTTAAAAATGGCAGTTTCAAAATTAGCTAATGTAGCATTATCCGGGATTATCTTAAGATTGGACTGAAACAGGGCATTACCCGGACGCAAAGCAATGGTGAGCATATTTAATGCCGGATATACCGTAATAAGACACATTGTTATCAAAGCTAAATATATTAGTACTATTTTTACTGGCTTATCGTTACGCTCAAATTTATCTCTCAACATAATTAGTACACCTCCTCTGTTCCCTTCATAGCTTTAATAAAGCTCGATGCGAATAGCGCAAGAATCAAGAATATTACAACGGAGAAGGCTGCCGCATATCCATATCTATAATAGTCAAAGCCTGCTCTATAAACCTTTGTAACCAGTATGTGAACTCTGGAATCTGACGAATTCTTTGCCAATATATATATTACATTAAGCTTATTGAAGGTCCATACTGCACCTAGGGTAGCAGCAGGAACAAGCACAGGCTTAAGCATTGGCAGTGTAATGTTTTTGAACTTCTGCCAGCTGGATGCTCCGTCAATATCCGCAGCTTCATATAGCTCAGTTGGTATGCTTTGCAAGCCGCCAAGTGAAACCATCATCATGAACGGGAAGCCAAGCCATACATTTGTTATTATTGCTGCGCTAAATAAAAAGTTAGGATTTGACAGCCATGGGAGCGCAGATAAGCCTATAGCCCTAAGCAAAATATTTATTGCCCCATACTGATAGTTAAAAAGTCCAAACCAAGTCAGAACAGCAATATATTCAGGCATGGCCCAAGGAAGTATCAGTAGAACTCTAATAAGTGATTTTCCCATAAGCTTTCTGTTTATAAGAGTAGCCAGCCAAAGACCAATAACTACGTGCATTGATACATTGGCAAAGGTCCATAAAATTGTTCTGCCGAAGGTTATATAAAACTCTGGATCTGTAAATATCTCAATGTAGTTATCCAAGCCTATAATTTTAGGATTAAGGAAGTTTCTTAAATTCATGTTAGTCAGTGACAATCTAACGCCAAATACCAATGGATAAATAACCATTAAAAGTACTATTAAAATAGCAGGTATTATAAACATATATGGTGTCCACCACTTAATGGCCAGGTTCCTATTTCTTATGTTGTCTATTCTTGGTGTCTTCGTGGGCTTAGATGTTTTGGTTGAAACAGCACTCAAAATATCAGCTCCTCCTTTTATTTAGAATAAGAATATTCCTAAGCGCATTTATACTATATTGAAGCGCCTATTATATACGATATGATTTTGTAAAAATAGGGAATGGGCAGTTAGCCATTCCCTATAATTTGATGTCTATTATTTGTTGAAGTTAGCTATATTCTTTTCTGCTTCCTTTTGTGCCATTTCAGCTGCCTTCTCTGGAGTTATCTTACCAGTCATTATGTCTGGAACTGTAAGCTTAAGTGCATCCCAGATTGCTCTCATTTCTGGTACTATTGGCATCGGAGTTCCAACCTTCATACCTTCAGTTGCTATGTTGAACTTTGGATCGTTCTTTACAAAGGAGTCTTCCATAGCTACCTTGTTAGTTGGCATCCAACCTGAAGCCTTAGCAAATTCTAATTGGAATTCAGCTGATCCGAAGAGTTCAAGTACAAGCTTAACTGCTTCTAATCTATCTGGATCTGTAACATTCTTATTTACTGAGTATGCCTTAGTTGAAGTATATGCTGAACCATATTTTCCATTTTCAAGCTTCGGAAGATGTGCAAGACCCATGTTGATACCAGCTGCTTCGTACTCGCCCCATGACCATGGTCCGTTGATTATCATAGCTGCTTTTCCTTCTTTGAAAAGGTTGCTTGCTACGTCATAGTTACAGTCTGCAGGTATAATCTTATGAACATTAAAAATGTCATATAAGAATTTATACTCAGCTATGAAAGCTGGGGTGTTTAATGTTGGTTGATATTTTTCATCAAATACGTTTCCGCCAAGACCATTAGCTACCCATGAAATAAAGAATGGCTCATATGCTTGGAAAACTAGACCGTATTTGCCTTCTTTCGCGTTTGTGTTTTTCTTAGCAATTTCTATCATTTCTGTAACAGTTTCAGGAGCTGTTGGAACTAAGTCCTTATTATAAACAAGCATGATGTTATTGCCTTGTCTGTCAGGCATACCGTATAAATCACCGCTTATTCTGCAGCCGTCAACTGATTTCTTATCAAGTGTGTTAAGGAAATCTGCTGATAATACCTTATCAAGTGGCTGTATAAGACCCATTGTTTGGAATACACCTAGGTTGTCATCTGGACCAAATACTATGTCTGGACCTTCGCCAGCCAATACAGTTGTTTGGAATTGGCTTCTTAAGTCGTCAGTTGTATAGTGAACTCTTGTAACTGTGATATGTGGGTACTTCTTGTTAAATTCAGTAAGTAATCTGTCATATATTGGGTCGTTGTTTGGTTCTTCTTGCTCCCAGAACACCAATTCAACTGGCTTCTTTGCAGCTTCTGTTGGTGTAGCATCTGGAGTTGAAGCAGCCTCTTCAACCTTTTTAGCGCAAGCCGCCATTGAAAACATAAGAACTAAAACCATGAGTAGACTTAATACCTTGATTGTACTCTTTTTCACAATTCTTCCCCCTTATTATTTATTCATAGTTGCGCAACCGGTTGCACAATCGTATGAACTAACATAATCTAATTATAATATATTCTCATGATTTGTCAATTAGGTATGTCCCATAATTTATAATTTTTTTTGTCTTCTTACAGTTATAGAAGATTTACGTATTTTTAATCTTGTCGGAACAATTATGTGCTTCTTCTGATCATCCTCTTGCTCCAATTGATTTATTAGCACTTCGCTGGCATTGTAACCAAGATCAAAGACAAATATCTCAACAGAGGTCAGCGGTGGATCAACATAGCTCGCCAGAGGAGTATCATTAAAGCCTACAACGGATATATCCTGTGGAATCCTTAAGCCTTCTTCTTTTATTGCTCTCATAACGCCAAACGCCATCAAATCGTCAGCAACCACTACAGCAGTAGGCCTTTTTTTGTTTGAAAGCAGCTTTTTCATAGCCCGATACCCACCTTCCTCCAAAAACTCCTCCAATGCAAGAAATTCCTTGCTGAATTCTATGCTAAAGCTATCTAAAGCCTTTTTATAGCCCTTGAAGCGTTCACCCATAAAGACATAGGTAAATTCTCCTCCGATAAAGCCTATAGACTTATGCCCCTGCTTTATTAAGTGCTCAGTAGCTGTGTAGCCTGCCTCTTGATTATTGTTGTCAACCCAATTAATATTCTCAAGCTTCGGATGCTTACCAACCACTACAAAGGGAAATTTCTTTTTTATAAGCTCATCTATTGTTTTATCCTTTATTCTCGAAGTAAGCAAAATAAGGCCATCCACCCTCTGCTCGTTTACAAGCTTGCTTGTTGACCTATACTCCTCCTCTATATCGCTGCCGGTGGAGAACAGTACGTTATATCCTCTTTTCATAGCACTCATTCCAATTCCTCTCATTACCTCAGTAAAGAAAGGGTTAACAAATACCTGTTCACTAGAGTGAGGCATTATTACACCTATAGTTTTTGTGCTTCTATTTGCAAGGCTTCTGGCTATTGCATTAGGATAAAAATCCATCTCCTTCATAACCTGAAGCACCTTTTCCTTTGTCTTTTGGCTTATCCGTGGGTTATCAGCTATTACTCTGGAAACAGTGGAAGCAGCTACACCTGCAGCCTTTGCCACATCTTTTATCGTAACTGACATGAAATTCCTCCTATCAAAACTGCTTTATGCCTCTTCTCATTATGTCTGCTCCACATAATGCTATCCATATTCTAACACAAAGCTGAATATATTCAAGTAATACTATAAAAACATTGCCCCTAGCCGAAGTGGCACTAGAGCAATGTTTTACATCAATTTCTATTATATCTCTCCGAAAGCTTAAATAACCTATCCACCACATCATCAGAAAGCATTTCAGGCTTGTATCTCCAGTCCCAGTTTCCACCTATCGTGTTTGGAGTATTCATTCTCGCTTCTGTATCAAGTCCCAGTATATCCTGAAGCGGGATAATAGCAGTCCTTGACTTGCTTTTATATGCAGTCTCTATTAGAGTCCAACAGAATTCTTCATCTGCTATCTCAAATTCTATTCCAAGATACGCTTTCATTTCTTCAACTGCCTCAGGCTGTTCAAGCAGAGACTTTCTTAACCATCCAATAGTAGTATCGTTATCATGCGTTCCTGTATAAACTATAGAATTCTCTTCATAATTATGCGGAAGAAATCTCTCTTCAGCACCCTTTCCAAAGGTAAATTGTAAAATCTTCATTCCAGGAAAGTTAAAGCTGTCCTTAAGCTCCATTACCTCCCTTGTAATAAAGCCTAAATCCTCTGCTATTATTGGCAACTCTCCCATGTAGCTTCTAATGGTTGAGAAAAAGTCAACACCCGGTCCTAGCACCCATTTTCCGTTTACTGCGGTTTTTTCATCTCCTGGTATTTCCCAGTAGCTTTCAAAGCCTCTAAAATGATCAATTCTCACAATATCAACCAGCTTTAGTAAAATATTGAATCTATCTCTCCACCACTTATAGTCATCAGCCTTCATTGCATCCCACCTGTAGTGTGGATTGCCCCAAAATTGTCCTGTTTCACTAAAGTAGTCTGGTGGAACGCCTGCTACCTTGAGGGGACTCCCTGTCTCATCTATCTCAAAAAGCTGAGGTAAAGCCCACGCATCACTACTGTCATTGGATATAAAAAGCGGAAGATCTCCAATAATCTCTATACCTGATTTGTTTGCGTATTCTTTAAGGCTCACCCACTGCTTAAAAAATACATACTGTAGGAATTTATTATATTCAACATCAGCATGAAGCAATTCTTTGTAGCGCGTAACTGCCCCAGCTTCTCTCATGGCAATATCTCTATCCCACTCATTCCAAGCAATGAAGCCAAAATGCTCCTTAATTGCCATGAACAAAGCGAAATCCTCAAGCCAGTAGAAGTTTTCTGTAATGAACCTCTTATAGTCTTCTTTAGACCTACCTGATAAAAATCTCTTGTATGCAATTCTAAAGAGCTTATTCTTAATACTCTTTACCTTACAAAAGCTGATTTTATCACAAGAAAGCTCCGGAACATCAGCTAAGTCTGCTTTTTCAAGCAGCCCTTCATCTATTAATCTATCAATGCTTATAAGAAGAGTGTTTCCAGCAAAAGCAGAAAAGCTTTGGTATGGTGATTCCCCAAAGCCTACAGGGCCTAAAGGCAGTATCTGCCAATAAGTTTGCTTGCTTCTCTTTAGAAAGTCTACAAATTCATATGCTTCCTTCCCTAGCTCACCTATACCGTATTTCGATGGTAGCGATGTCGGATGCAGCAAAATGCCGCTTTTTCTAATATAATTCATTACAATACCCCCAAACCATTTTGTAATGGCGACCTTAAAAGCATGTTATGTCTCTTAAATAGCTCATTTATGATTATAGTACTTAGTTTACTGCTAAGAGCTCTATTTCACTTATTTTTTGCGCAATCGTTTGCACTTAGATTTATATTATAATATTGAATATTCATTGTCAATAACCTTATTAAGCTTTAATCAATTATGCTAGATATTTATGTTTCCATATTAATGAGGAAAATCGACAGTTATCAGCTTCAATTGTAAAATCTTGTGTTTATTTTGTAATATTTTGTGCAAGCGATTGCGCTGAGCATTTTTTTAGTATATAATCATTTTGAAATAAGGAATTCATATTAAGTACATACTCATACTGTTGTTATGCAATTTATTAAATTCTAATTTAACTCGTTATGATAGCTGATATAAAGCTATCATAACAATTAATTTTGGTGAAGGATATATTTAAGGAGGAATTGAAATGCAAAAAAAACTACCTTCCGTAGCCTATTTTTGTATGGAGTACGGATTAGACTCTGAGTTTAAGATGTATGCAGGCGGCCTTGGCATACTGGCAGGAGACTATCTAAAGGGTGCTAAGGATGTTGGAGTACCAATGGTTGGTCTTGGCATCAGATGGAAGCAGGGCTATACTGACCAGTTAATCGGCAAGGACGGTAAGCCATATGATTCTTATCATAATAATGCTTATGACTACCTGATCGATACTGGAGTAAAAGTAACTGTTAAGATTCGTCAAAGAGACGTAGTATGTAAGGTTTGGAAGGTTGATAAGTTTGGTAATGTGCCATTATACTTGCTTGATACCGATATTCCCGAAAATGAAGATGCATGGATAACAGGACAGCTTTATGGTTGGTTTGGCGAAGAAAGAATAGCCCAGGAAATGGTTCTTGGCATAGGTGGTGTAAGAGCTTTAAGAAAGCTCGGTATTGATATAGACATATATCACTTCAACGAAGGTCATGCTGTACTTGCTGCAATCGAGCTTATTAAAGAAAAGATGGAAGCAGGCTCTGGCTTCTATGAAGCGCTGGACAAAACCAGACGTGAGGTTGTGTTTACAACTCATACTCCTATAATCCAGGGCAATGAGTCCCATTACTTGAACAGATTAGAGTATATGGGTGCCTTCAACGGCTTAACTACTGAGCAAATGGTACATTTAGGTGGAGCACCCTTTAATATGACTGTTGCTGCACTCCGTACCAGCAAAAAATCCAACGCTGTTGCACAGCTTCATGCTGAGACAGCAAATAAAATGTGGGAGCATGTCGACTATCCAGCTCCAATAGTTGGAATAACAAATGCTATTCATGTTCCAACCTGGGTAGATAAAGCAATGCTTGATGCTGCCGAAAAGGGCACAGAAGTATGGGAAGCACACATGAAAAACAAAAAGGCTCTTATCGAGTTTGTGAAGGAGCGTACTGGAGCTGAGCTAGATCCAAACGTTCTGACAATTGGCTTTTCAAGAAGAGCTGCCTCTTATAAGAGAAGTAACTTTATTTTTACTGATGAAAAGATTATTGCTCCACTGCTAGAAAATAAGAAGCTTCAGATAGTATTCTCAGGTAAAGCACACCCGCTTGATGATACAGGAAAGTCCATAGTATCTAACCTGGTTGCTATGTCCAAGAAGTATCCTAATGCAGTTGTCTTCCTTGAGAACTATGATATGACAATAGGCAAGGCACTTACCAGAGGCTCTGACATTTGGCTGAACAATCCAAGAAGACCTTTAGAGGCAAGCGGTACTTCAGGTATGAAGGCAGCAATGAACGGCGTATTAAACCTAAGCATACTGGACGGCTGGTGGCCAGAGGCATGTGAGCATGGCGTAACAGGCTGGCAAATAGGTGATGGCTTCGAAAGCCATGATGTTGAGGTTCAAGATGCTCATGATCTAAAGTCACTTTATAAGGTACTTCAGGAAGAGGTTATACCAACTTATTATGATAATAATGAGAAGTGGATAGAAATGATGCGAAACAGCATTCAGTCTACCAGAGAGCAATTTGCGGTAGAACGAATGGTTAAAGAGTATTACGAATTACTATATAATGCATAGTATTATACCCATCCTCTCTCCCAAATCAAAACAGACTGCCACAAAGTGCAGTCTGTTTTTGTCTATAACCCTAAATTATCTGCAATATCCCTCATTGCGTTTAGCGATAGCTCTGCGAAGTCATTAAAGGATATACCCAGATTTTCTATTGATCTCATAGCATCTCTATTTGCTCCGGCGGCAAATCTTACCTCGTCCATTCTCTTTACTATTGATTTTACCTTGACACTGCTCAGCTTCTTGTCAGGATAAACCAATGTAATTGCCGTAATAAAGCCAGTTATCGGATCAGCTGCATAAATAGCCTTATCCATAGTTGTCTCCAGCTTTACCCCGGTGTCCTCATTATGTGCACAAATTGAATGATACATATCCTCATTTCCGTAGCCCTGCTCCTTTAGTATCTCTACAGCTTTTATTCCGTGCAGCTTGGGATTGTTCCTATAATCCACCAAATCCACATCAATGTCATGCAGCAAGCCTGTTATTCCCCAAAGCTCCTCTTCTTCAGGCTCAAGTCGCCTTGCGAGCTCCCTCATCACAGCCTCTACTGCATAGGAATGCTTTATAAGGTGCTCTGAGGTTATATACTTATTCACAAATTCTAAGGCTTTCTCTCTGTTCATTTGTACCTCCATAGCAAATATTATTTTTAATACATATCAATTAATTATTATTATATACAAGAAAATGCATCTATGTATATATTTGAGTTATAATAATATTACATTATTATAACTCAAATATAGCCATCATAAAAAAGAGCTTATTCAAAAGCGCTTTAAAAAGGAGCAACTATGTTTATACTTGATCGTAGCTTTTATACAAGAGATTCCATAACAGTAGCACGGGAGCTGCTTGGCAAAAATGTCGTACGCCGTATAGGTGGAAATGAGCTTGTTGGGAGAATAGTAGAAACAGAGGCCTATATGGGCTATGAGGATAAGGCTGCTCACTCCTACAAGGGAAGAAGAACAGAGAGAAATGAGATCATGTATCATATAGGAGGATATTCTTATGTATATATGATATACGGTATGTATTACTGTGTTAATGCCGTAGCAGCAGTTCCAGACATCCCTCAGGCAGCTCTTATTCGAGCAGTTGAGCCCTTATCTGGTTTGGAGGAAATGTCTCAGAACCGCTTTTCTTCCAGTTATACCAGCCTGACAAAGGCACAGGTGAAAAACCTTACCAGCGGTCCTGGAAAGCTCTGTAAAGCAATGTCAATAGACAAGCGCTTAAATGGTGTTGATCTCTGCAGTCTGGGAGAGCTATATATATGTGATGAAAATCCTACAAGCTTTGAAATAGCCTCATCCCCTCGTATAGGAATTGATTATGCCGAGGAGTACAAGGATGTTCCCTGGAGATTTTTTATAAAGGATAACATATTTGTTAGTAAAACAAAAAGCAATAAGTAGTCCATTACGACTCTTATTGCTTTATAGCACTTATGCTGTCTTTACAGCTTTCTTTTTTGCGAAAGCAAGGATTCCACCTAATGCTATTGATAGGAAGGATGCCATCAGCACTCTGTATTCCGGCGGCAATATAAAAGTAATTGTATGTGCCGGTATCCAAAAGAAAGGTATTGTCTTAACAACTACAAAGCTTACAAAGCCAAGCCAATCTATTTTAAGTACTACATCCTTTAGCTTTACCTTCATTATACCGGATAGCGTACCGCCACCAAGATCTATATAGGTATCTGTAATCCTATGAAAGGCCATAAAGGTAGGTGCAAATATTAGATTCATAAAGGCACTTGTAAAAAATGCTGTTAGATATTTTGCTCCTGCTTCATTTCCTAAAACCGGCAGAAGTCCCTTCGATGTTGCAGAAGCTGTTCCACCTGAAAAAAGCTCAAATACTATAACGAAGATGACTCCCAAAAATCCCCAAACGATTGCTCTATAAGTCATACCTACTGGCTTTTTCCAGCCTCCCGCTACTATCCTAAGCGCAAGCAGCTCTCCCATTGATGCGAGTATTGCAACCTTTATGAAACCCATTATGTATGGATGTGCCTTTGTTGCTGCGATAAAGGCTTCATGCGTTACAGGAACAACAAGAATAACTACTATGAATGCCAATGTAGCCAACCATAAAAAATCTAGTTTTTTCAAATCAGCGTACCCCCATTTCAAAAAATATTTTAATATATCTTAAAATATTATATCAAACATTGCTAATTAATCACATACCTCTATCCCATTGATGCCTGTAATATTTTTTGCGGCTTCTGCTATTTGATTAAGGGATGCATTTCTATGGTTCTTACCTACTATACTGATAAGCTGCTCATCCTCCGAAAGGTTTTCAAAGGTAACCCTGTTTATCTCAATACCCATTGCCTTTAGCTTGAATACCAAATCATCAACAAGCTTGAATTCATTTTGAGCTTTAAGCCTTATAGTTATTTTATCTGTTCTGGAGTAAAACAAATGCTCTATGCGAGAAAAAATTATAAGGGTAATAAGCACAAAGGAAGTAGCTAAGGTTGCTGCCATATAAAGACCTGAGCCTATAGCTATTCCTATACAGGCAACAGCCCATAGACTTGCTGCAGTTGTTAGCCCTTTGATAGATGCGCCTTCCTTTATAATAGTGCCTGCACCAAGAAAGCCTATTCCACTTATAACCTGAGCGCCAAGCCTGACAGGATCCATGTTCACAACCCCTCTAAATCTTTCAAAGAGCAATAGATTGCACAGCATTACAAGTGTCGCCCCTATACAAACCAGAATGTGAGTTCTTAGCCCTGCTGCGTGTCTGTTTCTCTCTCTGTCCAAGCCTATTATTCCGCCTAAGAGACAAGCAAGACCCATTCTTAAAAGCATATCAAAATAAGTTACCATGTATTAGCGCCTCCCGTCTGCATTTGCTCAACTATAATAATAATATAAGTCTTTATGAGTATTATATTCTTACCTGCTTTAAAATGCAATTGCAACTAAACCTCCTGCACATATATCCCTGCTTTATTACAATTTATTAACACCTAATCCAAAACATTGATAGATTCATGCTGTTGTGTTATATTATTATTCATTAATGGGGGTGATACATTGTTAAAGGGTAAAAAAATTGCTTTAAGGGCAATAGAAAAGAAAGACTTCAAACGCATATCTGAAATCTATAATGATCCACTGGTTGGTCAGTTCGATCTCAACTTCATTGCTGGCTTTACACATGAGTTTATGGAGAAGGAGTATGATTCAGAGCTAAAGGATAAGCTGAAGGATAACGGAAAGGATCACTTTGCAATTGTAGACATTGAGGATCATATCGTTGGCGGTATCGGCTACTGGAGGTCTAGAAACGCTAGAAACATCTACATGATAGGAATCACTATAGCAAGCGAGCATTGGAGCAGCGGTTATGGACAGGATTCAATAACTACTCTACTTAAGTACCTGTTCCTTCAAAGAGAGGCAGTTAAGGTTGAGCTCATCGTAAGAGAAGTAAACCCAAGAGGCATCCGCTGCTATGAAAAATGCGGCTTCAAAAAAGAAGTATACCTTCGAGAAGCTGACTTTGCAGGTGGCAAAACTATCAGCTATCACTATATGGGTGTTCTTAAAGAGGAGTTTCTGGCAGGGGAGGGCGTGCAATGCTAATAGGTAATCTAGTTAAAATCAGGGCAGTATACAAATCAGATCTGGAAGTTCTACATAAAACATATCGTGAACCCGAAGCTATTGTTTATTTAAATTCTAGGGCAGATGTATCCTTGGGCATGCTGGAAAAGAAGCTTGAAACCGGTATGGAAGCCCACAAAAAGGGAGAATGGCTCGTTATAGAGGATATGTCCGGAAATGTAGTTGGAAGTATAAGCTACGACGGCGGTTGGAAAAGGGATTTTTCGATTGAAGAAATATACGTATGTGAGCAATATAAGGGTAAAGGCTTTGCAACTGATGCAGTTAAAAGGCTGTGCAAGTTTCTTTTCGAAGAAAAGCAGGCTTCGCGTATTTCTGCCGTTATAACTGAGGATAATACTCCATGCATAAAGGTTTTCGAAAAAAGCAGCTTTTCTCATGAGGGAAACAGACGGAAGAGCTTTTATCGTAATGGCATATATATAGATGAGGTGTTTATGTCTTATCTTGCTAATGAATATTTTCGTTAAGGAGAAGTCTTATGAGTCATGAGGCCATAGAAAAATACTTTATACATAATGAGAAAATAGTTGATACTGATTCTTTTGGAGGCATAAAGCCTGAGGGTGCAGTTATATATGAGGTTATAAGGGTTATAGCCGGGGTTCCTTTGTTCCTTGAAAGGCATTTAGAGCGTCTGCTTACTTCCGCAGCGGCTATTGGCTTCAACATTGGCCACATAGTTCCGGATATTAAATCAGGCATTAAAAGGTTGATTGAAGCTAATGCTTCCCCGGATAAAAACGTTAAACTGATTGTATTCTCAAATAACAATCGCTATGAGTACATGCTTTTCTTTATTAAGAGTAATTATCCAACTGCAAATCAGTATGCTGAGGGTGTAGAAACCATAACCTATAAGGCAGAAAGAAGCAATCCCAATGCAAAGGTAATAAACCAGTCATTGCGTGACAAAATAGAGGCTGCAATAAAAGAAAAAAACGCTTATGAAGCCATATTAGTAAGTGATGCAGGAAACGTAACCGAGGGCAGTAGATCAAACTTATTTCTGGTAAAGGGCGATAGCATTTATACCGCGCCTGGCGCAAGCGTTCTAATTGGCATTACAAGAATACATATCTTCGATATCTGTACAGCTTTGGGAATTAAGCTTGTAGAGGAGCCTCTAAGTCAGGAGCTTCTTTACTCTGCTGATGCTGTATTTTTGACAGGCACCTCACCGAAAGTGCTACCTATTGCAAAAGTCGATGAGATGCACAATGCTTCATCCACAAATGCACTGGTCGCAAAAATAGTAGAAGCTTACGATAAGGCAATAGTTAACTATATCAAGATCAACTCATAAATACAGTTTGAGAGCATATCAGATCGATATGCTCTCTTTTATTCCTTTCCCTCTTTTATAAAAGCTCTCCATCATCTCCTCCGGCACAAAAGAACCTCCTGTAGCCCATGCTATATGTGTTGAGGCTTTCATATACCCTTCTAAGCCATTTGCCCTTAAATATTCCCTGCCTTCATCTGTCAGGCTAATTTTAGCTGCGCCCAATAATCCCGGAGTCGCAGATGGCTCAACTATTATACCCTCACTATCTCTAAGCGTTGCCAACAGTTTAAACATTTGGTTATCCTCTACAGTATATACTCCACTTAAAAGTCCTTCCATCATTTTACCTACAAAGCCTGATGGCCTTCCAACGGCAAGACCATCTGCCTCAGTCTTGTTATCCAGCCCTATATCCTGAACACATATGCCCTCATGCAGCCCGCTGGCCATCCCCAAAAGCATGCAGGGTGAATGTGTAGGCTCTACAAAAAAGCAGTGTACATAACTTCCAAAAACCTTCTTAAGCCCGAAGCATATACCGCCTGGCGCACCTCCAACTCCACATGGAATGTAGACAAAAAGCGGGTGCTGCTCATCTACTATAATACCTTCCTGCTCTAGCTGTTTCTTTAAGCGAAGTGCCGCAGTGCTATATCCCAAAAAGAGAGTCTTTGAGTTTTCATCATCAATAAAATAGCTAAATGGATCTGCATCGGATTTTTTTCTGCCTTCTTCTACTGCCTTGCTATAATCAGAGCTGTATTCAAACACATTTACCCCCTTGCCCTTAAGCAAGATCTTCTTCCATTCCTTTGCATCTGCAGACATATGTACATTTACATTAAAGCCTAAGGCTGCTCCCATAATACCTATGCTTAAACCCAGGTTACCGGTAGAGCCGACAGCCAAGGTATACCTGCCAAAAAACTCCTTAAAGCTCTCATCCATCAACACTTCATAGTTATCACCAATACTCAGCCTTTTACTTTGGAATGCTAGCTCCTCAGCATATTTCAGAACCTCATAAATCCCTCCCCGTGCTTTTATAGATCCCGCAACAGGCAGTTCGTTATCACACTTTAGAAAAAGCCGTCCATGGAAATTTGCGTGGAGCTCTTTTAAAAATTCTTCTTTAAAATTATCAAGATTTGCAAGCCGCGACTCTATTATTCCAGATTGCTCCAAGGTTTCCGGAAAAAGTCTTCTAAGAAGTGGTGCAAATCTTTTAAGTCTTTCCTCAGCTTCAATGATATCCTCATATGATAAAGAAGGATGTTCATTAGTGTCACTAATCTCGCTTAGTTTTTTGTTTATCCAAAGGACAGGCTTATAGCTTTTCAAACTAACAAGCAGCAGCCTTTCAATATCTTGTGTTATATTAATCATTAATTAATGCCTCCATTTTTAATTTATCATAATTTCTTTCAACCCTATTATCCTAATAACATTATATATTATAAGGATAATATTATAGCAAATATATTTTTAATCATCTGCTTCCAGCTCATTCTTGTAATATTCTTCACCGTTTATCACATAATAACTTTGTGCAGCAAAAGCTTATTAAAGCTGTACAAAATTTGACTGCAGGAGGACAAAAAATGAAGCATATAACAACTGAACAAGGAATTCAAATAAACACTGACAGAATAAAGCCAAGCAATGTTGTAGAGGTAACATATAAAGGACTTCTCGCTCAATCCGGTGCAGATGATGTATTTTTACACTGCGGTTCTTCAGACTTAAATGAGTGGAAGGACGTTCAGGATATTAGAATGGTAAAAGTAAGCGAAGATCAATTCAAGGCTCAAGCTTTAATACAGGATGGAACCTTCTTTAATGTATGCTTTAGAGACAATGCTCAAAACTGGGATAACAACGCTGGAAGCAACTATATTTTCACAATTTTAGACTAATTTAATTCACTAACTGCTACTTTTCAGGTAGCAGTTTTTTTGTGTCACAATTTCTACTTTTACATAAAATGTACTATATCTGCTTTTTACAAATATCTGCTACAAGAGAGGTGAATTTAAGTGGCATATTCGGAAAG
Source organism: uncultured Clostridia bacterium (assembly GCA_937976095.1). Taxonomy (GTDB): domain Bacteria; phylum Bacillota; class Clostridia; order Lutisporales; family Lutisporaceae; genus CALGKJ01. The sequence goes on along the minus strand of CALJSV010000256.1, from coordinate 17,959 downwards.
AGAGCTGCTGGCAAGAGTAATAAGATGCGAAGCAGGTGGCGAAGGCGAAAATGGCATGAAGGCTGTAGCGACAGTAATAATGAACAGAGTAAATGTGCCTAACGGTGAATACCAAAGAATTGGCCAGGGAAATATCAGAAACGTTCTTAATCAAAGAGGGCAGTTTGACTGCATGACTTCTGTGCTAAGAGGTGTCCCAAACCCGCAAACCATATGGGCTAACCCACCTGAACAGATGCACTTTGATATTGCTGATTGGGCTATGTCAGGTAATAAAATGCTGTCAGTCGGTTACTGCCTTTGGTACTTCAATCCATTTATTCCTACCTGTCCACAGGTTTTCCCAAGAAATGGTGTTGGAAGCTTTGCAAACAGAGTAGGTGACCACTGCTTCTATCTTCCAACAAAACTATACTATAGTACTTAATTTGAAAGGAGAATACTATGTACTGCAATAATCCTTATAACTATGCAAACATGCTTGCCAATCAAGCAAGTCCAATGCCAAATGTAACACAACAAACAACAGCTAATATGCCATATCAGGCAGCAGCTAATATGCCATATCAAGCAACTGCTAATATGCCACACCATGCTAAGCAGCCCGTCATGCCTATGGCAGGAGCTGGACTGCCCATGACAGCAACCATGCAGCCCCCACCAACCTCAATAACAGGTATGACAGGCATGCCGCCAATACCTACTGTTGACTTCCCAGGCACAGCAGGCACTATGCCCACAGGCATAGGCGCTATGCCTCTAACATCCGGTGCTGGACCTTTAGACTTCCAAGCACTTACACAAACTCCAATTATGGATATCGAATATACTCAAGGCTACTTAAGGACTCAAATCGGTCAAAGGGTAAAGGTTGAGTTTTTAATAGGCACAAATATGTTTATGGACAGAGAAGGTACTCTTTTAGATGTAGGAGTAAGCTATATAATAATTCAAGAAGTAGATACAGATGACCACTTACTATGTGATATATACTCAATTAAATTCGTAAGATTCTACTACTAAATAAAGAGCAGTCAGGACAAAAGCCCTGACTGCTCTTTATTTAGCTACTCTAACTCCTCCACATCCTCAAACTGAGCGTTATATAGGCTTGAATAAACCTTACTGTTTTGCAGAAGCTCTTCATGTGTCCCACTTTCTTCTATGCCATTATCTGTTAATACAAGTATGGTTTTAGCATTCCTTATAGTTGACAGCCTGTGCGCGATTACAAAGGTGGTTCTATTGCTGGTCAGGCTCTCAAGGGACTTTTGTACTATTTTCTCACTTTGATTATCCAGCGAGGAGGTGGCTTCATCCAGTATAAGTATTGGTGGATTTTTTAGAAAGGCTCTTGCTATGCTTATCCTTTGCTTTTGGCCACCGGATAGCTTTACCCCTCTTTCACCTACATAGGTTTCATAGCCCTTCTCAAAGCCAGTAATAAACTCATGAGCATTTGCCTTCTTTGCAGCATCTATTATCTCCTCCATGGTAGCATTTGGCTTTCCATAGCTTATGTTCTCCATAATAGTGCCTGCGAACAAATACACGTCCTGTTGGACTATACCTATGTTCTGTCTCAATGACTTAAGCTTTATGGAACGGATATCTATATCATCAATATTTATGCTGCCAGCTGTGACCTCATAAAATCTAGGTATAAGGCTGCACAGTGTAGATTTTCCACCACCTGACGGACCAACCAAAGCAACTGTTTCGCCTGGGTTCAGTGTAAGATTTATGTCTCTTAGCACATGCTCTCCTTTATCATATCTAAAGCAAACCTCTTTAAACTCCACCTTCCCCTGTACTTCAGTGAGATCTATGCTGTCTGCATTGTCACTTATATCAGGGTTTGTGTCAAGTATTTCAAGAAACCTTTCAAAACCAGTCATTCCCTTCTGGAACTGCTCTGTAAAGTCTATAAGCTTTCTAATTGGCACCAGTAAGGTGTTTATATATAAAAGATACGTAACCAAGTCAACAGTACCAAGCTCTCCACCCTTTATAAAGAGAACCCCTGCAAGTATTACTGTAAGGTATATTATTCCGTCAAAAAGCTTGATACCGCTAAAGAACCTTCCCATATAATAGTAGCTGTCCTGCTTCGTATGTAAAAACTCTGTATTTCCTTTATCGAACTTATACTGCTCGAGATGCTCATTTGAAAAAGACTTCACAACTCTTATTCCTGCTATGCTATCCTCCAACTGCGCATTGACCTCTGCAATTTTCTGCCTGTTTTTTCTGAAGACTGCTCTCATTTTTTTATTATAGTAGTAAGCAAAGCCAATCATAAGAGGTACAAACGCAAAAATTATCAGTGTGAGCTTAACATTTATAAACATTAGTATTATAAAAGATCCGATAATTTTTATGGTGGATATAAACAGCTCCTCAGGACCATGATGTGCAAGCTCTGTAATATCAAACAGGTCGTTTACTATCCTTGACATTATTTGACCTGTCTTCGTATTATCAAAATATGAAAAGGAAAGCTTTTGGAGATGAGCAAACATATCCTTCCTCATATCATATTCCATCCTTGCACCCATTATATGCCCGTATGCCGTAATATAGTATTGACAGAAGTACTCAATTATTCTTAGAATCAGCATTAATAAGCCAAGTTTAAGAACTACATCTACAGCAAGCCCTAGCCTGTTCTGTATGCCTTCATTTAGCAGATATCTCACCATTATCGGAAAAACCAAGTCAATTCCCGATACAGTCAAGGCACAGAGCATATCCAAAAAAAACATAAACTTATATGGTTTATAATAGCTTATAAACCTACCTACTCTTTTCATTTCTAACCCCACCTTCCCAAAGCTCACATAAATATATTAGCATATGTATTAAAGTCATGCCATACTGCATAAAAAAAACAACCCATTGGGTTGATTTTTTATGCTTCAACTATTATTCCTTTTAGTCTAAGACTTTCCGAAATTGCTTCGCTTTGCGAAACAATTTTAACAGCTCCTCCTACGGACTTAATGTTATTTACTATATCTAAGAGCTTTATAAGTAGATCGTTATCAAGAGCACTTATTTCATTAAGCTTAATTGTAATTTTCAGAGGCTTAATAAACATAAAGCCTTGTACTGCCATACCCAGCTGAGTGAAGGCAGACATATCTATACTGTTGTTAATGCTTATAACAAAGGTTCCCTCTTGGTTTTCTATGGTAAAGGGTTGTACCTTTTCCTTTTGAGCCTCTACTTGCTCAACACCAGTGTCTCTACTTATAGTAGAAATGGCGCTTTCAGCTTCCACCCTTGATGCATCCTCGATCGCTCCATCCTCCAAAACTGCATCCAATACAGTTAAAACCTTATCTGGAGTAATCGGTTTAATTATATAGTGCTTAGCTCCATTTTCCAAGGCCTCAAAAACCATGTTTCTCTGATCAAGTGCACTTATCATAATGACTCTTGCATTTGGAAAGCTTCCCACAATCTTTTTTACTGCATCAATACCATTCATTACGGGCATTGTTATATCCATTGTAACTATATCAGGCAAATGCTTCTCGTATTCCATATAGGCTTCCTTCCCATTGGATGCCTCAGAAACCACTTCATGACCTGCCTGCGTAAGTATAACCTTAAGATTTCTTCTCATTATTATTGAATCATCAACTATCAGTATACGTGCCATATCACTTACCACTCCTATTGTAAATATATATCATAGCTATTAATCTGCTGTCCTGCATTTTGCAACATAAAACCTATAGCCATCAGTCATTGTACAAGCTTCTCTTATTAATATTATATGAGAAATCCCATAGATAAACAACATAAAAAAAGCAGCAGAAGCTTTCTTCTGCCCAGAAGCTTTCTTCTGCCCAGAAGTTTTCTTCTGCCCAGAAGCTGTCTTCTGCCACTTTGCTTTACAGCTACTGCTTTTTCTTTGCCATAATAGAAATACCTATTATTATAAGAACCACTGGTATGGCATAGTTTTTTATATCTCTTATAAATGGTCCTGATAGTGCTGACATACCTATAGCTCCCAGAATTCCTACCGGTATAAGGAGACCTTTGTCACGGCTTCCAAACAGATAAAGCTCGAATAAACCAACTGCAACACCAAGTATGAATAAAGGCCAAAGGTGACTCATAAGATGCCATCCGAAAATAACGTTTATATAAAATAGTCCGCCGTAAGTAGTCAATATTCCAGCTGGCACTAAAATGCCCGGGTTTTTATCTATTCCGGTAAAAAACGCAAAATGCATGTAAAGTCCCGGTACCAGCATAGCCAGTGGCCATACGTAATCCCACGAAAAGCTTATAAATCCAAGATTAGTTAGCAAGAATAATGCTCCAAGAGCTATTAATATAGCACCTAGCACGATGTTTGAATTTCTATTCACAATAATTCCCTCCCATTTGCTGTATCCTAAAAGGCTCTCTTACTATTAGTACCTCTTATCGGATTTGTTTCTGTTTTCATAAGTATATACGGAGCAGTATATAAAAGGTCTGAGAAAAAAACAAATCTTTTATATGAAAAATGAATTTTATATGTATATATGTTAATATATATATGTCACACTTACAATACATAAATTTATCTGTTGTTCTAGCTGATATAAAGCAATCTGTGAAGAGGCTTAGAAGCTGTTGGCGACGTGAAGGAATAGTTGCACCAATTGTACTACTCCAGAGTTATTGCTGCCTTGGTGCGACCTATAGCAAGCATACAGCTTCTCTGCCTTGGAACATTATTGCTTGGTATCAGCTAGAGCAACAGATTTGATTAACGCTTTTCAATAGGAGGGTATATGAAGACAGAAAAAAGAAAAATGATCGCAGGCCAAAGGCTGTCTATGGACTCAGAAAGGGTAATGCATTCAAGCAGGCTTATATCCGAAAAGCTATTTTGCTTACATGAATACAAGACCGCCGAAAATATGTTTATTTATCTTGATTTTCGAAATGAAGTGATTACCAGTAATATTATCGTGGATGCCCTCTCCAGAGGTAAAAGGGTATTTGTGCCTGCTTGTATAATTGAAACTAAACAACTTGCTACTATAGAAATAACAAGCTTAGATCATCTTGAAAGAAATTTCTATGGAATCCTAGAGGTAAAGCAGGAGCATATAAAGCTTGTAGATAGAAGCATTATAGATACTGCAATAGTCCCAGGCGTTGCATTCGATAGAAAAGGCAACAGATTAGGCTTCGGCGCAGGTTATTACGACAGATATTTCTCTTCCTTAGCAAAGCCTATAAAAAAAATAGCACTTGCTTACTCTTTTCAGCTTGTAGATAGCATTCCATCTGAGCTTCATGATGTCCCGATGGATATTATAGTTACTGAAAACGAAGTGATCAGCTGTAAGGAATAGGAGGGCCCTCTGATGCTGCTTAAGCTTTTTATAACGTTTTTCAAGATAGGCCTATTTACCATAGGTGGAGGCTATGCAATGCTTCCTGTAATACAAAAAGAAGTAGTAGATAATAAAGGCTGGTTAAGCAACGAAGAGTTTCTTGATGCTATAGCTATTACAAACAGCCTTCCCGGTCCTCTTGCTACCAATTGTGCTACCTTTGTAGGCTATAAGCTCTCTCGCTTTATGGGCGCAGCAGCAGCTGTACTTGGAGCTATATGCCCTTCTTTTATTATTATTATAGCTATTGCTTCTGTTTTCAGATTTATAGCTGAAAGCAAGTATATGCAATACATATTTGCAGGTATTAGGCCTGCTGTAGTAGCCTTAATACTATTTGCTCTTGTCAGACTGACTAAGTCTGTGGGGATCAAAGCATTAAACCTTGCAATTTCATTTGTCTCCATTGCTCTAATACTGCTTTTAGACATTCATCCTGCAATTATCATAGTTCTTTCAGGACTTTTCGGATTTTTCTTTTTTGGAAGGGAGGCTGAAAGCAAATGATATTAGTTCGACTTTTCCTGGCGTTTTTGAAGATAGGCGCATTTAGCTTTGGTGGCGGCTATGCCGTACTTGCGCTTATTCAAAAGGAGATTATCGAGGGCTTTGCCTGGATCAGCGAGGAAGACTTTGTGAATATAGTTGCCATAGCAGAAATGACACCTGGTCCTATAGCAGTGAATGCTTCTACCTTTGTAGGCTACAAGCTCTCAGGAATTTTGGGTGCATTTGCAGGCACAATCGGAGTAATAACCATTCCGTTTCTTACGTCGCTGATAGCCTCCATATATTTCCAAAAGTTTAAAGACTCAAAGCAGCTAAGCTGGATACTAAAGGGCATAAGGCCAGCAGTCCTAGCCTTGATAGGTGCCGCTTGCATAAAAATCGCAAGAATTTCTTTTGTGGACTACAAAAGTATATTGATAGGCGTCATAGTGTTTGCCTCTGTTTATAAGCTGAAGCTACACCCCATACTTGCAATCTTTTTAGCTGGCATACTTGGACTCATATTTTATGGACTTTTTTAAAGCATATCTGACAAACATCGTCAGATATGCTTTTTTAATGCTCACTTTCAGCAGATTGTGTTTAAAATCCTGCATCTTGTAAATAATATGTCTGGAAAGAGGTGATGTGTTTGCCAGTACGTGTCGGCATTCCTAGAGGAATGTACTTTTATAAATATTATCCCTTTGCAAAAACCTTCTTAGAGGAGCTTGGCGCAGAGGTGGTTCCTTCCCCGGAAACTACAAAGGAGATTTTGGATAGTGGAGTTAAGTTTTGCATCGATGACGCCTGCTTACCTGTAAAGGTTTATCATGGTCATGCCTACAAGCTTAGAGATAATACTGACTTTATATTAGTTCCAAGACTAACCAGTGTATCGCAAAAAGAATATATATGTCCTAAATTCGGAGGCTTGCCCGAAATGGTTAAGTACTCTGTTCCGGATCTTCCTCCGCTTATTGATACAGAGGTTAACCTGCACAGAAGCCAAAAGGATCTAAAGAAGGCCTTATTTAAGCTTGGCAGTGCTTTAAAAATCAAAAACCCGTTAAGACTGAACAATGCTTATAATAAAGCTTTAGCTGAACATCACAGCTTTAAATCTAAGGTTTTTGAAGGCAATACTCCAAACCAGCTGATTAATGGCGCAGCTGCAAAAAACAAAATCGAAGGCAATCATACTATCGGGGTTATAGGTCATCCATACCTTATCTATGATAGCTTTGTAAACATGAAGCTATTTAAAAAGCTTGAGGATTGGGGAATACGCTTTGTAACTCCTGAAATGGTTGATCCTCATATTATTAATGAACGCTGCAACGAGCTTTCTAAGAGAATGTTTTGGAGCAGCGGAAAATCTCTTATAGGCGGAGCACTATATATGATGGATAACTCCAATATAGACGGTCTTCTGCTTATGACTGCCTTTGGCTGCGGTATTGATTCTCTGGCTGTAGAATATATTGAGAGCATTGCAAGAAAAACCTACAGTAAGCCCTTTATTATTCTGAGCTTAGATGAGCATACGGGAGATGCTGGATATAATACCCGACTAGAGGCTTTTAAGAGCTTATTGGATTGGAGGTTGACTGATGATAATAACATATCCTCATATGGGCGAAGCGTACATAGCTATTAAGGCTGTGCTTGATGATATCGGTGTAGAAAGCATTGTACCCGCGTATACAACCAAGGCAACAATGCAGCTTGGTTCAAAGCTATCCCCGGAAAGCATCTGCCTACCCTTTAAAATTATGCTGGGCAATTACATAAATGCAATAAAAAGTGGTGCAGATACAATAATCATTACAGGCAGCTGCGGCCCCTGTAGATTCGGCTATTATGGGCCCATACAAAAGCAGATTCTTGAGGATGCAGGCTATAAGGATGTAGAATTTATAATTCTTGATTCTCCTGGTGAAGATTTCAAAAAATTCATAAGCTCCATAGCAAGAATAACAGGAGGAAGATTTATTGCTCCAATCCGCGCACTTCGTGCCGGTTACAAGGTTTGCTGTGAAATAGATAAAATGAATGAGCTGGTTTACTACATAAGACCACGTGCCATAAATAAATCACAGGTAAAGGCAATTACCCATAGCTTTAGAAGTAATATAGTGAATGTTAAGGGCTCAGCACAGATTACTGAGCTTATCAGAGATACCGTAAATAAGCTCAAGGCTATTGAGCTTGATACAAGCTTTGAACCCTTAAAGATCGGCATTATAGGCGAAATCTACACTATTATTGAGCCCTTCTCCAATCTTGAGACAGAAGAAAAACTTGGCGAGCTGGGTATTGAAGTACACAGGTCTATGACAGTAAAGGATTGGGCAGACAACACTATAGTAAGGCCGGTAACCGGCAGAAAGCCTTATACTAAGGAAAAACGTCTATCCAAGCCGTATCTTCCTGCCCTAATAGGCGGGCACGCTCAGCAATGCATTGCTCATGCTATTCAATATGCAAAGCATGGATATGATGGGCTGGTGCAAATATATCCAATGACCTGTATGCCTGAAATAGTGTCTCGCTCTATACTTCCTCAAATAGAAAAGGATTATAATATCCCTATACTATCCCTCATAGTGGATGAGCAAACCGGTGAAGCAGGCTATGTCACAAGATTGGAAGCCTTCGTTGACTATATAAGTGGTGGTAGAGAGCAAGCAAAAGCGGCAATAAACTAGTCTATTGCCGCTTTTTTATCTCTTATTTTGAATCGTTCTCTTTATATGGTGAAGTCTCAATAAGCTCATCAACATTTTTAAGACCCCTTCTCCAAAGGTAAAGCATATAAGGTATAAAGAGTACTAACAGATAGGTTCTTTTGGAAAAAAGTATAAAGTCATAAATGCCATGCAGAACTACCGGAACAAACAAGCCAAGCTTCATATAATACTGCCGCTTAGGCTGTTTGGAGAACTTTGCTATACCAAGATAATAGCCCATGGATACTGCAAAGAGAGCATGAGCCGGCACGGCAGTAAGCGATCTTAAAAGGGCGGTGTTAAAGCCCGTTGCAAGCACATATGCAATGTTTTCTATAGTAGCAAAGCCTAAAGAAATAAAAACACAGTATACTATTGCATCATAGGCTTCGTTAAACTCTCTGTCCTTCCATATATACAACACAAAGGCCAGATACTTAAAAGTCTCCTCAACAAGACCAGCCACAATAAAAGCAGTGTAACCAATCTTAAAAAAGTTCCTTGTTGGCATATCAAAAATATTAAGATACACCTCAACAATAAGCACAGGCAGTATAATTATCATACCCGCAATAAATGCCTTAATCAGCATACGTCTTGGTTCCCGCTCATATTTATCTCTCATGTAAAAGTAGTACATTAAAGCTATAGATGGAGCTACAGCAGCTGCCAGCAAAAGCAAACCAATCCCACCTTTTCATATGTAGTTTTCAATAATCATAATTTGTTTTTCTGAAAGTCCATATATATCATATATTACCCTATTTATATCACTTAAAATACCGTCTCTATCTGCCTCATTATTACAGAAGCCTATTTTTGCACTTAGCTCCTGAAGCTTGGGGTTTACTGTATCAACTGAAATTCTAATTCTAAGGACAGTATTAGGGTAATAATCATACTGATTTCCATTTATTCTTTTAGCAAAGGATTTAAAGTAAAATTCCAAAGGCTTTGAATTAAGGATTGCAGCAATGTGTTCATAGCTAAGTCTTCCCTCATACTCCTTTTTCAAACGCAAGCTGTATACATCGGCACTACAATAGTTCCCACCTACATCTACAGCAAATCTGTTTTCCTTTGACTTATAAGGATAGATAATCTTTTTGCTCTCAAATTCCTCCGCTCTTCGTCCCCATTGAAGCTTGTACCATTCTCTGGTTCCCTTTAGACATTCTCGTCTTTGCATAAGCCTTTCTTTGTATTTGCTGATATAGCTTATAGAATTAGGATATGCCTCTTCATTGTCTATCATGTCAGCATACACAATGAATTGACTTGCTTCTATAACCTTATGCTTTTTTACATTGCTGTTTTTTATCCAGGGCTTAATCAGCTCTCTTTCGATATTATGAGCCTCAATGGCTGCAGCATCTAAAATAAAGGCCTTATCGCATCCGGTTATTATACCCTGATGGCTGTCAAACAACTCAGCCAGAAAGTGAGTTCCTTGGCTCTGGATTTTATCATATATCTCATACTCTTCATTATCCATCAACAGCCAGCCACTTTTTGCAAGTCTTGATTTGGAGATGCTGTAGCTGTGAAAATTGTCTTCATTCATTATACTTGTGTTCTTTGATACAGCTGATGAGTTCCTAAATCTCCTAACTCTAAGGCTCTTAATTTTAAGACCCTTAATATTAAGACTTTCGGCTTTATCAGCTTTTCTGAAGGTAAAAATTGCCGATGCTATACCTGCATCCTGAAATACGTTGCATCCACAGAAATCAACTATCTCAGTCACCCCACAATTATCGGTGATGTATTCTCTAAGACCATCAGCTGAAGGTCCTTCAATCAAATATCTGGAGCAAATGAAAGACAAAACTCCTCCAGGCTTTAATTGATCTATTGCTCTCTTTATGAAGCAAAACAAAATATCTGATTTATCCTTGTATATTCCCTTATAAAGAGCTTGAAGCAGGAGCTTATATGAGGAATCTACACCCTTATGCCCTATATATGGGGGGTTCCCCAATATAAAATCGTATTTCTGCCTCCACAGCATTGATCCACTGCTTTCATGCTCAGTAAGACTATCACAGCAGTAAACATTAGGCTTGCAGGGCATACCAACAAACTCTATGATGGAAGCCTTAGCGAGCTCTACTGCAGCAGGGTCAATATCAACACCCCATACAATATTCTCAGCAATGTATCTTCTAATATTGTTCTTTTCAAGGTGCTCTTTAATCTCTGGCTTTTTCTCAAGCAGCTTACTTAAGCACTCTAAGAACCTTATCTCAAGCAGCTCAATTGACTTTATAAGAAAATATCCTGCTCCACAGGCTGGGTCAAGGAGCTTAATATATGGATTCTCTAGTAAATCCAACTCAGCTAAGGCCTCCCTTGCCATATAATCTACTATCTCAAGAGGTGTATAAAAGACTCCTTTATCCTTTCGCTCACTACTATTCATCCCAGCCTCAAAGCTTCTACCAGCTTCATAATGCTTACTGTCTTTATTCATCTTCTCCTACCTGCCAAAATAGAACTCTGCCTTCCAGGGCTTTTAAATCAAAAGCTGCCGCTCCTTCAAGCACTTCATAGCTTGTGCTTTCATCAAGCAAGTCTATAATTCTTCCACCTTTGCCATAGCTGCTTAGGTCAAGCTTCACTGATGTTGACTTATCCCTGCTCCTATTCAGTAAAACTACAGCTGTCCCGTTCTGTGCCTTCTTTCCAAAGGCATCCTTATTGTGTATAATTCTTCTTATATATGCAAATACATCTCCCTCTGCTAAAAGGGGTATATACTCGCCAGTGCTGAAGGCATCCTTAGACTTTCTAAGAGCTACTAAGGTCTTATACCAATCTAAAAGCTCTTTGTTTTCATTCCCCCAAGGATATGTTCTTCTGTTGAGAGGATCTTTGTAGCCCTCAAGACCAGCTTCGTCCCCATAGTATATGCTTGGTACTCCCGGGAAGGTCATCTGTACGAGGGAGATAAGCTTCAGTCTTTTTATGGCGAGGCTCTTACTAGCCTCATTCAGACGATAGCTTTCCCTTTCCCTCCAGGTCATGTAGCCTTCATCGGGAGCTTCACCTAGTACGGTTAGTATTCTGGGAACATCATGAGTACCAACAAAATTCATATTAGAATAAAAATTGTGGGTCGGATAGTTCTCCTTTAGACTCATTAGTGCTGCACTTACCTGCTCGGGTGCTTTATGACCTAAAATAAAATCTATCATATGATTTCTGAAGGGATAGTTCATAACTGAGTCCAACTCTTCCCCCATCAGATATCTTCTTCTCTCCCCATAGCTTATTTTATTGGATGCATCCTCCCAAACCTCACCTATCAGCACGGATTCTTTATCAGTTTTTTTCATGTGTTCTTTTATTTCTTTGATAAAGGCATCAGGAAGCTCATCTGCTACATCAAGTCTCCAGCCTTTTGCACCAAGCTTCATCCAGTGCTTTATCACACTATCCTCACCGCTAATTATGTACTGTCTGTAGGCGGGATTCATTTCATCTACATTAGGCATATTGTCTATACCCCACCAGCATTCATATTCCTTTGGATAGCTTTTAAATCTATACCATGAGTAGTATTTTGACGCATTAGACTGGTATGCCCCAAGCTCAGGGTAGCTTCCGTACTTGTTAAAATAAATGCTGTCACTTCCGGTATGACTAAATACTCCATCAAGAATAATTGATATACCATGCTCCTTTGCAATTTCACAAAGCCTCCTAAAGGTCTCATTATCTCCGAGTATATTGTCAACATTTTTATAGTCAGCAGTGTCATACCTATGATTACTATGGGATTCAAAAATTGGATTAAGATATATTACCGTTATCCCAAGCTCCTTTAGATAATCAAGCTTTTGAATTATTCCCTCAAGATTCCCTCCGAAGAAGTCCCACCTTAAAATACTGCCTGTATCGCAGTCCTTAACATAGCATGGGCTGTCATTCCAGCTGCTGTATACAAAGCTGCTTTTTTTGGGGTTGCTTACTTTCCCATCCTTGTTGCCATTGAAGAATCGATCAGGAAATATTTGATACATAATAGCATGCTTATACCAGTCCGGAGTTTCCCCCGAATCCTTGTATACTGTTATTTGATAGTATACAGGTATATGATTTGCAATACTTCCAGCTCCGCCATAAGCAAACTGATTGTTGCCATAAAAGTAATCCACTCCCCCTATACCTGCCTTGAAGTAGTACCATATTAGCCCTGGCTGCTCTGAAGCATTAAAGCACGCAGTATATTTCTTTAAACTACCCTCGGTGCAATCAAGTCTCATACTCAATACTGTATCCATGCCATCCTCTGCAACCAAATGCAAGTCTACATAGCTTATATATAAGCTTGTGTTGATATCTATAGATAAACATACCTCCGTACCACAGCTGACCGCCCCAAAGGGCTTTCTATATCTGATATCATGTGAGTCATGCCTTATAAATTCACTTTTCAAGTCGACCACGTCTCCCTGCTTTTAATATAAAATGAATGTATATCGGACCAAACCGACATACATTCACCACCACCTTATTCTCTCTAGCTGTTCCCTGACACCTGTCACCTGTCACCTGTCACCTGTTCCCTGACACCTAAACTAATAACTCTTTGGCTTCTCAATTCTTACATTATACTTATCTACAGGTACATTTCTAACTCCCCAAATACCCGACGCATATTCCATTATGGTTCTGTCACTGGAGAATATTCCTGAATGCGCAATGTTGTGTATAGACATGCTCATCCATTTGTGCCTGTCTCTGTAGCACTCATCGATTCTAGCATGTGCCTTTGCATAGGAATCAAAGTCCTTAAGCACGAAATATTCATCATTATGAAGTAAGAGTGAGTTATAAATGTTCATAAACTCTACATTGTTTGAGGTAAGGAAGCCATTTACAAGCTGGTCCAGTATCATCGTCAATCTAGGATCATTTCTGTAAATATCCATTGAATTATATCCGCCATTACGATAGTAGTCTATAACCTCTATCTCTGTTAATCCAAAGATAAAAATATTGTCATCGCCAACTTCATCTCTTATCTCTATGTTGGCACCATCCAAAGTTGCAATGGTTACTGCTCCATTCATCATCAGCTTCATGTTTCCGGTTCCCGAGGCTTCCTTTGTTGTAGTTGATATTTGCTCACTTACATCCGCAGCCGGTATAATCCTCTCAGCAAGGGATACCTTATAATCCTCCATAAAGACTACTTTTAGCTTATCCTTTATAGTCTTATCATTATTGATCTTTTCAGCTAGCGTATTAATCAGCTTTATAGTCTGCTTAGCCAGATAGTAGCCAGGTGCCGCCTTAGCTCCAAATATGAAGGTTCTTGGTATGATATCCAAGTCTGGATTATCAAGCAGCCTGTTATACATATCCATTATATGAAGCACATTCAGTATCTGTCTCTTATAGGAGTGCAGCCTTTTTATCTGAACATCAAAGATAGAATTTGTATCTATTGTTATATCATATCTATTCTTAATAATATCTGCAAGCCTCTTTTTATTGATTTGCTTGGCTTCAAACACCTTATCCTGGAAGGCTGAATCCTCCGAATGCTTAAGCAGTCTTATAAGCTCGGTAGGATGTCTTATCCACTCGTAGCCTATTGTATCTCTTATCAACTGAGTCAAAGCCGGATTTGCCTTTCTTAGCCATCTTCTATGAGTGATCCCGTTTGTTTTGTTATTAAACTTATATGGCTGGAAGTTGTAGAAGTCCGCCAGTTCCTGCTTTTTAAGAATCTCAGTGTGAAGCTTTGCAACTCCATTTACGCTATGACTTCCAATTATCGCAAGATGAGCCATCTTTATATAGCCGTCAGCTATTATCGCCATTCTGCTTGTTCTATCTGAATCTCCAGCGTACCTGATCCATAGCTCCTTGCAAAGCCTTTCATTTATTTCCTCAACAATCATATATATTCTTGGCAGCAATGACTTGAACATATCTATAGGCCATTTTTCCAGAGCCTCTGACATGATTGTATGGTTTGTATATGATATTGTATTGGTGGTTATCCTCCAAGCGTCATCCCAGCTAAGACCCTCTTCATCCATAAGAATTCTCATAAGCTCAGGCACAGCAACTGCAGGATGAGTATCATTGATGTGTATAGCCACCTTCTCGTCAAAATCAGTTATTGGGTGGCCGCCAAGCTTATAGCGTCTTATTATGCTTTGAATACCTGCAGACACGAAGAAATACTGCTGCTTAAGCCTAAGTACTCTTCCCTCATGATAGCTGTCATCAGGGTAAAGCACCTGTGATATTGACTCAACTGAATACTTATGCTCCACAGCCTTTAAATAGTCTCCACGACTAAAGGAGGATAAATCAAAGTCCTTCATTGGAGTTTCGGCACTCCATAGTCTTAGATTATTTACCGTATTGTTCTTATATCCAATTATTGGGGTATCATAAGGCACTGCCAATACAGATTCGTAGTTTTCATGATGGAAGGTCATCCTTCCTTCATTATCCTCCCACCATATATGGCCTCCAAACCTTACCTCTACAGCCTTGTCTGGCTTTCTTATCTCCCAGACATTTCCTTCACGCAGCCAGTTTTCAGGAAGCTCTACCTGGTAGCCATTTATTATCTTTTGCTCAAAGAGCCCATATTTATATCTTATTCCACAGCCATGACCAGGTATCCCCTGAGAAGCCATGGAATCAAGAAAGCATGCAGCAAGCCTTCCCAAGCCGCCATTTCCTAACCCTGCATCAGGTTCAGCGGACTTGATCTCTTTTAGAGATTCACCAAGCTCTGCTAAAGCATCCTCGCAAAGCTTTTCAAGCCCGAGGTTTACCAGATTATTTCCCAAAAGCCTCCCTAAGAGGAATTCTATTGAGAAATAGTAAACCTGCTTTTCCCCTGATTCCAGGTATCTATCATTTGTCATTACCCATTTATCAGCTACATAATCTCTTATAACACTTCCCAGTGCCAGATATTTATCTGACAGGGATGCCTTTTCAAGGCTGGAGCCTCTTAAGGTCTTAAGTTTATTTATAAAATCTTCCTTTATTCTTTCCTTGCTAATATTCATAACAGCCTCCTCTAAGCTCCTGAGCTATAACGTCAAATCCTGATATAGCTTTTTATATTTAATTGCTGAAGTCCTCCAGCTATAATCCTGCTTCATGGCGGATTTGACTATGCTTTCCCAGTTTTTCTTATCCTTATATATTTCCAATGCTCTCTTAATAGTATACAGAAGATCATTTGCATTATAATGCGAGAAGCTAAATCCATTTCCTTCTCCTGTATATTCGTTATATGGAGCTACAGTGTCCTTTAACCCTCCAGTTTCGCGAACTATCGGCAGGCATCCATACCTCATGCCCATGATCTGTCCGGCTCCACACGGCTCAAATAGCGACGGCTTCAGGCACAAATCTGCAGCAGCAAAAATCTTTCTTGCCAGTATATCATCCTCAACCAGGCTGACGCACATTTTTGTCGAGTTCCTTGATGAGTACTCATTTAAAATGTTTTCATATTGTTCTTCACCCTTACCCAGAACAACAAGCTGAACATCCATACGCATTAGCTCATCAAGGTTATAGGCTACAAGGTCTATGCCTTTTTGCCTTGTAAGCTCTGAAACTACTGCAATCATTGGCACATCAGGATTTACATCAAGTCCTAAAAGTTCCTGCAGTCTCGCTTTGTTTTGGTGCTTTATTTCCGGGTTTTCTGCAGTATAGTTTGCAAAAATACTTCTGTCTGTAGCAGGATCGTAGCTGGCATAATCAATGCCGTTTACTATACCATATAAGTCATTTCTTCTTCTTCTAAAAAGATCATCCATACTCTCACCGAATAAAGGAGTCTGAATTTCGGCAGCGTAAGCACTACTTAGTGTCGTTATCACATCGGAGTAGTTTATGGCTCCCTTTAGAAAGCTTACTCCACCAAAAAACTCTACTCTATCTAAAGTAAAATACTCTTCTCCCAAGTTTAAAAGCTCCCACAAAATCTCCTTAGGGAATACACCCTGATGCTTAAGATCATGGATAGTACATACTGTTTTAAGCTCCTTATACTCCGGGAGCTCTTTATAATGCGCATGTAGAAGCACACTAATCATACCAGTCTGCCAGTCATGGCAGTGAATAATGTCTGGCTTAAAATCAAGATAACGGATAGACTCTAGTGCTGCCTTGCAAAAGAAGGCATATCTTTCAGCTTCATCAAAAAATCCATATATACCCTCTCTTTTAAAGTAGTACTCATTATCTATAAAGTAAAAGGGGGCTCCCTCATATCTTAACTCTTCAAGCCCACAGTATTGGTTTCTCCAACCAACTGTAACATTAAATATATTTGTACATGACATCTTATCTCTAAAAAAAGTAGGTATATCTCCATACTTAGGTATCATAACACGAGCATCTATTCCCAGCTTTCGAAGCTCCCTAGACAATGAAAAGGTTACATCTCCCAGGCTTCCTGTTTTAATAAAAGGATGAACTTCCGATGCAATAAAAAGTACATTCATAACAATCTCTCCTTTTCCTAAATTATGGCCTTCTTCTCAATGACTATAGGATAGCTTTCATCACCCTTAAGCTGTTTATCCTTAGATACCGTAACATTTTTATCCAGTATTACATTTCTTAGCAATGCACCCTCTTCTATTACACTGTTCTGCATTACTATGCAATTTTTAACAACAGCGCCCTTTTTAACCCTAACTCCTCTAAATATTATGCTGTTTTCAACGCTTCCATCTATTATGCTGCCGTTAGCTATCAGTGAATTCTCCACAAATGCATTTTCAGTATACTTTGTCGGAGCCTCATCCTTAACCTTTGTATATATAAGGCCATTTTTAAAGAACAGCTCCCTTGAAAGGTTTATATCCAACAGCTGCATACTGGTTTTGAAGTAGCTTTGTATAGAGTTAACACAAGCTAAATAGCCGTTATACTCGTAGCCGTATATTTTAAACTTGTCAATATTCTTATGTATAGCATCCTTCAAGAAGTCGCAGTCTCCCCTTGATGAGCAAGTATGTATAATATCCAGGAAAAGCGATTTGCTCATTATAAACATTTCCATTGAGATATTACACTCATTCTTTTTCCCAAGATTGACATCAACACCAGTTATTCTGTTGTTTTCGTCCAGATTGTATGTATTGCAGTATGTAAAGTTTTCGGTGCAATCATTGGCATTCTTGTATAGTATTGTTATATCAGCTCCACATTCCCTATGATACCTTATGGCTGCATCATAATCGACATTGCAGATCATATTGCTTGTGGTTATAACAACATTCTTTTGCTTGCTAAGGTGTATATAGTCAATATGGTTTTTGA
>CALJSV010000255.1 GCA_937976095.1 uncultured Clostridia bacterium | reverse complement strand
GTATACAACCTCGACTATATCACCTATTTTTACATCTGTGCTTGGCTTTGCCTGTCTGCCGTTTACATAAACCTTTTCACCCTCACAGGCATCCTTTGCTACTGTTCTTCTTTTTATAAGCCTTGAGTTTTTTAGGTACTTGTCTAATCTCATGATATTCCCCTTTCAACAAAAAAATCAGGTCAAAGACCTGATTTCTCTTAATATGTACTATTATTTGTTTACTAGATCCTTAAGATCCTTACCTGGCTTGAAAACTGGAGCCTTTGAAGCAGGTATTTGGATTTCTTCTCTAGTTCTTGGGTTTCTTCCGATTCTAGCTGCTCTTTCCTTTACTTCGAAAGTTCCGAAGCCAACTAATTGAACCTTATCATTGCTTGCTAAAGCTTCTTCTACGCTTTCAACAAATGCCTTAAGAGCCTTTTCAGTATCCTTTTTTGTTAATTCACTTTTCTCAGCCATTTTAGTAATAAGTTCAGATTTATTCATTAGTTTCCCTCCATTTAATATAGTATAAGTTAAGCACTATAAGCATATTCTATATGTTTTTCAAAAATCCTTCTTTTTCTTTGTTAGTTTTAATCTTTTTTGTTTAAATTATGCATTTTCGCCTCTTCCCAGAGCTTATCCAGCTCTTCCATGGGCATTTTGTCGATTTTTTGCCCTGCTTTAGCAGCAGTTTCTTCTATATATCTAAACCTGCTTATAAACTTGTCGGTAGTTGCCTTAAGTGCGAGCTCCGGCTGCAGCTTTAAAAACCTTGCCACATTTACCACTGAAAATAATAAATCTCCAGTTTCTTCTTCTATTATGTTCATGCTGCCTGTTTTATATACCTCTTTGAGCTCATTAAGCTCTTCTATAACCTTACCCATGACATCCTCAATATTATCCCAGTCAAAGCCCGCAAGTGCGGCCTTTTGCTGCACCTTATAGCTTCTCATTAGCGCAGGCAGTACCTCAGGTATGTCTGTAAGCATCTGAGTAAAGCTTTCTACACCCTTTTGCTTACGTTTGGAGGCCTCCCAGCTCTTAAGGGCTCCACTTTCACTGGTTGCCTTTACATCTCCAAAAACATGGGGATGTCTGATAACAAGCTTATCATAGATACCAGTAACTACATCGTTAATGTCAAATTCTCCGTCCTCACTAGCAATCTGTGCGTGGAAAACCACCTGAAGGAGCAGATCTCCCAGCTCCTCTATTAGAAGGTCTATATCGTCCTTTTCTATTGCATCAAGGACCTCATAGGCTTCTTCCAGAAGATATGGTTTAAGTGACACTCTTGTCTGTTCCTTGTCCCAAGGACATCCATCCTTGCCCCTCAGTTGTTTCATCAGAGCAACAAGGTCATCCATTTTCTTATACTTTACTGCTTCATTTGCCGGTGGTATATACAAGCTAGTCAGATAATCAACCCATTCTATTCTGTCAAGCTCATAAAGCTTGATCCTTTCTATTCGCTCCAACCCTTGCACTCCAGCGGCTCTTATTAAATATATCTCAAAATCATCATTATAGCTTTCCATAAGCTTTAGCTTTGCCTCTGATGCAACGTACCTGTTATATATCTGTGTCACTATATTTCCACACCTTGCATCAGGCTTTTGCTCATCAAGACTCAAGCCGTCAATTATCTTTAATCCATTTATAGGGTCTATTTTTAACACAGCCAAGATGGCATCAACAAAGCTTACAGCAGGTATAACCTCTACCTGCAGCTCCTCGCTCTGCCTGCCGAGTATAAGCTCTACTGCCTTTTCTGCTACTAAGGGGTGACCGGGTACTGCATATACGACCTCACCTTTTTCTTCACATCTGTCTATTACCCTTTGGCATATCTTTTGGTAGGTTGCCTCAAAGGTTTCCTGACTATCATATAAGTCATCGCATACCTCAAAGCTAATACCGGATTTTCTGATGTATTCTACGGTAGGATGCTTCTCGGTTCTGAGTATCAGACAGCCGGCTGCCTTCATTATCTCTAAGGCCTCCAAGGTTAGCTGCTTATAATCTCCCGAACCCAGCCCTACTATTTTTATGCTTGGCATTAATATCTCTCCTTTATTTTATGCCTCGTTTTTTTAGCATCTTGGATAGCTTGTTGCCACCAGGAGCCAACTGAAGCTCATCTATTGTTACACTCTTAGTTGCGAAAAGTACTATTGCGTAAACAATAGCAGCAATCATCATAGATGCCAGAGTAGCTATTGAATTTCTGTTGATTATATTATATACAAGCACATAGGAAAAATGTGCAGCTACACTCATTATAACTGTTGCAATAAACGGCTTAAAAATAAGCTTATTGTAGTTCATGCCTCTTACATTGCTCATTATAACCAGCATATTCAATATGCAGGCTATACCATAGCCTACTACTGTACCTATTGCCGCTCCTCTTATATTAATGCCAGGTATGGAGGTGAGGTAGTAGGTTATAAATATTTTGGCAACAGCACATATGGCTAGATTTATGAGAGGTATTCTAACCTTCCCCATTCCCTGAAGGATAGCTGTAAGGGTCTGAAAGAGAGTAAGAAATATTACGGATGGAGCCAGATACATAAGTGCCAAGCCCAGGCTTTCACTCTCGTTTGGGAACATCATAAGCATTATCGGCTTTGCAAGTATCGTCAAGCCCATGGCTGATGGAAAGCCTATTATTACGCTTAGCCTTATACCTAACTCTGACTTGCTTCTAACAGAATCAAAATCGTTTTTGGCAAGTGATTCTGATATAGCAGGAACTAGGCTTGCTGCCAGTGATACAGTTAAAACCTGCGGCAGGTTTATAAAGGAGCCTGCCATTCCCTTAAGCTGTCCTAATAGGCTTACGGCGTCTTCATACAGGTAGCCCGCTGCCTGCAGTCTATCCATAACTATAAAGGAGTCCAAGAGGTTCATTATTGGTATTATACTTCCTCCTATTGCAATGGGTATTGAGAAAGCTATTATCTTCTTTAGTATGGAAAAGGAGGATTCTCGCCCTCTGTTCAAAGCTGTTGCTGCTGCGCTTGCAGTTACAACATATTTGCCCTTATTCCTATAGTATATGTAAACCAGAATTATTACACTTACTAAGCCACCTATGGTTGTACCTATTATGGTACCTCCTGCTGCTGCCATATATCCAGCCGGCAAAAACACCAAAGCAAGTATAAATCCGAATATTACTCTTCCTAACTGCTCTCCTATTTGAGATACTGCACTTGGCACCATGTTTTGCATTCCCTGAAAATACCCTCTAAAGGCTCCGCTGATAGAGAATAAAAATATCGATGGAGCTACATAGAGTATTGCTAGACTTGCCCCGGGATTGTTAAACAGGGTTGCGAAGAATTCCGAGTTTGTAAACATAATAATAGACATTACAGCGCCAAGTACAACCATTAGACCTAATGCAACTCTGAATATTCTATAAGCCTCATCTGCACGGCCTATCTCATACTTTTCTGATGTGAGCTTGGATATTGCAGTTGGTATAGCATAGGATGACAAAATAAGGGCCCATGCATATACATCATAAGCTGTCTGGTAGTAGCCAAGACCCTCTGAAGTAATTATATTCCCAATAGGTATCCTATATATTGCACCTAGTACCTTTGTTACCACCCCAGCTGCTGCCAGGATTGCAGCCCCCTTTACGAAGGATTGTTTTCTTGTTTCCATTTTAGACCTCCCCAAACTGTTAGTGTAGAAAAAGAATGTAAAATTGTAAATAAAACATATATATTTTAGCACATCTGCTTTATAAAATATATAGTGCGTATTTGAACAAAAAAAATATACTGCCTCATATATTCTATTATATAAGTGTAAGATATTATGCCAAGTGCCACAGCAGTAAAAAATAAATAAGCAGCTGTCACTTTTAGGACTGCTGCTTATATTATTTACTGTTCCATTTGCTTTCCAAGGAAGCTTGCTGCAGTTTCAGCCAGCTTTCTTTCCAACTCACCCATTTGTATATTTGCTTCTCTTGAAAGTAAAATAACTGCTCCAATTGGATCTCCTTGTGATATTATGGGAGCTATTACTCCAGCAGTATACTTTGATGGACCATCCTCATCAGCGGAAACGCTTATAACCTTGTTATCACCGCTTGTGCCCATTAAAACTGTTGACTTTTCTTCCATTACTTTTTCAAGTGCAGGGCTGACTCTTTTCTCAAGCAGCTCTTTTTTTGGGGCTCCAGCTACAGCTATAATTGTATCTCTGTCAGCTATGCAGGTAATATGATCCATTGAGCTATGTAGTGATTCAACATATTCCTTAGCAAATTCACTAAGCTCACCTATAGGAGAATATTTCTTAAGTATTACTTCGCCTTCTCTATCTGTGAATATTTCAAGTGGATCTCCTTCTCTGATTCTAAGTGTTCTTCTTATTTCTTTTGGTATTACAACTCTTCCAAGATCATCAATTCTTCTAACGATTCCAGTGGCTTTCACTTTTTATCCTCCTTTTTGATAAAATCACTTTATATCCTTGTAATGCTTATTATTTTACCAAGTAAATTTTTTTATACACATTTTTGTAATTTTTGAGAGTTTAGACTATTGTACACAAAATATTGCGCAGCCATATATATAGAAAGCACTAATGAATTTACATTAATATATTATACAGCGCGTGCTTTCTATTTAATATAAGTCGTGTTTCTATTTTAATTAATGTAATTTATTTATCACGACTTATATAGTAAGCCTTTTTAGAAAATAAAAAAGCTGCCGGTATTTTATAACCAGCAGCCCTAATAATTAAAGACTCTTTACGTATTTTTTTATGTTAGAATTCTTTCTCATTTCATCAAGAATAGCGTTGTACTCGGTACTCTTCTTTTCGCTTAGCAGCTTGTTCTTTAGACTTTCCATAACCTCTTCCAGTTTATCAATCTTTCTCTCAGAAAGCTTTATTATATGGAAGCCAAACTCAGAGTGTATTGGCTCGCTTATCTGACCAGGCTGCATTGCAAAGGCAGCCTTTTCAAATACCTCCACCATATCTCCTCTCTTAAAGAAGCCTAAGTCTCCGCCCATATCCTTTGTTCCTGTATCTCTTGAAAATTCCTTTGCAAGCTCAGCAAAGTCTCTGCCTTCAGCAAGTCTTTGCTTCATGTTCTTAGCCTCATCCTCTGAATCAACCAGTATGTGGCTAGCCTTTATGCTTTCAAACTCATCTGCATGTGTTGAATAATACACAGCAGCATCCTCATCAGTAACCTGTACATTTTCAGTTAGCTTCTCCTGAAGCTTAACAATAGTCAAGTCTGTCTTTATGCTGTTTATAAAATACTCCATAGTCATGTTTCTTGAAACCAGGAATTCGTTAAGCTTCTCTTCTGAGTTAAAGTATTCATTTACCTTGTTCATTTCTGCATCTACTTCTTCTTGAGTTGCTTCAATGCCTAATTCCTTAGCCTTATTTAACTGGATTTTATTATCAATCAGAGCATCAAGCACTCTCTCCTTGAAAATATCTATATATTTTCTACCCTCTAGCTCCTGCTCCCAAACTTCTTTGCCGATTTGCATATCGTATTGAGCCTTAATAACATCGAACATTTCGAGGAATTCACCTTTTTTGATCTTTTCTCCGGCAACCTCTGCAACAACAGTTTCCCTGTCCGCAGCAGGATCTAGCTTTACAAATTGGCAGCCATTAAACATAACTGTCAATAAAGACAGAACCATTATTGCTATAAGTACCTTAGCTATTGTTTTCGTCAAAATTCATCTCTCCCTTGCTTCCACATTTGTGAATAATATTCTTCTATACCCAGTATTATATTATACCCTAGTTTACTGCTTATGAAAACCATTAATTTTTTCTAACACTTCCTTGATCCATTCCAGCTGCTGCTCAGTAGTCTCCTTGTCAATCCTAAGGGTGAAATACGGCTGCTCGCTTGCAGTAAATAATATTCTGTTTCGGTAGTCAGACGCTATCATTATTGCCGTTTGCGCTTTTATATAATCACTGGACTTAAACTTTAATAAAATATTTGTAGCTGTAATTGCGCCAGTCTTTTGTGATACAGCTATGATTCCGCATTTTTTCGCCAGATGCTTGATCATGGAAATCTTCATAAGATTACGAACCTCTTCAGGTATGTCTCCAAACCTATCTTCAACTTCCTCTTCAATGTCAAACATATCCTCTTGGCTTTGTATGTAAGCTATTTTTTTGTATATTTCTATTTTCTGCCCTTCATCGGCAATATACCATTCAGGAATATATGCATTTACCTGAAGGTCTATTGTGGTCTCAATCTCAAGAAGCACCGGCTCTCCCTTAAGCTGCCTCAAGGTGTCCTCCAATAGCTTAATATATAAGTCATAGCCTATGGCCTCCATGTGTCCATGCTGTTCACGCCCTAGCAGGTTGCCTGTACCCCTTATCTCCAGATCCCTCATGGCTATTTTGAAGCCTGAACCAAACTCAGTAAACTCTCTTATAGCCTGAAGCCTCTTCTCTGCAACTTCATTCAACACCTTATCCTTTTGGTAAGTGAAATATGCATAGGCTACTCTGTTTGAACGCCCTACTCTACCCCGCAGCTGATAGAGCTGAGATAATCCCATTCGATCAGCATCAGTCACAATAATTGTGTTTACGTTAGGTATATCCAAGCCGGATTCGATAATGGTAGTACATACAAGCACATTGTATTCTCCATTGTAAAAGTCCAGCATGGTATCCTCCAGCTGCTTCTCATCCATCTGTCCATGTGCAAAGGTCACCCTCGCTTCCGGCACAAGCTCCTTAAGCCTTGTAGCAGTCTTGCTTATGGTTTTTACTCTATTATAAAGGTAGTAGACCTGTCCTCCCCTTGCAAGCTCCTTAACTATGGCATCCCTTATCATATCTTCATTGTGCTCCATTACATAGGTCTGCACAGGGTATCTCTCCTCAGGGGGCTCCTCTATTATGCTTATATCCCTGATACCGGTCATAGACATATGAAGAGTTCTTGGTATAGGGGTAGCGGACAGAGTGAGTACATCTATATTCTTCTTTATATCCTTTATTTTTTCCTTATGAGCAACTCCAAATCGCTGTTCTTCATCAATTATCAAAAGCCCAAGGTCCTTGTAAGCAACATCATTTTGTATCAATCTGTGGGTGCCGATTATTATATCGACATTGCCTGTTCTTAAGTCATTTAGGGTCCTCTTTTGCTCAGCAGCAGTTCTAAATCTGGACAGTACATCAACCTTTATGGGAAAGCTGGAAAATCTCTGCACGCAGGTATTATAGTGTTGTTGAGCAAGTATAGTTGTAGGAGCCAATATGGCTGCCTGCTTTCCGTCCATTACACCCTTAAAGGCTGCTCTTAAGGCTACCTCGGTCTTTCCATAGCCCACATCACCACACAGCAGTCTGTCCATAACCCTGTCGCTTTCCATATCCTGCTTTATTTCCTCAATACACCTTAGCTGATCACCTGTTTCCTCATACTGAAACATGTCTTCAAATTCCTTCTGCCAGCGGGTATCCTTAGAAAACGGAAAGCCCTTAGCCTGCTCTCTTTCGGCATATAGCTTCAGAAGCTCATGGGCCATATTCTCTATAGCCTTTCTGGCTTTACCCTTAGTCTTTGCCCATTCTGCGCTTCCAAGCTTGTTAAGCTTAGGTCCTTTATCCTCGCCGCCTATGTATTTTTGTATCATGTCAAGCTGGTCTGTTGGAATATACAGCTTATCATTTCCTGAATACCTTATGTTCAGGTAATCCCTTGTTAATCCTCCGACCTTGAGCTTTTCGATCCCTACATATTGTCCTACTCCATGGTTTTCATGAACTACAAAGTCTCCGACCTTTAAGTCAGTAAAAACCTTTATTATTCTTCCTTTTTTCTTACTGGCTGTCTTTTTGCTACCTGAAGTAAATACTTCCCTTTCGCTTATAACAGCATACTTTATGGATGGAAATTCAAAGCCTCCGTTGAGGGTACCAGGCAGTACAGTTATATCCCCCTCCTCCAGCTCTTTTTCCAGCTGCTGCTTAAAGGCAGCATTAATTCCCGCCTCTCTTAGAGCTTCTGCCAGACGTTTGCCCTTATCTCCGGTTCCTGCAAGTATAAGCACTCTATATCTGCTATTTTTAAAGTGCTCAACCTCCTCGATAAGAAGGTTTATTTTTCCATGAAACGGGTGCATTGATCTTGTACTGAAGCTGATGATGCTCTGAGGCCTATAATCGTTGCTGCCCTTTAGTAGGGTGTTAAAGCATACTACCCTGTGCTGTTTAAGCATAGGCATTAGCTCATCATAGGAGAACATCACTCCGTACTGCTCTGGAAGCACCTCGTTTGATTCTAGCAGCTGCTTAAAGTGCTCCTGGAATTCCAAGTCTATGCTTTCTGTTCTTTGTCTTACTCTTATAGGCTCGTCGACTATAACAATACAGTCATCAAAATAATCAATCAGACTATAGAATTTATTTCCCAGGTAATTTGTATACTTTTCTACTCCTTCAAAATATATCCCCTGCTTAAGCTTCTCAATGTCCTCAGTCAAGTTCTTTTCGAGCTTTTCTGCTGACATGCCTGTGGCTTTTTTCATTGAAGCCAACTGCCTTAATCTTTTCTTAAGCTCATCTTCAAGCCTGTTCCCGGCGTTTATAAGCTCCTCCTTTGCTATAAGGAGCTCCTTTACGGGAAATATATTAATGCTTTTTATCTTTTCAATAGATCTTTGAGTAATGGCATCGAAATATCTGATAGAATCAACTTCATCTCCAAATAGCTCAAATCTTACAGGGTGCTCCAAGGAGGGAGGATAAAAGTCTATAATGCCTCCTCGTATAGAAAACTGTCCCTTTCCTTCAACCATATCTACTCTTTCATAGCCAGATTGGACAAAAAATACCAGCAGCTCCTCTAAATCTATACTATCCCCGATGGAAATGCTTTTTTTCATGGAATGAAAATATTCCGGAATGACCAGCTTTGCAAGCAGCGCTTCAACCGAAGCGCAGACCACCTTTCGTTTCTTTTCCAATACCTCAGATATTACTCTTAAACGTTCCTGCCTTATTTCATTGCTTCTGGCATCAATCCTGTGAAAAATCATTTCGCCGGCAGGCAGAAGTTCGGCAGCATCTCTCTCAAAGAAAGATATATCCTCATACATCTTCCTTGCAACTATTTCGTTATGAGTTACAATCACACATGACTTATCAAAGGCTTTGCTCACCGCTGCAGCCAGCATTGCCTTTTGTGTATCCGATATACCATGTGCCTCAATTATTCTTGCTCCTGACTTAAGTGACTGCATTAGGAGCTTATACTCCTGCATACTCTCTAAGGGCCTTATTATGGCTTCAAAGCTCAAGCTCTCACCTCCCGGGTGTATTTTTCTTAAGAGTTGTTGTCTATGATTTCAAAAACGGCTTAGAGGTCGGATTAAAAAACCCCACCCCTATGCATGTATTTAGTTTACTTTTTTGATGGTAACACCAAGGCATTTGGTGCATCCGCTATTTATTATATTTATTCATAGCAGAGTTTATACCCTTGCTTACAATTTGTTCAATAGCCTCAGCAGAGCTTTTTACTACCTCTGCCATAACCTCTATATCTTCTTTTTTGAAGTTGCTTATAACATAATCCCCAAGATCCATATAGTCAGGCTTCCCGCCTATTCCTATTCTTACCCTTGGAAATTCCTGCTTCCCAAGGAGATGAATAATTGATCTCATGCCATTGTGTGTTCCTGAGCTTCCTCCCGGTCTTATTCTAAGCCTTCCTATTGCAAGGTCTATATCATCATATATAACAATAAGCTTACAAAGGTCAGTCTTGTACCAGTTAACCAGCTCTATTACACTTTCGCCGCTAAGGTTCATATAGGTTTGAGGCTTTGCAAGCACAACCCTCTCCCCCGCTATATTCCCCTCGCCTATAAGCGCTTTATGCTTTATCTTGCTGACTGAAATCCCATGCTGGGCTGCAAGATAGTCAACTGTCATAAAGCCGACATTATGCTTTGTGTATTTATACTTTTCTCCAGGGTTTCCCAACCC
The DNA here is from genome assembly GCA_937976095.1 of uncultured Clostridia bacterium. Taxonomy (GTDB): domain Bacteria; phylum Bacillota; class Clostridia; order Lutisporales; family Lutisporaceae; genus CALGKJ01. The sequence continues at coordinate 2,568 of CALJSV010000255.1, read as the reverse complement.
AACTATAATGTACATATAACCTCCGGTTAGCCGCCAGCTATAAGGTGCTCTGCACCTTCTTAATCAAAAAGTTTACTTAACGATAATCCTTCATAAACTATCTTTATTGTCTCAGCAAGCAGTGATGCAACAGACAACACCTTTATTTTTTCTGACTCTTTTTCAAGAGGAATAGTATTTGTTACAACCAGTTCCTTAATAACTGATTCTTCTATTCTCTCATAGGCAGGGCCTGAGAGCACCGGGTGAGTACATGCCACATATACATTTTTAGCACCCATGTCCTTTAGAACCTTTGCTGCATTAGTTACAGAGCCGGCAGTATCAATAATATCATCTACTATTATGCAGTTTCTGCCTTCAACATCACCTATAATGTTCATTACCTCTGAAACATTTGGTCTTGGTCTTCTCTTGTCTATAATTGCAATTGGGGCATCAAGCTTTCCTGCAAGGTTTCTGGCTCTAGTAACACCACCTACGTCAGGCGATACTACAGTTATATCCTCTAGCTTTTTGTTTATAAAATAGTTTACAAGCAGCGGTGATGCATTCATGTGATCAACAGGAATGTCAAAAAAGCCTTGTATCTGTGGCGCATGCAGATCCATAGTAATAACTCTGTCAGCACCGGCTGCCTCTATAAGGTTTGCCACCAGCTTAGCCGTAATAGGCTCTCTGGCTTTAGATTTTCTATCCTGTCTCGCATAGCCATAAAAAGGTATAACTGCGTTTATTCTGCCAGCGGATGCCCTTTTCAGAGCATCAATCATAATCAATAGCTCCATCAGGTTGTCATTTACCGGTTGGCAGGTTGACTGCACTACAAATACATCAGCACCTCTAATTGACTCATTCATGCTTACCCATATCTCCCCATTGCTGAACCTGCCAGCCTGAGCATCACCTAAAGGCAAGCCTAGATTGTACGCAATATCCTTCGCCAACTCCTTGTTGGCATTACAGCAGAGAATTTTAATGCTCTTTCCATGAACATTCATTTACAAGAAACCTCCCAATTAAATATTCTTTAGTTATTTAAACCTCTTTGCCCATCCCTCTTTGTTTTCCTGCTTTGCCCTGCCTATAGCCAGGCTCTCCTCAGGTACTTCCTTAGTTACTGTTGTACCTGCTGCTACATAGGAATCCTTCTTAACTGTCACAGGTGCCACCAGATTAACGTTGCAGCCTACAAAGCAATTGTCCTCAATTATGGTTCTGTTCTTTTTTCTTCCATCGTAGTTTACAAATACGACTCCACAGCCAAGATTTACATTGCTGCCGACATCTCCGTCTCCTACATAAGTAAGATGCGATGCCTTTGAGTAATCTCCAAAGCTGCTGTTTTTCATTTCAACAAAGTCACCTATTTTTACATGGCGCCCTATTTTGTTTCCTGGCCTCAAGTAAGCGAAGGGTCCTATAGATGTTTCATCACCTATTGTACTCTCTAGAGCAACTGAATATTGAATCTTAACTCCATTTCCTATTATACAATCCCTTACCCTGCTCTGCGGACCAATTATGCTGTCCTCGCCGATTTCTGTATTTCCTTCAAGAATAGTACCCGGAAGTATAGTGACATCTCTTGCTATTTTTACTGATTTGCCAATAAAAGTACTGCTCGGGTCTACTATTGTCACTCCATTTAGCATATGCGCTTCAAGAAGACTCTTTTTCATAAGCTCACCTGCTGTAGAAAGCTGCAGCCTATTGTTTATTCCTATTATTTCCGAATGATCCTGGGTCTTATATGCTCCTACTTTAAGTCCTTCCTGCCTGAGAAGACTTATAACATCTGTCAGATAGTATTCTCCCTGAGCATTGCTGTTTGTCAGCTTCCCAAGGGCCTCTCTAAGTCTTGCTCCCTCAAAAAAATACATTCCTGAGTTAATTTCTTTGATTTTCTTTATATCCTCTGATGCATCCTTCTCTTCAACTATACTTACTATATTGTCTTCTAAGTCTCTTACTATTCTTCCATAGCCGGCAGGATCGTCAAAGTCTGCTGTCAGTACAGTAGCAGCATACTTGTTTTGTCTATGCTTCTCCTGCATTATCTTTAGTGTTTCTGCCTTAGCCAAGGGCGTATCTCCATACAATATCAGCACATCACCATCGGCTATATATTCCTGAGCCTGCATAACTGCATGACCTGTACCAAGCTGCTGCTCTTGAATTGCAAAGCGCACACCCTGTACCTTGCTCATGACCTCCTTGGCTCCATGTCCTACAACCACCACAGGCTCATCACAGCCCAACTCCCTAGAACAGCCTATTACATGCTCCACCAGGGGCAGTCCACACACTTCATGAAGAACCTTTGGAAGCTTAGAGTTCATCCTCTTGCCTTCTCCGGCAGCAAGGATTATTACAGTTATACTATCTCTCTTTTTTTCTTCCGTAATACTGTATACAATGCTCAATATATCACCTCTATTATACATTTTTTCATGTTTTATGTACATAGACAAAAGACAAACAACACGTTTTGTATTCCATCCATATTGTTCCATAGCTATACTGACTATAATATTTCTCTATAAATACTATTTTATCACAGCTCAG
>CALJSV010000254.1 GCA_937976095.1 uncultured Clostridia bacterium | reverse complement strand
TGTTTGACATTTGCTAAGCAAAGTGATAACATAATTATATGTAGGATACAATGACAGGAGCTGAAAGCAATGACTAAAACAGAAAGATTTCTTAGTGCTAGAGTTACAGAAGATTTCAGAAAAATTGCCGATGATGTAGTAGCAACTATTGCAGAGCTTGCTGCAAAAGAGGTTAAGGGTGTTGTAAACATGAGCGGTGGTCTCGCTGACAGCATTACTGAAATCTTGGGCAAAAAAAGCCCTACTAAGGGTGTTAAGGTCGAGGTTGGAGAGAAGGAAGCAGCGGTTGATCTTTATATTGTAGTTGAGTATGGAGTTAGAATACCAGATGTATCGTGGCAGATACAGGAGAATGTTAAGAAGGCTGTAGAGACTATGACCGGACTAAGTGTGGTTGAGGTTAATATACATATTCAAGGTGTTTTCATTCCGAAAGAGCCAAAGGACCTAAAGGAAGTAAAAGAGCATAAGGAATAAGCTTATTTAACCCTCTGAATAATCAGAGGGTTAATAATTGTTGTGCAATCATAAATAATGTATTACAATAATGGTAAAATTAATTACAAAAGCAAAAAATCAATTGAATACCAGGAGGAATTATGAGTAGAAGACTTGCTAGAGAATATGCAGTGCAATTCTTGTTTAGCTATGATTTTAATAAGGATGACAACGAAGAACAAAGCCTGGATAATATGATAGAAGAATTCTTTGTCATGAAGGACAGCCAAATGGAGGAAGAAAAGGATGAAGTGCTTCCAAAGCTGGATAAGAGCTTTTCTATGGAGCTTATAAAAGGTACGCTTTCTGAGCTTATGGAAATTGACGAAAGGATTAAGACAAGTGCTATAAGCTGGAAGATGGAGCGTATTGCAAAGGTTGATCTTGCAATATTAAGACTGGCACTTTACGAAATACTTTTTAGAGATGATATACCTGATAGTGTTACGGCAAATGAGTCCATTGAAATATCAAAAAAGTTCAGTACAGAGGATTCAAGCAGCTTTATTAATGGTGTGATAGGAAAAGTCATACGTAGTAAGGCATAGGTGTAGGATGTTTTTTATAGGAATTGATACAAGCTGCTATACAACCTCTGTTGCAGCTGTAAAAGCGAATGGGGATATTGTATACGATGGAAGGCTTGTTCTTAAGGTTGCAGAAGGAAGCAAAGGGCTAAGGCAGTCGGATGCGGTTTTTCAACATAATGCAAACCTTTCAATACTCATAGAGGAGCTGTGCAATACTATAGACCCATCGAATATAAAGGGCATTGGGGTTAGCAGCAAGCCTAGGAATATGACTGACTCATATATGCCTGTGTTTACAGCGGGTAAAAATGCTGCAACAATAATATCCAGCTGCTTAAGACTTCCTATTATTGAGACATCTCATCAGCAGGGACATATAGCTGCCGGCTTATGGTCTGCTAAGGCAGAGCTTCATAAGAATTTTCTCGTATATCATGTTTCCGGTGGTACTTCCGAGCTGTTGCATGTAAAGGATGTGGATGCAGCAGAGGTTGATATAGTTGGTGGAAGCAGTGATCTAAATGCAGGTCAGTTTGTAGATCGAATAGGAGTAGCTCTGGGCTTTAGTTTTCCAAGCGGACAGCAAATGGACAAACTATGCTGTAGTTATGAAGCTCAGGGAATAGATATACCACTATCAGTAGAAGGAAGCTATCTGAGCTTCTCGGGGCCGGAAAGCCATGTACAGAGATTTATAAATAAGGCTAAAGCTGAAAAAGCTTTAGATATTGGTACAAAAGCTGCAATAGCTAAAGGGGTATTTGACTGTATAGGAAGCTCCTTAGAAAAAACTATTTCCAATGCGGCACAAGGTCTTGGTATGAATAATATACTGATAGTTGGAGGCGTTGCCTCAAACAGCATAATTAGGAGAAGACTTCTGGAAAGCAATATACTGCAGAGGAAGGGGCTAAAGCTCTGTTTTTCTGCTGCTGAGTATTCCTCAGATAATGCTGTCGGAGCAGCACTCATTTGCAGAAAGCAATGTGGAGGTACTAATGAGCACAAATAGAATTTTTTCCGTTAAGGAGATTAACGAATATATAAAGCATGTGATGGAGACAGACATGCTGCTTTCTCATATAAGCGTTAAGGGCGAGATTTCAAATTTTAAGCTTCATTCCTCTGGACATGCCTATTTTACATTAAAGGACAGTGATTCAAGGATTAAATGCGTCATGTTCAAATCAAGCTGCATGAAGCTTAAGTTCATGCCTGAGGATGGCATGGCTGTAGTAGTAAGGGGGCATTTTTCTGTCTTTGAAAGAGACGGGCAATATCAGCTATACGCAGAGGATATGGCACCTGAAGGCACGGGAGCACTTTATAAAGCATTTGAACAGCTTAAGAAAAGGCTTACTGAGGAAGGTGTCTTTGATGCAGCAGCAAAGAAAAAAATACCTTACTTTCCTACCAAAATTGGAATAGTAACCTCACCTACCGGTGCAGCAGTTAGAGATATAATATCAATAATCAAGAGGAGGAATCCTCTTATAGAGATAATACTATATCCGGTACAGGTACAGGGTGAAGTTGCAGCATCCGAGGTTGTGGAGGGTATAAGATATTTTAATGAGAATAAGACTGTGGATGTTATAATAGCAGGCAGAGGTGGAGGCTCTATTGAAGAGCTTTGGGCCTTCAATGAGGAAAAGGTAGCTAGGGCTATATATGCTTCGACAATACCTATAGTTTCTGCGGTAGGACACGAGACAGATTTTACTATAGCGGATTTTGCAGCTGATGTCAGGGCTGCAACTCCTTCAGCGGCCGCTGAGCTTGTAGCACCGGAGCTTCAGACCCTCATGGGCAGGCTAAACCAAGCAGTTTATGGCCTAAACACTTCTATAAATCTGTGCATATCTGATAAAAGAATGAGGCTGGAGTATTTATCCAGGGACAATGCATTCAGAAAGCTGGAGCAGCGTCTTATGTCTATGGCTCAGACCATTGATATGCTGAGCAGGGATATGGATAATGGCCTTATGCGAATAGTTAAGGATAATCAAAACAGACTAGTGTCAAATATTGAGAAATTAAGTATATTAAACCCTGCTGCTGCACTCCTAAGGGGTTATGCAATTGCTAAGGATGATATGAAGGACAGCGTAATATCTACTATAGCTTCTGTAAATGTAGGGGATAATATAAGACTACAGCTTAAAGATGGCAGCCTTCTGGCTAAGGTTGTAGAAAAAATATAAAAAATAAGTATGGAATGAGGTTGAAGTCATGGATATAAATTTATCCTTTGAACAAGCTTTAGAAAAGCTTGAAGGTATAGTAAAGCAGCTAGAATCAGGAGATACATCACTTGATAAGGCTATTGAGATTTACCAAGAGGGTGTACTGCTTTCCAAGTATTGTACACAAAAACTAAATGAAGCCGAAGGAAAAGTGATGACTATAATGAACAAGAATGGAAACAATATGGAGGAATTTAAAATATCCTAAGAGCAATATTTAGCTTAAGCTTGAGGAGGATGCGATTTGATTTTGAAGGATTATCTATCTTCAAAGAAGGTAGTTTTTGAAGAAGGTCTTGCAGGTGTTTTACCAAGCTATGAAGATATACCTATTATAAATGATGCAGTAAAATACAGCTTGTTTGCTGGAGGTAAGAGAATAAGACCTATTATGTCCTTTATGGCAAATGAGCTTTTTGGCGGGCGTATTGAAGATGTTATGCCCTTTGCATGCAGCTTGGAGATGATCCATACATACTCGCTTATACATGACGATCTCCCTTCAATGGACGACGATGACTACAGGAGAGGCAAGCCAACAAACCATAAGGTATATGGTGAAGCCTTCGCGATACTTGCAGGAGATGCACTGCTTAACTGTGCCTTTGAGATCATGCTAAAGGCAATAGAAAGGAATCCAAGACCGGAGTTTATAAAAGCAGCCTCACAAATAGCTACAGCAGCAGGGGTTTCAGGCATGATAGGCGGTCAGTGCATAGACATATTTTATGAAGATAAAGTAGTAGATATAAACACACTAAAGCTGATGCATGAGAAAAAGACAGGAGCAATGCTAACAGCCCCTCTTGTAGTAGGTGCGTTGACTGCAGGTGCTTCAGAGAAAGATATAAGAATAATTAGAGAATATGGTGCATATATTGGTCTTGCTTTTCAGATTGCAGATGATATTTTGGATGTAGAAGGTTCATCTGAAAAGCTGGGGAAAAGCGTTGGAAGTGATGCTAATAATCACAAATCAACCTTTGTAAGCTGTTATGGTCTGGATGAGTCCAAAAGAATCGCCGCTGAGCTTTCAAAAAAGGCTCAAAAGCTTCTTGAGCCATACGGAGAAAGAGGAGCTCTTCTAATAGAGCTTGCCGATTATATAGTGAATAGAGACAATTAATATATATTTATATTTGTACACTTTTTATTAAGGAGGGTTCTTGTGAACTTTTTTGATGAGATTTCAAGAAATAGAGTTCTGTTTGCATGCTTTACTGCATGGTTTTTAGCACAGGTTATAAAAATAATTTTAACATTGGTCGCAAGTAAAAAGCTTGATTTGAGCAGACTGGTTGGCTCAGGAGGCATGCCCAGCTCACACACCTCCTTTGTAATGGCACTTGCTACTGCTGTTGGGAAAATACACGGATGGAGCTCCTCAATTTTTGCATTGTCCTTATGCTTTGCGTTTGTCGTAATGTATGATGCTGCCGGGGTAAGAAGAGCAGCCGGGTATCAAGCAAAGATTCTAAACATAATAATAGATGACCTCACTCATAATAAAAGACTTGAAAATGAAAAGCTTAAAGAGCTTATAGGGCATACCCCTAAGGAAGTTCTTGCAGGAGCAGTTTTAGGTATTTTAGTTTCAAATTTCCTTATCAGATAGAATAAGAAGAGGTAAAAGATGTATCAGACACTAGATCAAATTAAGTCAACAGATGATTTGAAGAAAATGAATAAGGAGCAGCTAAAGCTTTTGGCTGATGACCTTAGAAGATATATTGTTGATGTAGTAGCTCAAAATGGAGGGCATTTGGCGTCAAATCTTGGAGTAGTTGAGCTTACGCTAGCTTTACATAGAGTTTTTGATTCGCCCAAGGACAAGATAGTATGGGATGTGGGTCATCAATCCTATGCCCATAAGATACTTACAGATAGAAGAGAAGCCTTTAAGACTATACGTACCTTTGGAGGAATAAGCGGTTTTCCAAAAAGAGGAGAAAGTCAGCATGATGCTTTTGAAACAGGGCACAGCAGTACTTCTATATCAGCAGCTCTTGGATTGGCAAAGGCAAGGGATTTGGCTAAGGAGAGCTACTCGGTAGCAGCAGTAATAGGAGATGGCGCTCTCACAGGCGGCATGGCCTTTGAAGCTCTTAATCATGCGGGTGATTTTCCTACAAACCTTATAGTAGTGCTTAATGATAATAATATGTCTATTTCAAAAAATATTGGAGGTCTGTCAAAGTACCTAAGCAGAATAAGGACAGTACCTGCATATTTCAAGCTTAAATCTGAAGTAGAGGATATTTTAAAAAGAATACCAATTATTGGAAAGCCCGTATTTAATGCAGCTGAAAAATTCAAGAATTGGATGAAGTACCTACTTGTACCGGGAATACTATTTGAGGAGCTTGGCTTTAAGTATTTTGGTCCAATAGATGGGCATGACTTATCCAGCCTTGAGGCAGTGCTTAAGAGTGCAAGGTGCTACAGCGACTATCCTGTATTGATTCATGTCATAACAAAAAAAGGTAGAGGCTATAAGTACGCAGAGGTATTACCTGAGAAGTATCATGGGATTAGTCCCTTCAATAAGGTTTCAGGTGAGGTAGCGACAAAATCAACAGGCAGAAGCTATTCTAACATATTTGGCAGTGCACTCACCAAGCTTGCAGAGCGTGATCCCAAAATAGTGGCTGTTTCTGCAGCAATGCCTGATGGAACAGGACTTACTGAGTTTACAAAAAAGTTCAAGGATAGGTTCTTTGATGTAGGCATAGCTGAGCAGCATGCAGTTACGTTTTGTGCTGGACTCGCAGCAGGAGGCTTTAAGCCTGTTTTTGCGGTTTATTCTACCTTCCTGCAAAGAGCATATGATCAGATAGTACATGATGTATGCATGCAGAAGCTGCCGGTTGTTTTTGCTATTGATAGGGCTGGGATTGTTGGCAGTGATGGTGAAACGCATCATGGCATATTTGATATTTCATATCTGAGGCATATACCGAATATTACCATAATGAGCCCCAAAGACGGCAATGAGCTTGAGCGTATGCTTGAGCTGGCCTTTAGTCTAAATTCTCCTGTGGCCATCAGATACCCAAGAGGGGAAGAAGGCGTTTTTGAAGGCGAACAGAGTGCTCTATGCTATGGGAAAAGTGAAATCCTGAAGGATGGCAAGGATGGTATCATAATAGCTGAAGGGAAAATGACCTCTACTGCATATGGTGTAGTGAAAAGACTGGAGCAGGCAGGCTATAGCTTCACACTAATAAACACAAGGTTTATTAAGCCAATGGACACCGAAATGCTTGTTGCAGCAGCTGATTCCTTTAAGACTATATATACAATTGAGGATAACGCTTTAGCAGGTGGAATGGGAAGCTCCATAATGGAATACTATAATCAGAATAATAAGAACGTAAGAGTTAAAGCATTTGCTTACTCTGATAAGTATATTGTACATGGAGAGGTAGCTGACCTTTATAAGCTGGAGAGTATGGATGAAGATAGTGTTTTCAGTTCAATTTTAAGCGATCTGAAATGCACCCATTAGTGGAAGGAGTCTCTATGGAGGACAGAAAAGAAAGACTGGATGTAATAATTACAGAGAAAGGACTGTCTGAAAGCCGTGAAAAGGCAAGGAGTCAGATTATGTCAGGCAAAGTGTATGTAAACGGAAATAAGGTTGATAAGCCGGGAACTAAGGTGTCTGCTGCTTCGGATATAGAAATAAGGGGGAATGCAATACCTTATGTTAGTAGAGGCGGCCTTAAGCTTGAAAAATCAATAAAGCATTTTGAAATAAACCTTAGTGGAACGACTTGTATAGATATTGGAGCTTCTACAGGAGGTTTTACTGACTGTATGCTGAAAAATGGAGCAGTTAAGGTTTATGCAATAGATGTTGGTTATGGGCAATTGGCATGGTCTCTTCGAACAGATGAGAGAGTTGTCTGCATGGAGAGAACCAATATAAGATACGTAACCTCTGAACAGTTTGGTGAGGAAGCAGATTTTGCTTCCATTGATGTTTCGTTTATTTCTCTTAAAAAGGTATTGCCGGCAGCCAAAAACCTTCTAAAGGATGACGGAAGATTAGTATGCCTGATAAAGCCCCAGTTTGAAGCTGGTAGGGAAAAGGTTGGCAAGAAAGGCGTAGTAAGAGACAAAGCAGTACATGCAGAGGTAATCGACAGCATAGTAAGCTTTTGCAAAAACGAAATGGACTTTGGAATACTCGGACTTACATATTCCCCAATAAAAGGACCTGAAGGAAATATTGAATATCTCATTTATGTTTCTAAATTATCAGAGCTTGATAGAATAGGTGATGCTTCAGCAAGGATAGAAGAGCTGGTTGATGAGGCTAACGATACACTTAAGTGATAATAGAGATGCCGCCATAGAGTGCGCATCTCTTTATTTGTGCCATTATTCATAAGCAGTAGCAAAGAAAAAGGTGATG
>CALJSV010000253.1 GCA_937976095.1 uncultured Clostridia bacterium | reverse complement strand
TATTCCAAACCTTCTTCCCATATCTGAAAAGGCTTGCTGCGACATTTCCTCTATTCTGGTGGGAACTATAATGACTATCAGCCAGGAAAATGCGTAGGTAATCAATATGCCAATCACCGAAGCTATAGTAATAACAGGGATAAAGCTTCCTCCACCCATGCCAAAGTTAACATCCGCTTCTTCCCCACGTATAACTGCACCTGAGTCTTTTGATATTCCCCCTCCGATGCCTACTGCGTCGCCAGTTATGACTCCACTTCCCTTAAGCCTTATCGCTCCCATAACTGCAACAGTATCTCCATTGATGGTTCCGCTTACTGTCATATCTCCAAATATTGCTACTGCATCCCCTCTAACAGCACCATCTACCTTAACATCTCCGAATATAGCCACTACACTGCCGTTAATAACTTGATCAGCCGGTACATTCACATCTGTAAAAAAAGCTACCTTATCTCCTGAGCCGGATTTAATCGTAAACGCAGTAAGCAGTACAAGCATACCGATAACCAGCATTAGAGCCTTCATTTTATTAAGCTTCATTTTTATCCTCCCTCTAGCAAAAGTTAGCTACAGCTTTTGCTGCAATTTTAGAGTTCTTACTATTAGCATATTGGCTGCAATAAATACGCCTATGCTTGCTACTACAAATACCAAGTATTCACTTAACAAAATGGTCCTGAAAATCAGGAGCTTGCTAAGAGCAAGTGAACCAAATACAAAGAAGTCCTTAATAGCATTACTAATAATTGTTCCTGAGTATACCATGATATTGTATGCAGCAATCAGTATTCCTGAGCTTTTTATCGCAGGTATAACCGCGAACATCACTACATTGATCATAAATACTGCCAGCCCGGCAAGGCCTATTATCCAAAGAAGCACAATCTGTGGAGTGAGAGCAAAGCGTTTTTGTTCCTTTATGCTGCTCATAACCCTTGCAGTAAAGCCTTCGGGCACTTCTATATCAGGCAGCTCCTCTAAGGTATATATCGCATCACTCAAAACGGCAAATTCTTCAGCACAGCTTGCGCAATTTTCGTTATGCTTTTTTATTAATTCCATTTCAATTTCACTAATATTTCCATCAAGGTATTTCATTACTAAAGCATCAATTTCCCGGCATTGCATATTTCTCACTCTCCCTCTCTGTATTCATTAGAGACTCTTTCAGCATTTGCCGTGCTCTGTACAGTCTGTTTTTTACTATTGTAAGGGACTCTCCTGTTATATCCATAATTTCCTGATAGGAAAGATTTCTATGATGAAACATGATTAAGAATTCCTTATATTTATCCGGAAGCTTGCTTATAGCATTCTGTACAAGCTTCTGCTTTTCCTTCCGTATGTACTCTTCTTCAGGGGTTAATTTACCATCTCCAAGATCATACTGTTCATCAATAGGTACAGTTTCCCCTTTTCTTTTTCTTAAATGGTCAAGACAAAGATTAGTCGTTATCCGAAGTGCCCAGGTAGCAAACTTGAATTCAGGATTATATTTTGAGAGTGAATTATAGATCCTGATAAAAGCTTCCTGTGATACATCTTCAGCCTCTTCTTTGTTTCCCATCATTCTGTAGGCTGTATTAAAAATCAACTTCTTATAGCGTTCTATTAAGACCTCAAACTGCCCCATATCGCCCTTCAGACATTGATTAATTATTTCCAAGTCACTGGCACTCAAACTCATCGCCACCTTTTTCCTTCTATATCTATGTACGAAGTAAATAATTAAATGTCTGATTAGGATAAAATAAAAATAAAGCGACCAAAGCGGCCGCAGATATTATAGTTCCTTCCACATTATTACCGCATCTTCTCCGGTATCATAATAATAACCCTTGCGAATGCCATAGTCTATAAAGCCTAGCTTCTTATAAAGGCTCCGAGCCACAGTATTGGAGGTTCTTACCTCAAGGGTCATTTTTGTTATTTTGTGTTCAACAGCCTTTGCTATAAGTGCCTGTACTATTTTTTCACCCAGCTTATGCCCTCTAAAATCAGGATGTATGGCTATATTTGTTATATGAGCCTCATCCAGCACAAACCACATGCCGCCATAGCCTATTGGCCTTCCGTTTACCTTTGCAGCAATGTACTTGGCCAGCTTATTGTTGGTCAGCTCTTCAAAAAAGGCTTCCTTGGTCCAGGGGGTCTTAAAGCTGAGCACTTCAATCTCATGAATAGCATCAACATCCTCCAAGGTCATATCTGCAAGCTCCAGCTTCAGTCTTTTTTCATATTCGTCCTCAGCCTGAGATTTTCTAATATATGTGGGAACAAAGCTGTCGTATGCTTGGAGCTCTCCTTTATCATACAGCTCTGCCGCCAGCGCTGCACAGGCTGCAGCTCTAGGAAGCTGATATATGGGCGGTGCTATTCTAATGTTGCGCGAGTCCCGTACTCGTTCTCTAAGCAGTGGAACCCCGTCTCCCAGCAGTAAAACCTGCCTTTCCTCGCTTTCCAAAAGCTTAATAAGTTCTTCTGCAGCTATTGTCTTTAAGTCCCTTAGCCTTATAAGCTTATTTTCATCAAATGAATATATCGCGCTGTATAGCGTATCTCTTTGTGCATCAAGCACAGAGCAAATCAGACCATTATAACCGCACATATTGTATGCAAGTATATCAAGAGTGGGAACACCCAGTACCGGCTTATTAAAAGCATGAGCCATACCCTTTATAGTAGCCGCGCCTATTCTAAGACCTGTAAAGGATCCCGGGCCGGAAGCACAGGCATACAGGTCTATCTCAGAAGGCTTAATACCGCAGTCACTAAGCACCTTTTCTATCATTGCAAGGAGCTTCTGAGAATGAGTTTTCCCACTGTTTAGTGTATACTCTCCAACTAGTACACTATCAACAAGCACAGCGGCTGTAGCTGTTGCGCTGGAAGTATCAATTGCCAGTACCTTCATCGTTAGCTAGCTCCTTTACTAAATCATGGTATTTATCGCCGGTTGGCTCCAGTATAATCTCTCGAGAATTGTCATCCTTTGTCTTAAGTATAGTTATCCAAAGTCTCTCCGGGGGGATTATCTCCTTAACATTATCTGCCCATTCAAGGACTACAGCGCCCTCACCGAAAAAGTACTCTTCATAGCCCAGCTCATACATCTCGTCAACGCTCTCCAGTCTATAAACATCAAAGTGAAACAGTGGAATTCTACCACTATACTCATTTATTATTGTATATGTAGGGCTGGTGACATATTCCTCTACACCGAGACCCTTTCCTATGCCCTTGGTAAAAGCTGTCTTACCCGCACCCAGATCCCCTGACAGGCAAATTATGTTGCCTTTAGTAAGAAGCCTTCCAAGTCTATACCCTATATTAAAGGTTTCATCTACACTATT
>CALJSV010000252.1 GCA_937976095.1 uncultured Clostridia bacterium | reverse complement strand
GTCGAATACCCTACATTCCAGATGTATGGCATATCTTCGTCCCTTATTCCTCTTCCATTATCCTCGATATTTATTTCTATTCCGGTTTCTATTGTAGAAACCCTAAAGTCAATTACCTTAGAAAAATGGTCACAAGGAGCTAAAATCGCATTTTCCATTATATTAATAATCGCTCTGGCAATTCTGATTTTATTAATATATATATCCTCCAGCTGACCCTCCAAAGATATTTTTATTTCAATCGACTGGTCCTCCAGTGGCAGCTGTGCTCTGACATAGTTAATAAGGTCCTTTACCTCTATCTTCTGTCTTGAGCTTTCATACAGAAAGCTGGTTATCATCTCGCTCATTTTGATTACTGAGTTTTCCATCCTCTCACAATACTCATCAAGCTTTCCGCTGTCCTTTGTAGCTGCCAGCAATGAATTCAGACCTCTTATTGTTACCAGTGGAGTTTTTAGATCATGAACAAGGGACTTTACCTCTGAATAAATTCTATCCTCTAAAGCCTTTGATTTCATCTGCTGAATTTCGCTTTCCTTTAAATAGTTCTCGCGAATCATGCTTATATTTCTGGAATAGCTAATGAAAAGAGTTGCAGTTATAAAGGCAGAAAATATAAAGGGCAGAAAAAATGCAAAGCCTGTGAAATTCAAAATAGTAGAAGCATTTAAGTATATACCTGCTATTTTTATACTACTGGACAGATCGTTTATTCCCATATTATAAATGGAAAACATAGGCATTATGTTTACCCATTGAAATGCGAAAAACACCTGTATTGCCACAATTAGCACATGAATAAAGCTGTTAGTCTCACCATATATTCTATTGAATAAAAGCAAGACTATTATTAACGCCGGAACAGTTGAATACGGCTCCCATGGCAAATCCAGTACATCTGAGTTTACCATATGCAAAAGAAAGGTTATTAAAAAGCTGACAAAAGGCAAATACTGCATTTTTACTTTTTCATTTAACCGTGAATGATATACTACTAGAATCGTACCCAAAAAAAGAAGAGTGCTCTTAACTGCATACAAAAAGCTCATTGAAGCAGCAGCCAAAATCAAATGACCGCTATCTCCAACATTGATTGCCTCTCTGATCTTAGCAACAATAGCAAACCATGAACCTTGACTGTATACAGGCAGCATTAAGCCGGCTATTATTGAAAGAAATCCAATTATTATTATTGATGTGCGTTGCATTGGCTTAATAAATCTCATATAATTACCCGTATTCATACAAAATAGGTCTATCTAAATGCCGAGGCAAAAGGCGAGGAGATATTATTGATGTTTTTTACTAATGTAACTGTCATTTTGCTTTCACCAACCAATTCTCCAATAAAATTATCAAAGTTGGCATCCCTTGTTCCTATAAAATAATCCGTATAAGGTGAAACCAGCTTCAAAAGCTCATCAGTCTTTTGTCCACGTCTTTCCTTTCCACCTATATAAATAGTTATGACAATACTTTCCTTATTCTTTGCTGCTTCTAAAAGCTTTGTCAAGCGGTCCAACTCATTCTTATAGCTTGTATTATGAAGCTTCAAGCCTACAGAGCTATATCCTACGACAAGCACAAGGGTATTTTCACTGCTCAAATCCTCCCCTGTCACCTGAGGCATGAAATAATTGTGCAGCATCAGCTGGTTTGCCATATCCCTGATTATAAAGGCATCTGTACTCTGTCCTGCTGAGGTTATTATTATATCCTCCCTGGCTATTGGTCTTGGAAGTCCTGGCATGGAAAAGGTTTTTAGTTCCTTTGTACCATTTGTATATAGAGCATTTAGCCCCAATGCCGCAAAAGCTGTTAAAAGGAGTATAGTAGTTATCAATATTAAATTTTGCTTATTGAAATAATATTTTTTACTACTCAATTTGCACCTCCTCTATAAATACGTTTTCCAGGGATTCAACCCCTGTAACAAACGGAACAAAGCCCTTTACGGATTTTGTTGTTGCTACTACGGGCATCGTATGCACTAGAGGAACTGATGGCATTTCATAATTAACTATCTCTAACAGCTTTCTATATAAGTTTTTTCTAAATACCATATTCGAGGTCTGTCTTGCTTGTGTAAGCAGCATATCAACCTCCGGATTTTTGTAAAAAGCATAGTTTCCCGCAAGTCCCGGCTTGGCATTATCTGATGACAGCAATGTGTTCAAAAAATTATCCGGGTCAATATTATCCCCAGTCCAGCCGATAAGGGCAAGCTCATGCTCTCCATTATCTATTTTGTTTAGGTATTCATCCCATTGAAAGCTTTTTATTTCTATATTAATATTGACCTGCTCCAGACTTTCCTTTATATACTCCGCTACCTGCATTGGCTTAGGAAAATAATCTCTGGGTGTATCCATTACCCAAAGAACACTTGAAAAGCCTTTTGTATAGCCTGCAGTCTTTAGAAGCTCTATAGCTCTTAGAGGATTATATTCATATGGCTCTATGTTCTCGTTGTAGCCCCAAAACAATGGCGGAATAAACGTTTTTGCAGGCTTTGCCAAATCGACAAATACCTTTTTTACTAAATCATCCTTATTGATAGCATGGCTGATAGCAGCTCTAACCTCTCTGCTGTTGAACGGAGGTTTTTCGTTGTTAAGCGCTATATATCCTACATTAAAATAAGGTCTTAGATATAACCTGAGGTCAGATGTTCTCTCAGCTTCGATATATTCATCCGGCTCTAGATTATTTGCTATATGAATTTTGCCAAGCTTTAGCTGCTCCAGTCTATCCATACTGGATGGAATTACCCTAAACTCCAATTCCTTTACCTTTGCAGGAGTAGCCCAGTAGCTGTTATTACGCTCCAATATGATATTTTTGTTAGGATCCCACGAGCTAAAAACAAAGGGCCCGGTACCAACCGGTCTTCTAAAATACTCCTTTTCATACTCTCTAATAGCATCGGGACTTGATATACCAAAGGCAGGCATTGTAAGAGCACTCAAAAAAGGTGCATATGGCTTAGTCAACTTAATCTCAATAGAATAATCCGATAAAGCGATAACATGCTTAACGAATCCGGGAAATCCGCCAAATATATAGTTCCAATAGCTAAATTGGCCTGTATGATACGGGTTATCCAAGTACATCCACCTATGGAAATTAAATACTACATCATGAGCATTAAAGGTAGAACCATCATGAAACTTAACTCCCTGTCTTATATAAAACACCCAAGTAAGCCCATCTTCACTTGACTTCCAGCTCTCCGCAAGACAAGGTGCTATGGTATTTCCATCCTGGTCATACTTAACTAAGGTTTCGAATATGTTTACTGTCACCTTAGCTGAGTTCATTTCAGTAGTATCTATAGGATCAAGACTAATGGCATCACCAGCACAGCCAACAACCAGTCTTTTTTGAGCTGCCTCTTTTCTCAGAAAAACAAAAACATCCTTTGCAAAGTCTATGGGTTGTCCACTCATCAGAACAAAGGATATAGATATAATAATTAAGGCTATTACAGCCATAGTATATGTAAGCGCTCTTTTCATCAGTACCTCCTAGGAAAAGCCTATTAATATGATTTTAGCTGATAATGCCAAAAAAATCAAAATGTAAATAAAAAGGCGAATATATCTGCTCCAGCACCTTTCCCGAAGTAAATAATTCGCCTTTAGTTTTTAGTTTATTTAATTGCTTTTGTATTTATCTCTTCCAAAATCATTTCTTTAAAGGCTTCAACCTTCATAGCTCCTTTATCGCCTTCTTTTCTAGCTCTTATAGCTACTTCCCCGTTCTCAACTTCCTTGTCGCCTACTACCAGCATGTATGGTATCTTTTGCAGCTGAGCCTCTCTTATCTTATAGCCTATCTTTTCATTTCGTATATCAACCTCTACCCTTATATCCAAGGCTTCCATATCAGCAGCTATTTTCTTTGCATAGTCCAGCTGTCTTTCTGATATAGGAAGGATTATCGCCTGCACTGGTGCAAGCCAGGTTGGGAAAGCTCCTGCGAAGTGCTCTGTAAGGATAGCTATAAACCTTTCTATGCTTCCAAATATAACTCTATGGACCATAACAGGTCTATGTTTTTCTCCATCTGCACCTACATAGGTAAGATCAAAGCGTTCAGGCATCTGCATATCCAGCTGAATTGTACCGCACTGCCATGTACGACCTATACTGTCCTTCAGGTGGAAGTCTATCTTAGGTCCATAGAAGGCACCATCGCCTTCATTGATCTTGTATGGTCTGCCCAAGGTATCAAGAGCATCTCTCAATGCCTCTGTTGCAACATCCCAAGATTCAACAGTACCAATATACTTTTCTGGCCTTGTTGATAGCTCCATGTGATATTCAAAGCCGAACAGATTATAGAAGGAGTCTATCATCTTTGCTACGCCAATAATTTCTTCTTTTATTTGTGATGGCATCATAAAAATATGTGCATCATCCTGAGTAAAGCATCTTACTCTCATTAGACCATGCAGTGCACCTGCAAGCTCATGTCTGTGAACCAGTCCAAGCTCACCCATTCTTAGAGGCAGGTCTCTATAGCTGTGCATCTCTCTTGCATACATAATCATACCACCAGGGCAGTTCATTGGCTTTAATGCAAAATCACCCTCGTCTATTTTTGTAGTATACATGTTTTCCTTGTATTTTTCCCAGTGTCCTGACCTGTGCCACAGCTCTTCATCCAATATAATAGGAGTCTTTATTTCTTGATATTTGTTCTTCCTGTGCTCTTTTCTCCAGAAATCCTCAAGAGTATTTCTTAGGATCATTCCCTTAGGATGGAAGAAAGGAAAACCAGGGCCTTCCTCATGAAGACTAAATAAGTCAAGCTCCTTGCCAAGCTTTCTATGGTCTCTTTTCTTTGCTTCTTCAAGCATGTTAAGGTATTCATCCAGCTGGCTCTTCTTAACAAAAGCAGTTCCGTAAATTCTTTGCAGCATTTTGTTCTTTTCGCTACCTCTCCAGTATGCCCCTGCTACGCTTAAAAGCTTTATAGCCTTGAGCTTTCCTGTATTAGGTGCATGTGGACCCGCACAAAGATCAACAAATTCTCCCTGCTTATAGAAGGATATTTCCTCGTCCTCGGGAAGCTCTGAAATCAACTCCACCTTATAGCTTTCACCAAGCTTTTCCATATATTCTATGGCCTCGTTTCTAGGTAGTACAAACTTTTCTAGTAAAAGCTCCTCTTTAACTATCTTCTCCATTTCCTTTTCTATGGCAGTAAGATCTTCCTCAGTAAATGGCTTATCTGTGTCAAAATCATAATAGAAGCCTGTTTCAATAGCAGGACCTATTGCTAGCTTAGTATTTGGAAAAAGTCTTTTAACCGCCTGAGCCAAAACGTGTGAGCCAGTATGTCTCAATGCCCATCTTCCATCTGCATCATCAAAGGTTAATACATCCAAAGTACAGTCTTCATGAAGCTTTGTTGGCAGGTCAATAACTCGATTATTTACTCTTGCTGCTATTGCAGCCTTTAAAAGACCACTTCCTATTGATGCTACAACCTCTTCCACTGCAGCTCCCTGTTCAAACTCCTTTACGGAACCATCCTTAAGTGTTACTTTTAGCATTTTTACTCCTCCTTGTATTTTTAGCATAAAAAAATAGACTAGCACCCATAAAGGGGCGATAGTCTATGCTCGCGGTTCCACCCTAATTACGAAGCAAATATTTTACTTGCCTCATATCTCAGTGATTATAACGTTATCAACGATTTGACTTAATACTACAGGTAGGTTCAGCCAATAGCTCAAAGGTGGTATTCAGATATATAGTCCAAGGTGCGCTTACAGCCTAGGTGCACCCTCTCTTATGGAAATCCATATCTTACTTTTCCTTATCATAGCCATTACTATATGAAATTATATTATATTTTATATTAATAATTAAGCAGTGTCAATAAACTTAGCATATAAATTCTTAGAAAAGCTGAACTATCATCCCTTGAATAAGACCGATAACTACCCCAAGCACGCCTCCAAGTATTTCGATATGCTTTAGTTCCTTCGCAGAAAGTTTTATAATCATTTCTTCTATCTTTTCTAACTCGAACTCATCAATTTTGTTCTCAACCATCTGTCCGATATTGATTCTTTCAATAGCTCTTTCTGTAAAGTCATCTATAGTGCTGTCTAATATAGCACCACTTTCCTTCTCTATTTGATCTCCTATGTAATCAACTATTTTTCCACGTATTGAGCCTGGTATTATCGAAGGTATCTTTAACTCAACGGACGCAACTACCTTAAGCTTAATGTTATCTATAACTTCTTTTTTGTTTTCAGCTGTCACAAGCTTATCAAAAATCTCAGATATATTGACTAGCTCCTTTTCCACTGCTTCCCCTATGCTTTTTGAAATCTCATTTCTACGCATGGGTATGAGTCCCTGAATTTTCAGATTAAATAATGGTATTTTTATAGGTTTTATAGGTCTAAAAAGCATTTTTATTGCAAGGACATTAGTTATCCAGCCAATAGCCCCGCCTATTAGTGCCATAATAATTATCTTTATCATTTTTCCCCCACGTCAAAATTCTATTGCAATAATGATTTTTTCTTGAGTAAACACGGGCGTTACCGCCCATGCTCCTCTACAGAACCGTACGTGCCCTATTAAGGCATACGGCTCTTCACATCATATTCTTCATCTATAAAATAAGCTAACCTTAATTGTCGGCTCAATGATTGGAAAAGTTTTCAGTAAACCTTTGAAGAATGCGTCAATCGTATAGCTTCTTCTTTGACTTCTCCTGTTGAGCCACTTGAAAAGTAGCCATTTGGCTTTGCTCGCAAAACTTTTCACACT
>CALJSV010000251.1 GCA_937976095.1 uncultured Clostridia bacterium | reverse complement strand
TTCCTCTATATTTAGTATATACTTAACAAATAATTAACATCTTTATATGAAAAATGCTGTTTTTTTAATACAAGCTTTCCATTTTAATGGGTTTATAGTATAATGTAGTACAAGACAGCCGAATTCCAAAAGGAAGCGGGGGACCGTACCTAACTGGGGTGTATGGCGATTATTTTATATACTTCGTTTATACAATAATCGTTTAGGGTTACTCTCAACCCGAACCCGTCAACTAACCTCGTAGGCTTAACGAGAGGAGATATTTGATGAAGAAGACCTTACTCAAAAAACTTTTTATTTTCACTTTAGTTTTAGCAGTGTTTTTTAGCCTGGGCTGTGGTGTTTATGCAAGCAGCACTACCTTAAAAAAGGGCGACAAGTCAGACGAGGTTAAGAGCATGCAGGAAATGTTAAAAAAGCTGAGCTATTTTAACGAAGACTGCACAGGATACTTTGGCTCCATAACTGAGGATGCTGTTAAAGCCTTTCAAAAGGACAACAAGCTTACAGTTGACGGTATAGTAGGCTCAGCTACTGTAGAGCTTTTGAAGAAAAAAGTAGCTGAGAAAAGCAAGACTACAACCTCAAGAGGATCTTCGTCTTCTCAAAATGGAAATGTAATACACATCGTGAAGCAAGGCGACTCAGTTTGGTCAATTGCTAAGGCCTACGGTGTTACAACAGACTCCATACTAAAGGAGAATAATCTTACTGAAAGCTCTGTTCTTCAAATCGGAGACAAGCTTATGGTACCAAATGCTAAGAAGACAGACTCAACTTCTGACAGTAATAATACTTCTAATGCAGCTTCGAGCACTCATACTGTTGTTTCAGGTGATACCGCTTCTGAAATAGCTGAAGATTATGGAGTATCACTTTCAGCTTTATTAAAGGCAAATAACCTAACTGAGAAATCCGTCCTCAAAATTGGACAGGTTCTTATTATCCCTGGAGATGAAGCTGATTCAAACAGCTCCGGCACAGCTTCTACTAACAGCAAAAGCGAGACTCAAACCAATACTAATACTAACACTAATGCAAATACTAATACCAGTTCAACAACAACTGAGACAGTAAGTTCGGACAACTCAGGAAAGCTGATTGGAGAGTATTTAAGCTGGTTTGATGAAGTGCAGTACATATTCAAAGTGGGAGATACGGCTGTAGTTACAGATCTAGCTACCGGAAAAACCTTTAATATCAAGAGAAATCAAGGCCATAACCACGCTGACGTTGAGCCTCTTACTGCTGAAGATACTGCTGTAATGAAGGAGCTTTATGGAAGCTGGAGCTGGGATAGAAGAGCTGTTATTGTTACTGTAGATGGTAAAAGCATAGCAGGATCTATGAATGGTATGCCACATGGAAACTATACAATAAAAAACAACAACTTTAATGGTCACTTCTGCATACATTTTAAAGGAAGCAAGACCCATAAAGGAAATAAGGTTGATAGTACACATCAAGCTGCGGTTAAAAAATCTGCTGGTCTATAAAACAAGGCTGCTGACATATCTTGTATATCAGCAGCTTGCAACCCCCTTTCGGGGGTTTTTTTGTTTTCTATCTTCTGTTTTTGTCATCATGTAGGACTTGGTCTATCACTATTACGAGAGCAAGCATAAATGCCTGATCCTCATTACCAGAAATATCAACTCCATAGGTATCACTAAAGGAGAACCATTGCTTGCTCACCACAGCTACAATCATTCCATTTTTTAGTATTGTAAAATCATGGGAAAAAATATCTCCTTCTATTTCATAAGCTCCCAGCTGGCTGTTTATGATAAACTTAGGCTTAAAAAAAGTAAATTCCTTTTTGACCATAGCCATATGCTGTCCGCCTGCAAATATGTTATATTCAGGTAGAAACCTGAAAAGTTGCTGTTCTATATATACCAGCTCGTTTCCGTGCATATCTTCAATCTTAAGCTTATCACCAAAAGAAAAAACCTTTCCTCTTACTATATAGTTATCCTGTCCACTTTCATCCTTTATGGTGAAATTATCACCAAAGCTAAATATTTTTTGTCTTATTTGATATCTCATTCTTAATCCTCCTGTATCCGTTTTTGCTTCGAAATCCTATGCTCTTTCATTATAACATACCTATAAATAATCTTGTCAGAATTTTCACAAAAGCTATTTACTTTGTAACAAAAAATGATATAATATAAATAAGTATTATTAATTAAAATCCTTTATCTATTAAAACTTACCATTCATATGAAAAATTCGACATAAAAACTAGCAACTATTGACAAATTAACATTATTAATCTATTCTGATGTATGGTATTATAAGTATTTCGCTGGAGGGATGTATATGATCGATATTGTAAAGTCATTAAAGGAAAAGGGGTTTAAGGTGACTCCCCAGCGTATAGCAGTCTATGAGATTCTTAGATGCACTAAGGAGCATCCAACTGTAGATATGATTTATAATAAGCTGCAGCCCCTATATCCTACCATGAGCCTCGCAACTGTTTATAAATCATTAGAGGTCTTTAAGGAGCTAAATCTTGTTCAGGAGTTAAATGTAGGTGAGGATAAGTTCAGGTATGATGCTAATGTTAACCAGCATCCTCATATAACCTGCTTAGTTTGCGGCAAGGTCGAGGATGTAGATGATGAAATGCTCTTTAACCTTTTAGAACAGGTAAGCAATAAAACGGGCTATAGGTTGGTAACACAGCAGTTATATTTCTTTGGATATTGTCCTGGCTGCAATACAAATCACTAAAAATAAGGGCTGAACCTAGTTTTTTTCTAGGTCAGCCCTTATTATTTTAACTGTTCAAAAGCGATTGATCTAATGCATTTCTTATAGCCTTCACAGTTTTATTCAGTACATATGCAGAATTTGTAGCCGCTTTTGGTGCTACCACATTCTGGTTTTGAATAACTTCAAAAATCAACTGTGGAACTTCATCCTTTAATGCTGCATTCTCCTCAATAAACTTAACCGGAAACTCCAGAAGCTTAATATCCTTTATCTTTGAGTTTACTATGGTAACCTCAGTCTTGATATTACCATAGTCAGTCTTTTCTGTACCTATGTACACCCCATCCTTAAACCTCAGGTATGCATATCCTGAAGATGGAACACCGCTTCTATCAGCTCTCATTGAAAAAAACACAACGAGACCTATTACTAATAACAATAGTATTGCAGCATAGATCATTAGATTTCTTTTACTCAGTATGATTATCTTAGGTTTCATGTTTATCCCTCCCATCCAATATAAGTACTCATAAGATATCCTTATATAAAATTATTACGGAGGGTATAAATATATGCCTTTTAGCTTAAGATTTTCTTATTAACTATATTAAATTAGCTCATTGTGCTAGCTAATAATAAGCAATCTGTGAAGTGGCTTAGAATCTGTATGCGAAGCGGAAGAGTAATTGCACCAAAGTACTACCCAATAGCATTTCTGCCTTGGTGCAATCTGTAGCAAGCCAACAGATTATTAGCCACGTAACATTATTGCTTTATATTAGCTAGCACAATAGATTAGCTTACAATAGAATTTGTCCATTTTCCGCAGCGATCTCCCCACATTGCTACTGTTTTGTTATCAAGATCAACCTTTATTACCTCACAGCTGTTTTCACAGCTTTCGCAATTAAAGCTTGTGGGGCTAAAGGAATGATCTATGCATTCAAGGCCTCTAAAGCTTGTTTTTATGCGACCGCCTTGTGTCTGCTCTCTTGCAAGTATAGCAGAGCCTATTGCTCCCATTACGTTATAGTACTCAGGTATTATGATGCTATGTCCCACCTCTTTTTCAAAAGCAGCCCTTATACCCTTGTTGGCCGCAACACCACCTTGGAATACAAAAGGAGGTTCAAGCTTCTTTCCTCTTCCAAGATTGTTTATGTAATTACGTACTAAGGCTTCACATAGTCCTTTAATTATCTCTGTTTTAGAAAAACCATACTGCTGCTTAGATATCATATCAGACTCTGCAAATACAGTACATCTTCCTGCTATTCTGACATCTCGTTCAGCAGCTAGTGCCATATCTCCAAACTTTTCTATTGGAACACCAAGCCTCTCTGCCTGATGCTCCAAAAATGAGCCAGTACCTGCAGCACACACTGTATTCATAGCAAAGTCGGTAACCATTCCGTTCCTTAGCAGTATTATTTTAGAATCTTGGCCTCCGATTTCAAAAATTGTTCTAGCCTCAGGTACCATTGCAATAGTTGCCTTTGAATGTGCAGTTATTTCGTTCCTGACTATATCAGCACCTAGCATTACACCTGTAAGCTGTCTTCCGCTTCCGGTAACACCCACACCAACTATCTCTATGTCATCTCCCATTTGCTCTCTTAAGTTAATCAGACCAGCTCTTACAGCTTCCAGAGGCTGTCCATTTCCCCTTAGATACTGTGCTGATAAGACCCTGTTTTGCTCATCTACTGCAACTACATTTATGCTGACAGAGCCAACATCTATACCCAAGGTGACTAGCTCAACCTTCTTAACATTCTGATCCTTAATCTTTTGCATTTTATACCTCCAACTGTTCTTTTACCACAGTATATTCATATCCACCAATAGGGCATTTTATACAAAAATAAGCTGCTGACATTTTATATATCAGCAGCTTATGACTTAGCTTTACACTCTATTCAGTGCAAAATATCTTATACATCATGTCTATTAACCAAACATTTGCCTCTTCCAGCTTCATAAAGCTTAGTACGTTCTGTCTAAAATCTCCTATAAGCTTGCTCTTGTCTGCACTTTGACTAGACTCGTTTCTATTATAGTTAACAAAGTCCCTAATAAACAATACAAAGTCACTCAAATTCTTATCATCGCTGTAGCCTCTATCGCTACCGCCTGAGTATTGGAAGTCATGCAACATGCTTTTAAGGCTTTCCTTCCAGCTGGTTTTTTCAGATTCAAAGCTAATCACATAGCTATTCTTTAGGTTTTTTGATTTCAAATCACTGTAGTAGCTGTATTTCATAATATGACTTATAATAGCCTCTGCTTTATTCTTATGTGTATCATAAAATTGCTTATAGCTATCGAGCTCTCCATTTTGCTTATTTGAGCCTTCATCCTTAATAATAGGAGCCTCTTTGCCTGAGCGAGCTTCTATTGCCTTTT
Source organism: uncultured Clostridia bacterium (assembly GCA_937976095.1). Classification (GTDB taxonomy): domain Bacteria; phylum Bacillota; class Clostridia; order Lutisporales; family Lutisporaceae; genus CALGKJ01. Next base: position 1,912 of record CALJSV010000251.1, on the reverse strand, counting down.
CTATACTAAGTGTTATACCTCCCTTTTCGTCAAACCCTATAGCCTTTGAAAGCTCTTTATTTGAAAAGCTTAATAATTCCTTATTTTTTAAAGAAAGCTTTAAATTATAAGACGAAGTATTAACAATTGTACTAAATGGAACTATGCACTTATAGCTCCCCTCATCTACCTTGCTAAACGCCTTAATAATCGTACCATTTTCAGTAGTTAATGCCCCTTCGACATTTGAAAAGACGCTCATTGATACTCTTCCGGCCTTTTCTTGAAGCTTTATTATTTTTTGCTCCAGCTTTTTTTCAAGCAGCGCAAGTCTTATTCTACTCTCATAAAGCTGGTATGTGAACCTTCTCACTGAGTCTAGATTACTGTCCTTTTTCATTAGAAGAACGTTAAGCAGATAATTGTCAGAATCGGATGCTCCTAATTCAGTAAGCTTATCCAGCAGCTTATCCTGTGTAAGAAAGATAAGCCTTTCCTTTACTACCGTATCTGAAATAATTTTATCAAAGTACTCATTAAAGCTCTTAGTAGAGTCAGCTGTATATGACTTGTCGGAAAGGTTAAGCTTCAAAAGTGCATCCCCGCTGAAGCTGTCTAACCTGAGCTTATAATAATCCTCAAACTCCTTGCTTTTAAAGAAAGGGCTGCTCTCTTGTGTTTCTAATACCTTCCACTCAAATAGCTCGTTTAACTTGGAAATGCTAAAGCTGGTTCGTGCATACCCCAAATAGTACATGCTATCCAGTGTGTTTTCTACTTTTACGGCCTCTTTCTCCATAGCTAGTATGCTTTGAGCATACTCCAACAGTTTATTGTACATTTCAGAAGCCTCAAGGTTTCTTATGTCAGTTAAATCATCAAATACCTTATTTGCTTCCTTATCCTCCGCAAATACAAAGCAACTTATAGAATTAAGCAGATATAATACTATAGCTACTGCAATCAGCACTTTATAAATGTTCTTCATGGTTTTCCTCCTCAACACTAACCGTCAGTCAGCTCATTATAAATATACGAGCATTATATAAATATTTTATGAGTATTTAAAATATGCTCAAATCAAGCTCTCTCGAGAGATATTCTAAAACCTTAAAGCCTCCAACGCTGTTGCCCTTCTCATCTAAAGCAGGTCCAAAAACTCCAATGCCAAGCTTACCTGGAGCTGCTACCATTATCCCTCCACCTACACCACTCTTGGCAGGCAGTCCGACTCTTATAGCAAACTCACCTGAAGCATCGTACATACCACAGGTAACCATAAAGGTTTTAACAAGCCTGGTCAGACTCTTTGGCACCAGTCTCTCTCCAGATACAGGACTTATACCGTCGCCTGCAAGCACTGCACCTAGCATTGCGATGTCTCTGCAGGTTACCTCTATAGAGCACTGTCTGAAATATAGATCCAGCACCTCTTCAACCTCTCCGTCTACTACACCTGAATCCTTCATGAAGTGTGCTAAAGCCCTATTTCTGTATCCGGTTGTTTTTTCTGATATATAGACAGCAGGATTATAATCCAGCTCAGGATTATGACAGAGCAGCTTAAAAAAGCTCAACAGCCTACTGTATTTTTCTTCAGTTGTAGCCCCTAATATCATAGAATCCACTGCAATAGCTCCGGCATTTATCATAGGATTCAATGGTTTGGCAGGCTTTATGGTTTCAAGCTTTATTATGGAATTAAAGGCATCCCCTGTAGGCTCCATTCCGACCTTGCCAAAAACATACTCCTCTCCCCTGTCGATTATAGCCAGAAGCAGAGCCACTGTCTTTGATATGCTTTGTATTGTGAATTTCACATTGTAATCCCCGGTATCCCAGCTTTTCCCCTCCAAATCCATTATCGAGGCCCCTAAGAGGCTGGGATTTACCTTCGAAAGCTCCGGTATATATGCTGCCGGTCTTCCTTTTG
>CALJSV010000250.1 GCA_937976095.1 uncultured Clostridia bacterium | reverse complement strand
AATAGTGATTTTTAAAAAACAAGCAGTATGGCTCACAAAAACCATACTGCTCGTTTTTCTTAGGCATGTATCACATGCTTATTGTACTTTATAAAGTCGGCTTTGTTACATTCAAGACTTAGCTTTGTTCCTTCAATTTCGTAGCTTATAGATACTACATGTGCGTTTTTGCTAAAATGCGCTACAAGCTCACCCTTATCAAAGGGTATCAGCATTTCGCACTATACATAATCCTTGAATATGCTGTTACTGACTAGCTCAGAAAGCTCACTTATGCCTACTCTGTGTTTAGCCGAAAGGAATACACCTTCAGCAGTCAGCTTAGGTGACTCTACTCCTATTAGGTCTGACTTGTTAAGGCATACAGCATATCCTTCTCAAACACCTGTTTTTGAGGTGCTACTGTATCGCTCCACGAAAGCATTCATTATGGTTGACTTTCCGGCATTTGTGTAGCCAACCAGAGATATTACCGGCACTTCCTTCTTTCTGCGCTTTTTTCGCTGTGTCTGTCGCTGAGCAACCTCAACCTGCAGCTGGGCTTCTCTTGTCCTTGCGCGCTGTGCAAATATATCAAGTATAAGGATGGTCCTATCAATGACCTTGCATTCCAATGCTTCCTCTTAAAAGGCAAACTTTACTTACTACCAAATCAAATCCACTAAAATTTGTAACACCATTGTTTTTGTATTTTGTCTGATTATGTTATATAATGACAAAAACAAGTAAGGATTAGGGAGGATAGCTCTATGAAACGCACTATATTCAAAGCAGCAGCAGCAACAGTCTTAGCCATGACCCTATGCTTTAACAGCCTTTATATGCCTATTGCCGGCAGCAATTCTACCAAAAGCAAAGAAATGATAGCTCTAAAAAGATACAGCACTGAAGATCCAATACTTCTAAAGGGCAACCAGGTATATATACCAAAGCAGACAGAAGCTCAGCATAGGCAATTTAGAGGAGTTTGGGTCTCTACAGTTTTTAACCTTGACTTTCCTTCAGCAAAAGGACTATCAGCAGCTAACTATAAAAAGGAATACACAAAGCTTCTGGACAACCTGGAGGCTATGAATATGAATGCTGTTATTTTTCAGGTAAGACCAAAGCTTGATGCTTTTTATAGCTCTAAAATAAACCCTTGGTCAGAGTTTTTGACAGGAACACAAGGTAAAAAGCCTAACTGGGACCCACTTGCATGGATGATTAATGAGACTCACAACAGAGGAATGGAATTCCATGCATGGTTTAATCCCTTTAGAGTAACTACCTCCTCTGACCATAAGAGCACTAATAAGGAAATTCTATCCACCCTGGCAGCTAATAACTGGGCTAGAAAAAATGAAGGTATGGTTTATAAGTTCGACGGGAAGCTGCACCTCAACCCTGGAGAGCCTGCTGTAATAAAGCATGTGCACGACAGCGTCATGGAGGTAGTAAGAAATTATAATATAGATGCTGTTCATTTTGATGACTATTTTTATCCCTATAGAAGCGTAAACAGCAAGGAGATATGGTTCGCTCCCGAGGAGGAGGAAACCTTTAAAAAGTACGGACAAGCCTTTAGTGATGTAGGAGATTGGCGCAGAAGCAATGTGGATCATATGATATCCAGCATAAGCTACTCAATAACTACCTATAACAAGCAGAAGGGTAAGAGTGTACAGTTTGGTATCAGTCCTTATGGAATATGGGGACATTATGACAAGCATCCTGAGGGAAGTGCTGAGGGCGTGGGCTCTCTTACCCCCGTAACCTCTTTTGCATCCTATGATAATCTTTATGCAGATACAAGAAAATGGGTGAAGTATGACTGGATTGACTATATAATCCCTCAGGTATACTGGACCTTTGCAGAAAAAGCAGCCCCATATGCCGAGGTAACAGATTGGTGGTCATCAGTAGTAAAGGATACAAGGTGCCAACTATATATTGGACATGCTAATTATAAGTATATTTCAAACGCGAGTAAAAATGTTTCCTGGCAAAACTATGAAGAGGTGCCAAACCAGCTCCGATTTAACTCAATGTACGAGGAAATAAAGGGTAGCAGCTTCTTTAGCTACAGATATCTTCTAAAGACTGCTAATAATAAGGGCTCATTAACAGCAGAGCAGCAGATTAACAACGCGTTTTTGGATGTACTTAAAGGTGAATTTTTCGGCAGTCCAGCACTACCGCCAGCTAAGCCATGGCTGGATCATAAAGCCACTACAGATCCGAAAAGCTTAAGCGCCGCCGCAGCAAAAAATGGCATAAAGCTGTCATGGAAGGATGATAAGGCCAATGACTCCTCATATTATTTGATTTACCGCGGAGATGCAGATGGCTCCAATAAGAAAGTAATTAAGAAGTTAAAAAGACAAGCCGGCAAGACAGATCAGTCCTTCGTTGATACAACTGCAAGCACCAAAAAGTCATATGCCTACTCTATAACAGCTGTTGATAGAGCACAAAATGAAACAGCTGCTGCGGAACTGACATATACACCCAAAAAATAACTAAAAAGGGCTGTTGCAAAATAATATAAGATAATGGAATTTCTATATTATTTTGCAACAGCCCCTTTTTAATTCATACCACTAAACGTTATTCATTGCAGCTGCGAACTTATCTATCTTATCCACTGATATTGTTGATGTATCCTTGTCAATCTTTGAGACCTTCTTCACTATAAGCTTATCGAGAAAATTCATTTTGCTGAATATAAATTCTCCTCCAAAGCATTCCTTTGAGGCTGCCCTTGCACCAAGCTCCTCCGGAAAAGCACTTTTTAGCTCTGACTCTATAACATCATCCTTTTGCATTGCACATATATAAAGCCCCAGCTTTTTATTCTTAAGGCTCTCTAAATTATTCTTACAGAACTCACTTACCTCTTTTTGAATGCTTCCAACATACATTGAGCCTCCTATAACTACTTTGTCATACTTGGAAAGCTCCGGTGCCTTATCTTTCTTCAAGTTACACAGCACTGCTCCGTCATTAAGCTTTTCTGATAGCTTTTTAGCACAGTCCTCCGTACAGCCGTATTTTGTTGAATATACTATTAATGTACCCATATATACTACCCCCTCATTAATATTTCAAGGCATCTTCTATAGCCTTTAGATAAGCCTTGCTTGTAATAGTAGCTCCTGATACAGCATCGACATCTGTATTTTGCTTTTTCAATACCTTAGCAAACAGCTCACCTGACACCTCTGGTTTTACGAACATTACGTCTTTTACTATTGCCATCTTAACTATTCTGCTGTCCTTTACTTCGACGCTTATTTCATTTGTCCATCTTCCACTTTTGTATTCACCGTTGTATATACCATCTTTAACCTTAGACAAATCTAAACTGCTTACTGATACCTCAGCCCCAGCCTCTATTCCTCTTGCTAAAAAGAATATGCCTCCACCGACAACCAGTACAACAAGCACAATTAGTGCTAACACAACCTTCAGTAATAATTTCATTAATATGCACCCCTTTAAATCCTTACGTTTTTATTTTTAAATCTACTTTCAAATGACTTACTAAGATGACTTAGACACTCATGAAGCAGAATTATTTCGTTTCTATCAAAATCTTGAAAAAGCTCTTGAAGCATTCTGGTAAGCCTTTCCTCTATTCTTCTCCAGCATTCATAGCTTTTCTCCTTTAACCTCAGCCTTACAGCCCTATGATCGTTTACATCCGTTTCCATTTGGATATAACCATTATGCTGGAGCTTTAGAGCAAGCTGCTTTATATTCTGATGGGAGCTGTTCATAAGCTCTGCTACCTCTGTCAGTGAAGGATTCACAGATTCAAACTGTGCAATAGCTGTTATAAGCACCCATTGCTTTATAGTTACTCCATCATTTGCTATAGAGCGATCACTGTGGACTTTTAGCTTGCTTGACAGACTCAGCAGCTTTACAATTATGTATCTTTTTCTGTTTAATAGCTCGTCGTTATGCATAACAATTCGTTTCCACATCCCTTTTATATACGTAATACATTACATATATGTTTAAAAAAATTTGATTAAATATTAAACTTTTCTATTTTTTCTAAGAGCTTATTAAAGCCACTGCACATTGCTACTATCTCTTCTTCACCGAGCTCCTTAAAAAGCTCGACTATAAAACCATTGTCCTTCTCTTCCCTTTCCTTCCAAAACTCCAAGCATTTTTCAGTCAGCTTTAGACGGAGAGCCCTGCCATCCTTCTCATCCTTCTCAAAGCTCAAAAAACCCTTTTCCTTCAGCTTTATTGCAAGCTGCTTAACATTTTGATGTGAGGTTCCCATAAGCTCTGCCACCTCACCCAAGGTAGGAGCTTTTCCCTTAAACTGAATAATCATTATTGTCAAAAACCATTGCCTTACTGTTATATCTCCCTCTGCCAAGTACTTGTCACCTATGGTTTGAAGCTTGTTTGCAAGCAGGAATATTGTTCCGAATATAAATCTTTGTCTGTCTAACAAAAATGAATCCTCCAATAGCTTACCTCCTTAAGATACATAATGTGTTACCTATATATGTAATATATTACATATAATCTTCTCTGTCAAGAATAATTTTGGCTGGTTCGCAAATATTTTTGCAAACCAGCCAAGCACTATACTTTATTAACAAACCTTGTTCCATTGCTTTGGTCAAATTCCAGTACAGCCATTTAAGATATGTTGACTTCTCTTCATCGGTTTATATTAGCTGCTTAGTAAAGGAGAAATCCTCAGTAAATCGGGCTATTCATAGCTTGTTCCTCTTTATGTAGTTATCATTGCAGGCATTATAAAGCCCTGCTCTATATCAAAGCTTCCTTTTATAAAAGGAGTATCCTCATCGTTGCTACAT
>CALJSV010000249.1 GCA_937976095.1 uncultured Clostridia bacterium | reverse complement strand
GGTTGGAAATATCCATGAAGGTATAAAGAACAAGCAGCTGCAAAGAGATTTTTCTCAAAATACAGTATATCATAAAGAGTGCTGTAAGGACTGTTGGGCTAAGTTTTACTGCAGCGGTGGCTGTCAGGCCAATGCGGTTGCCTTTAATGCTGACTTGAAAAAGCCCTATGAAATGGAATGCAAGCTGCAACGGAAGCGAATAGAATGTGCAATAATGCTTAAGGCTTATAGCGCTTTGAAAAGCGGTCTTTAAGAACTGCACTTAAATATTAAATAAAAATTTTAGGAGGAAATCAAAATGGAAAAAATGGTACCAGTAAGCATGTCTAATAGACATGTGCATATTTCAAAGGAGCACTTAAATATACTTTTCGGAGAAGGTCATGAGCTGACTGTTATGAAGGACTTATCACAGCCAGGTCAATTTGCTTGCGAGGAAAAGATTGATATAGTAGGGCCAAAGTCTACACTAAAGGGTGTAAGAATATTAGGGCCGGTTAGACCTGAAACTCAAATAGAGATTTCAGTATTTGATGCAAGAACAATAGGGGTTGATGCAGTTGTTAGACCTTCCGGCAATATGAACGGAACTCCAGGTTGTACGATAGTAGGACCAAAGGGGCATGTTCAGATTGACAAGGGTGTTATGGTCGCAGCTAGACATATACATATGCACACAGACGATGCACCAAAGTTTGGACTTAAGGATCGGGACACAGTTAAGGTAAGAGTTGGTGACGAAAGGGCTATTGTGTTTGAAAATGTAGTTGTAAGAGTACATCCTGAGTTTGCATTAGACATGCATATTGACATTGAGGAAGGAAATTCAGCAGGCATCAAGAACGGGGATATGGGAGAAATAGTAAAGTAAAATTAATTGGAGGAATGAAAATGGACAAAAACACACTGGCTGTATATATCGATCATACAGTTTTAAAGCCGGACGCTACAGAAAATGATGTTATAAAGCTATGTAAGGAAGCACTGGAGTACAAATTTGCTTCCGTATGCGTAAATGCGGGCTATGTTGAGCTTGCATATTCAATGCTTAAGGATTCAGAGGTTAAGGTTTGCACGGTTGTAGGCTTCCCTCTGGGAGCAACTCTTCCTGATGTAAAGGCTTTTGAAGCAGCAAAAGCTATTGAGCTGGGAGCTACAGAGGTTGATATGGTAATCAATATCGGGGCTATGAAATCCGGCAAGTACGAGCTTGTGGAGAAGGACATAAAGGCTGTTGTTGATGCTTGTAAGGAAAAGGCTCTTCTAAAGGTAATAATCGAAACTTGTCTTTTAACTGATGAAGAAAAGGTTATTGCTTGTGAGCTTTCTAAGAAGGTAGGAGCTGAATATGTAAAAACCTCAACCGGCTTCTCAACTTCAGGAGCGACAGCTGAGGATATAGCTTTAATGAGAAAAACAGTAGGCGAAGAGCTAGGTGTTAAAGCTTCAGGTGGAGTTAAGACATTAGAGCTGGCTCTTAAGATGATTGAAGCAGGTGCTAGCAGAATAGGCTCAAGTGCTTCAGTAAGCTTGGTTAACTCACTATAAGAATAATAAAAAGAGTAGTGCATTTCCATATTTCACGGAAATGCACTTTTTTTATGCCTTTTTGGAATATTATTTTTCACTAAAGAAGTTGGCTACACATATTATAACTAATAGATACGGCTGATATGGAAAACCGCGCTAAATCTATGAAATTCCATATGCCAATTTTATGTGAAAAAATTCACTTCACGAGAGGGGTTTTTTATGTGAGCAACATTTCCAATAAGAAACGTATCAGCTTGATAAAGAGTATAGAAAGTGCATTGGACACCAGAGTAATATCCTATATGTCTTTTTACCCAATGGATGACTATGTGCTTGTTCCTCTATATAAGCAGCTATGCAGTATAGGCAAAACAAAAAGAATAGACCTATTTTTGAATAGCTACGGTGGTGCAGTTGATACCCCTTATAAGATTGTAAATCTTATTAGAGAGTTTTGTGATTACTTTGGAGTAATAATACCCTTTGTAGCGAAAAGTGCGGCAACAATGATTGCAATAGGAGCAGACGAAATAATTATGGGGCCTACCTCAGAGCTAGGACCTATTGACCCCTTAGTGAAGCACCCCATCTATAGCGATTTGTGGGTTCCGGTTCAGTCGATACGTCTTTGCATTGACTATCTTGAGGAAAGAATTTGTCAGAGTGCAAATCCGAAGATAACTTCGTCACTTGTTCATACAATAACTGACAAGCTGGATCCATGGATAATTGGTGATTACGAAAAGTCAATAAAGGCATCCTACCAATATGCAGAAGCACTGCTTGCAAATAATATGTTCAAAAACAATAAAGAGAGAGCCAAAGCTGTAACTAAAATAATGACTGAAAGCTATTTTTCACACGGCTATTGTATAAACAGAAAGGAAGCTCTCAATGATATTGGGCTTAATGTAGTAAATGCAGAGGGAGACTTATGGAATGTCATATGGGCACTATACCTTGCATATGATGATTATCTGCAAAAGAAGGACTTTTCTTCTATCATGGAAATCACAGAGGCAAGGGTAGAGATATCTGATGTATAGCTGAGTTTGGCTATTAGGCATATAATACCTCCGAATAGACTTGACAGTCAGTGTTTATAATACTTATAATCAAACAGGAAGACATTTTAAAGAGTAATATAATAACACTAACAGGAGGTATTATATGGACCCCATTGCATTTGAGATTTTTGGAATTTCCATCAGGTGGTATGGAATACTTATTTCTGCAGGAATGCTGATCGGTATACTTTTAGCATACAGAGAAGCAAAACGCTTGGGCTACAACCCAGAATATATTATTGACCTTGCACTTTGGTGTATACCTGCAGCGGTAGTAGGTGCACGTTTGTATTATGTTATTTTCGAGTGGAGCTATTATGCTGCTAATCCTATGGAGATAATTAACATACGTGGCGGCGGTCTTGCTATACATGGAGCCTTGATTGCGGCAGTATTTACAGGATACGTTTTTTGCCGCGTTAAAAAGCTGTCATTTTGGGAAAACACAGATATAGTTGCTCCCAGCATAATAATAGGGCAAGCAATCGGAAGATGGGGCAATTTCCTCAATAATGAGGCTCATGGAGGACCAACTGACCTGCCTTGGGGCATTGTGGTGGATGGGGTAAAGGTTCATCCTACATTTTTATATGAGTCCTTGTGGAATTTTTTAGTATTTTTGTTTCTGATGTATTATAGAAAGCATAAGAAGACGGATGGAGAGGTCTTTTTGCTATACGGAATATTATACTCTGTAGCCAGATTCCTGATAGAAGGTCTCAGGACAGACAGCTTGATGTTCTTAGGCTTCAGAACAGCTCAGCTAATAAGTCTCGCTACAATTCTTTGCTTTGGAGCTCTTTTTGTTTATTTCAGAAAGAGAAATGATCGCATATTACAATAAACTACAAAAAATAACACTAAGCATAGATTTTGACGATAAATGCATATTGATGCATAAAATTGAGAAAAATGGTGTAATTTTGTAAAAAACATAGGTATTTGGTACTAAATCATATATAGTAAAATTTGACTATTTTCTATACACCCATTTAATATATAACTATGTCTTTTAAAGAAGTTGGGTGGGTGATTAAAATTATACAAAATCAGATTGAACAGGTGAGACAGCAGCTACATATATTGATTTCGCAAGATGCAAGCTATGAAAAGATATATAATAAAAGCGTTGAGCTTGATTTATTAATCAATCAATACTATGGAAATTCATCAAGGAACTAAGATGAAAATGCAAAATGGTACATTGGACTAGGTCCAATGTACCATTTTTATTTTTTATGGATAAATTATAAAAACTAGGAAGGATTTTTCAAAAACATATAGAATTACACATAAAGTGGAATAAAGTGGTGCGAAATGGTATCGAAGTGGAATGAAAGTGTTACAAAAGTGGTGAGTATATGTTTATTGGCGAATATCAACATACCTTAGACCCCAAAAACAGAGTAATAATGCCTGCGAAGTTCAGGGAAGAGTTGGGAGACCGCTTTGTGATGACTAAGGGGTTGGATAACTGTCTTTTTGTATATTCGCTAAGGGAATGGAGTATAGTGGAAGAGAAGCTGAAAAACCTTCCTATGACAAATAAGGATGCACGTGCTTTTGTAAGGTTTTTCTTTGCAGGTGCTAATGAAGGAGAAATAGACAAGCAGGGCAGAACTTTAATACCAACAGGTTTGAAGCAGTATGCAAATATTGATAAAGATGTAGTCATTATTGGTGTATCTACCAGAATTGAAATCTGGAGTGCAGACCAATGGAATAAATTCAATGATGATGCAAATATTAGTTATGAGGATGTGGCAGAAAAAATGTCACAGCTCGGAATTTAGTATAGAGGGTGAAGAAGCTTGGATTTTCAACATATACCTGTACTGTTAAATGAAATATTAGAGCATATGCAAGTTATACCAGGTGGTATATATGTGGATGGCACTCTTGGCGGTGCAGGACACTCAACTGAGATAGCAAGACGCATGCTTCCCGGAGGTCTCTTGATAGGGATCGATCAGGACTTGGAGGCTATAGCAGCTGCTACAGAAAAGCTGAAGGAGTTCAAAAGCAGTGTTAGGATAGTACACGATAACTTTAAAAACATCAAAGCTGTTATGGAAGATCAGGGTATTGAAGCAGTAGACGGAATACTCTTAGATATTGGGGTTTCCTCTCACCAAATAGACCAAGAGGATAGAGGCTTTAGCTACATGCAGGATGGCCCCCTTGATATGAGGATGGATAAGAGTAGCACAATTACTGCAGAAGAGCTTTTAAACACACTGTCTCATAAAGAGCTGACTCATATCATCAAGGAGTATGGCGAAGAAAGATGGGCAGATAGGATAGCTAAATTCATATGCGAGGAAAGAACAAGAAGCAGAATTCAAACAACATATCAACTAGTTGATTTAATAAAGAAGGCCATACCCGCAGCGGCAAGGAAGGAAGGTGGACATCCGGCAAAAAGAACCTTCCAGGCACTTAGGATTGCGGTAAATGATGAACTAAACGTACTAGAGAGTGCAATTAAGGACTGCGTAAAGCTGCTTAAGCCGGGAGGAAGGCTTTTGATAATAACCTTCCACTCGCTGGAGGACAGAATAGTTAAAACACTTTTTAACGAACTGGAAAGACCATGCATTTGTCCTTCAAGCATACCGGTGTGTATGTGTGGAAAGCAGCCGGAGTTAAAGGTTATAACAAGAAAGCCACTAACAGCAACAGAAGAAGAGCTGGAGCACAATTCCAGATCAAAGAGTGCAAAGCTTAGAGTAGCAGAAAGAGTAGGTTCTAAAAGGGGATAGGAGGGAATAAAATTGGTAGTAGCCGACAATAGAGCATATGATTATAGCAAAAGACAATACCTGGATCAGTTTCCCCTTGAGCAGCCCCAAAAGCAGCCCCAAAGGCTGCCAGAAGCTAAGCCTAAGAAAAAGGTCAGGACTGGTGCGCATATCTTTAAAATAGCTTTTATTTTTGTATTAAGCGTATTTGTTATCTCTAGGTATGCCTATGTAGCAGAGCTGGGCTTTGGTTATAGAAATCTTAAGGAAAGCTATAATCAAGCGCTAAGAGATCAAACTGACCTTAATGTTAAGATAATGAAGACTATAAATCTGGATACTCTCGAAAAGACTTCAATAGAAAAGCTGGGAATGCAGTATCCGGATATGCATACACAAATAGTGTACGTTAAGGCGGCAGCTGTTGCACCAATGAAGAACAATGCTGATAGTCAGTATCATGATATTTCAGATGTAAATGAAAACAAGTACATAGCTTATTTGAGCGGAATGCTGACTAATTTGCTTAAGGTGTTGGATTAGTTGTGACTTCAAAACAAGGTGGTGCACTTTACAATGGTGAGTATTAAGAGAACAATCAAAAAAAGATTACTTTTTATGCTTGCGGGCTTTTTTGCAGTTTATATTGCATTAATAGGCCGCTTGGTTTTTATACAGATAGTTAACAGCAGTGAGTATCGTCAGAAGGCTATGGAGCAGTGGACTAAAGATACTGTGGTAAAATCAAAACGAGGAGTAATATACGACAGAAATGGGAAGGAGCTGGCAGTAAGTGCTACGGCCTACGAAATTTCAGTAAGCCCCGCCAATGTGGTAGACCCTGAAGGAGTTGCTCAAGCTCTCAGTGAAGTACTGGAAATGAACAAGGAGGAGCTGCTAGCCAAAATATCTGTAAAAAGAGCAAGCGTAACTATTAAGAAAAACGTTGATTCAGACAAGGTAAAGCTATTAAGAGAGAAAAACTTAAAGGGAATAACATATGCAGATGGCTCTATGAGATTTTATCCTCAAGCAAACTTTGCATCCTTTGTACTTGGGTTTACCAATATTGATAATGAGGGCGCGGATGGGGTTGAACTTACATACAACAAATACCTAAATGGCTATCCCGGAAGGATAATTAATATGTACGATGCTCATGGAAGGGAGCTTCCCGGCAGTGATACAAAGTACTATGAGCCTAAGGATGGTCTAAATCTTGTGCTGACTATAGATGAAGTGATACAGCATTTTGCTGAAAAGCATGTTGAAAATGCATTGGTAGAAAACAACGCAAAAAGAGTAACCGCTATAGTTATGGATCCCAAAAGCGGAGATATATTGGCAATGGCAATTAAGCCGGACTATGATAATAATGAACCACGCAAAATACCTGACCATCTGGCTGAAAAATGGAGCTCGCTGACACCTGAGCAAAGAAAGGCAGAGCTCGAAGCTGTATGGAGAAATTCAGCTGTATCAGACAGCTATGAGCCCGGATCCACCTTTAAGATTATAACCTCTGCTGTAGGTGTAGAGGAAGGAGTAGTTAAGAAAGAAGATAAGTTCTACTGCTCTGGCTATGTTAAGGTAGGTGGACGTACACTTAAGTGCTGGAGAAATCACAATCCGCACCAAAATCAAACCTTCGTAGAAGGAAACATGAACTCCTGCAACCCTGTATTTATTGCAGTAGGGGAGAGGCTTGGGGCAGAGAAGTTTTATAAGTATATAAGAGCCTTTGGTTTTGGTGAAAAGACAAATCTAGCACTTCCGGGAGAAGGAACGGGAATTGTTAGAAATATTAGCCAAGTAAACGCAGTAGAGCTTGCTACTACCTCCTTTGGTCAGGGAATTTCAGTAACCCCTATGCAGCTGATAACAGCTGTATCAGCAGTTGCTAATGGAGGCTATCTTATGGAGCCTCGTATAGCTAAGAAGATAGTTGATAACGAAGGAAATGCTATACACACCTTTGAGCCTAAGGTTGTTAGGCAGGTTATTTCAAAGGAAACCTCTGATACTATGAGGTACATACTTGAAGAGGTTGTTGCTAACGGTACAGGTAAGAAGGCATATGTGCCGGGCTACAAGGTAGCCGGTAAGACTGGCACAGCTCAGAAGGTTGAGGATGGAAGGTATGCTGAAGGCAAGTATATATCCTCATTTATAGGCTTTGCACCGGCAGATGATCCTAAAATAATAGTACTTGTGGTAATAGATGAACCTAGAGGGGCTATATACTATGGAGGTCAAATTGCTGCACCTGTGGTACAAAGCATAGTATCTGATACCTTGCGTTATTTGGATATCAAGCCACAGTATACTGCAGAGGAGGCTGCTACGATGCAGAAGCCGATGGTGACTGTTCCGGAGGTAAGGAATATGACTTTGCTTGAGGCTATTGAAGCTTTGAAGAAGAGTGGTTTGAAGTATGCTGTTGAAGGTGAAGTGAACTACACAATTAACTCCTTGGTGCTGGATCAAACACCTAAAGCAGGTGCTCAGGTTAATCAGGGAATTGAGATAATCCTTGCAGTTAAACCAGTCTTAGAATAACCTTAATAGCTTAATAGGATTTGAGTAATATAGGCAACGGAATTAAAGTTTTTAATTCCAGTTGCCTTTTTGCAAACAGTGGAGGATAATATTAATGGTGTTTACAAGCAATGTCTGGCATACATAGCAAAAAATATGTCAAGACTCGTAAAGTAACCATCTGAAACATATATATTCGAGGAGGACTCATATGAAGTTAAGTGCAGTATTAAGGGGTATAGATATAGTCTCTTATAGAGGGAAAATGGATATGGAAATATCAAATATTGCTTATGATTCAAGAAAGGTTACGGAAGGCAGTCTTTTTATATGTATAAGAGGCTTCCAGCTTGATGGACATGATTATGCAAAAAGTGCAATCGAAAAAGGAGCATCAGCTATTCTTGTTGATAAGGATATTTATATAGAAGGAGCAAACGTAATTAGGGTAAATGATACCAGGACAACAATGCCATTGCTCGCTGCCGCCTTTTACAACTATCCAACAAAAATACTGAAGCTTGTTGGAATAACCGGTACAAATGGAAAGACAACAACTTCATTTTTAGTTCGTTCAATTCTAGATGCAAACAGGAGCAGATCAGGGCTAATCGGTACAATAGCAGCTAAGCTGGGAAATAAAACGATAGATTCAGTTAGAACTACACCTGAGGCTATTGACCTCCAGGGGTTATTCAGAGAGATGACGGACGAGGGCTTAGAGTATGCCGTTATGGAGGTTTCGTCACATTCATTGGAGCTTAAGAGGGTAGATGGCTGTGATTTCAAAATTGGTATTTTTACAAATCTTACTCAGGATCATCTAGATTTTCATAAAAACTTTGATAACTATAGAGAGGCTAAGAAGAAGCTTTTCTATAAAACTTCAGGCTACAATATAATAAATGCAGATGATGAGCATGGAAGAATAATAATAAATGATATAAAAAAGCTAAAGACAAGGCTGCTTACCTATGCAATAGATAGAGAGGCAGATATCAGGGCTGAGGATGTAGAATATGATGAAAAGGGAGTAAGCTTTAAGCTAGTTACCCCTGATTATTCAATACATATTGAGAACAGCATTCCAGGAAGGTTCAGCGTCTATAACTGCCTTGCTGCCGCTGCCGCTGCCTATACTCTTGGTATAGACAAGGATATCATAAGAGAAGGCTTAGCCAGTATTCGTAATGTACCGGGAAGATCAGAGGTAGTACAAATCAATAAGCCTTATACAGTTATTATAGACTACGCTCACTCACCAGACAGCTTGGAAAACATTCTTAAGGCAGTAAGGCAGTACACAAGAGGGAGGATAATTACACTTTTTGGCTGCGGAGGCAATAGAGAAAAGGAAAAAAGACCTATTATGGGAGAACTGGCAGGCAGAATGTCTGACTACTGCGTGATTACCTCAGATAATCCGAGAAGTGAGGAGCCGCTTGATATAATTGAGCAGGTTGAAGCTGGAATGAAGAAAACAGACTGCGACTACATATGCATTGAGAATAGAAGAGATGCCATAAAGTATGCTTTGGCTGTTGCAAGAGAGGGAGATGTTGTACTTCTCGCAGGCAAAGGGCATGAGACATATCAGGAGCTTAAGGATGGAAAGATCCACTTTGATGAAAAGGAAGTAGTACATGAGCTTGTTGCTAACGAGCTATAGCTTAGACATTATAAAAGTTTGGGGGAGTAAGCATTATGGAGGTCCTTTGCATTGATGAGATTATCCGTGCATGTGATGGCAAGGCATATAATATTGACAGCAGGCTAAGCATTACGGGCATAAGTACTGACAGTAGAAAGATTGGTATTGGAGAGCTATTTATACCTTTAAAGGGAGAGCGCTTTGACGGACATGATTATATAAATGAGGTTTTAGACAAGGGCGCAGCTGTAGTTCTTACAGAGAAAGACTTAGAGCTGAAAGAAAAACCATATATAATAGTAGAAAATACCCTGACTGCCCTTCAAAGCATTGCCAGCTACTATAAAAGTAAATTTGGAGTAAAGGTTGTTGCTGTAACTGGCAGCTCGGGAAAGACAACGACAAAGGATATGGTAGCAGCTGTATTAGGAAGAAAATATAATGTCCTAAAGACGCAAGGAAATCTAAATAACGCCATAGGCTTACCATTAACACTTTTGAATCTGAATAGTGAACATCAGATAGCGGTGCTTGAAATGGGGATGAACAGCCTTGGTGAGATAGAAAGGCTTGCAGATATTGCAAGACCGCAAATGGGCATTATTTCCAATGTAGGTACTGCTCATATAGAAAACCTAAAGAGTAGAGAAAATATCTTAAAAGCAAAGACAGAGATTTTTACATATTTTAAAGAAGGCTGTGTTGCTGTGATAAACGGTGATAATGATATGCTAAAAACCTTTGAAGAAGATAGGTTTAGAATTATAAGGTACGGTATTGAGAAGCACAATTCCTTAAGGGCTACAAACGTTGTGGACAATGCAGAGGAAGGGGTACAGTTTGACATTACAGTAAAGGGCAGCAGCTATACCCTTAGAGTACCTGTTCCGGGTATACACAATGTCTATAATGCTCTTAGTGCCGCAGCGGTTGGTCTGGAGCTTGGAATGGATATGGATGAAATAAGGCTGGGCTTACTGGACTTTAGACCCTCAAAGCTCAGAATGGAAATATTTGAAACAAAGATGGGTATAAAGGTAGTAAATGATGTGTACAATGCCAATCCGGACTCTATGTGCGCTGCCATAAGCTCACTTTTGGGCTTCAGGTCTCAGGGAAGAATAGCTGCGGTTCTTGGTGATATGCTTGAATTAGGCGAAATGACAAGTGATTTGCATAAAACTGTGGGTAAGCACATAAATAATACAGGGATAGATTTGCTTGTAACTGTGGGCAGTCTATCTAAGGATATCGCATTAGGTGCGCTTGATGAAGGTTATAAAGGCATGATATACTGTTATGAATCCAATTCTGATGCAATAAATAGTTTGCCGAATATACTGATGCCGAAGGATACTGTTTTAGTTAAGGGATCAAGGGGTATGAAGATGGAAGAAATTGTGGAATTTTTACGCGAGAGGGGATAATTTTTAATGAACAATATGATGACAGGTGAGTATAACCTATATATAATCTGCATAATATCTGCTTTTGTGCTTGCATTAGCATCTGGACCGGTGTTTATACCTTTTCTTACTCGCTTAAAGGCAGGTCAGACAGTAAGAAATGATGGGCCCCAGAGCCACCTAAAAAAATCCGGCACACCAGTTATGGGCGGTATAATAATTCTAATACCGGCAGCTATAATAGCACTGGTTTTTTCCAGGGATAAGAACCTGTTACTTCTTCTGATCACTACTTTTTTGTTTGGTCTAATCGGCTTTGCAGATGATTACATAAAAGTAGTCAAAAAAAGATCGCTGGGGTTAAGAGCATATCAGAAGATAATTGCACAGCTGCTGATATCATTGTTTTTGGCGTTTATATGTGCAGGCGTGGAGCAGGTAGGAACGAAAGTACTAGTTCCCTTCATATCATATAACTTTGACTTAGGCATACTTTATATACCTTTTACTGTTTTCGCTACTGTTGCGATTACAAACAGTGTAAATCTTACCGATGGCCTCGACGGCTTGGCAGGTGGGGTTACGGTTGTGGTTTTAGGCTTCTTTTCGATAATTGCTCTGGTAACTAAGGAAATAGGAATACTGGTTTTTTGCGGCACTATGATCGGTGCACTGCTAGGCTTCTTAAGATTTAACTCCCATCCTGCACAGGTTTTCATGGGAGATACAGGTTCGCTTGCATTAGGAGGGGCTGTGGCTGCTCTGTCTGTAATTACAAGACTTCCACTATTCTTTCTGATTGTGGGTGCTGTTTATGTCTGGGAGACACTTACGGTAACTATACAGGTACTGTATTTTAAAAAGTCTGGCGGAAAAAGAATTTTTAAGATGGCACCTTTTCACCATCATTTAGAGCTTTCAGGCTGGGCAGAAACCAAAATTGTGTCGGTATTTACCATAGTTACCATAATACTGTGTCTGGTGGGAATTCTGGCGCTGGGATAAAATTGACATATATATACTAATAGAGAGGACGAACACTATGAATTTAAGAGATAGACGAGTTCTGATTGTAGGGGCTGCGGTTACTGGGATTCCTGTAGTAAGGCAGCTGGCGGATATGGGTGCTAAAGTAGTTTTGAATGATAGGAAATCAAAAGAAGAAGCGGTTGAGCTGCTTGAGCAGATAAAAGAGTACAATGTGGAATATGTAGGTGGAGGACATCCGGTTGAGCTTTCTGAAGGGGTAGATCTGGTAGTGATGAGTCCGGGAGTACCCTTAGAGCTGCCTATGGTGAAGAGAGCTTACGAGCTTGGCAGGGAAGTTATTGGTGAAATAGAGCTGTCCTATAGGCTTACGAATACCCCTATAGCATGCATAACCGGAACAAATGGAAAAACAACTACCACAGCTCTGCTTGGTGAGATAATGAGGGCTTCCGGCAGACGGACCTTTGTTACAGGTAATATAGGTCATACTATGATAACTGAGGTTAAGAACTCAAAGCCTGAGGATATTTTTGTTCTTGAGGTTAGCAGCTTTCAATTGGAAACAACAAAGGATTTTAGACCACAGGTTGCTGCGATTCTAAATATAACACCAGATCATCTGGACAGACATAAGACAATGGAGAACTATATAAACGCCAAGTGTAAGGTGTTTGAAAACCAAAATGCAGGGGATTATCTAATACTAAATTGGGATAATGAAGAAACTGCACAGCTGGCTGTCAGGGCAGAAAGTCAGGTTTATTATTTTAGCAGACTTAGAGAGCTTTCTGAGGGAGCTTATATAGAAAATGACAAGCTTGTAATTAAAATGAATGGCGAGAAGCATATTGTCATAGATATTAATGAGATTTTTATACCTGGAAAGCACAATATAGAAAATTCTTTGGCTGCAGCTTTGATGGCGTTTTGTATGGGTGTAGAAATAGCTGCTATTTCCAAAGCTCTAAGAGAGTTTAAAGGCGTAGAGCATAGAATTGAATATGTTGCAGAGATAAATGGAGTCATATATTATAACGATTCCAAGGGAACAAATGTGGATTCATCTATAAAAGCTGTTGAAACAATGACAAGGCCGACTATACTTATTGCAGGTGGTTACGATAAAGGCAGCGAATATCATGATTTTATCAAAACCTTTGGAAGTACAATAAAGGAAATGGTGCTTATCGGCAAAACAGCAGAAAAGATAGAAAAAACAGCGCATGATATGGGCTTTTATAATACGCATAAGGCAGAATCTCTTGAAGAGGCAGTAAAAAAATGCAGCGAGCTTGCAGCACAGGGAGACTGCGTCCTCTTGTCACCTGCATGTGCAAGCTGGGATATGTTCAAAAACTTTGAAGAAAGAGGGAACATTTTTAAGAGCCTTGTATTGGGCTTGAGGGGGAATGATTAGTGGCTGTCAAAAGAACGAATAGCATGGATTTCACCCTGCTTATAACAGTGCTTATTTTACTTGCGTTGGGTGTAGCAATGGTATTTAGTGCCAGCTCCATATCTTCGTTTATAAAGCATGATGATAAATACTACTACCTAAAATCTCAGGGTACATATGCATTATTAGGTCTGGTTGCAATGTGGTTCTTTAGCAGGTTTAATTATAAGCGGCTGGGAAATATGTCGTGGATGCTGGTAATAGTAAGTATGGTGCTTTTGGTGCTTGTTTTCGTACCCGGAATAGGGTTTGACTCACATGGAGCCTTTAGGTGGATTAAGCTTGGACCGGTACGGCTGCAGCCATCGGAGGTTGCCAAGTTTGCTCTTGTTGTCTTTATGAGTAAGGGTCTAAGTATGAAAAAGGAAAAGATAAGGACCTTTACTTACGGTGTGCTGCCATATATAGTACTAATGGGCATTTACTGTGTTCTAATAATACTTGAACCAAATAAGAGTATGGCTATGATTTTTGTTGCAATAACCTTTTCTATACTATTTGCAGCAGGTACTAAGCTGTGGCATCTTGGGGTTTGGCTTACGCCAATAATTCCGGGGGCGGCATTTATAATGATAAAGGATCACTACAGCTTGCTTAGAATAACCTCTTATCTGGACCCTTGGGCAGACCCTCTAAAGAGCGGGTATCAAGCTATTCAATCGCTGCTTGCTTTAGGCTCAGGAGGTATTTTTGGGCTTGGACTGGGTAATAGCAGACAGAAGTTTTTCTATATACCTGAGCCTCAAAATGACTTTATATTTGCAGTTATTGGTGAAGAGCTGGGTTTTATCGGGACAGCAACTATTATTGTACTATTTCTCCTGCTTATATGGCGAGGTCTTAGGATCGCCTTAAGCTGTCCGGATATGTTCGGAAGCCTAATGGCAACAGGAATAGTTTGTATGGTTGCAATTCAGGTAGCACTTAATATTGCAGTTGCAACTGTATCAATACCAACAACGGGAGTATCACTTCCGTTTATAAGCTCAGGCGGTTCCTCGCTGCTTTTCATGATGATCAATATGGGGGTATTGCTTAATATATCAAAAACTATAAAGGTTAACGGAAGCTGAGTAGTAGACTTAATATCTGGTATATGCTTATGATTAAGAGACGTGACAGTCCGATGCGGGCGGTCCGTCTCTGTTTTTGTAAACCAGACTCAAACTCCTCGGCTGGTTTATTTGTAACAACTTATCTACTTACGCATAATATAGTAATATGATTATAAAATTGGCTTCCTGGGGGTGAGTTAGTTAATGGATAGATATATAGTAAATGGAGGTAAAAAGATTGAAGGCGAAATAAGGGTTGATGGAGCTAAAAACGCTGTATTACCTATTTTGGCTGCTACACTGATCAATAGCAATGAGTCCATTGTTCATAATGTTCCTGAGCTTAGGGATGTTGATACTCTGATTGGTGTTTTGAAGACTATTGGCTGTAAATGCTATTTTGAAAACAATACACTAATAGTAAAGTCCGACGGTGAGTTAGATATAAATGTCCCTGAAAGACCAGTAAGAGAAATGCGCTCTTCTATTATACTACTGGGTGCAATGATGTCTAGATGCGGTCAAGTAAAAATCAGCTATCCTGGAGGGTATGCATACACATTGTAAAACAAAAGCTCTGGCATTTACTATTCAGCCAGAGCACATATCTATCTATATTTCTCGATTATCTCAATTAGCTTGCGGACATCATCAGGATCAACAGATTTTTGTTGAAGCTCAAGTGCCAGCTCCAAATATCCTTTAGACAGCGATACACCGGCTGTATTAATACCTTTCACCTCATTATCCTGTACCCTGAAAATATCACTTTTCGGCTCAGCCTGCACTGGCATCTCATAGTCAAAATCATCTTCTTCGGGTTTGCCTGTGAGATAGTTTACACTGACTTCAAAGTAATCGGCAATATTTTTAATTGTATTATAATCAGGTTTAAGAATTTCCCCTTCAAATTGCGAAATGGTCGTTTTGTCAACTCCAATTGAATCTCCAAGCTCCTTTTGAGTTATGTTTCTCTCTAACCGTAGAGTTATAAGACGCATTCCCTTAAGAGTAATATCCTTCTGGATCGGCGGCTCAGCAGCTTTTTTCTTTTCTGGAACACTTCTTAGCTCAACTTCTTCTATTTCTTCTTCTACAGCGCAAAGCTCATCCATTATCACTGCACTTGATTCTTGATAGCTGCTTGTACGGATGAAGCCATCACCAAGAAAGCTCATTTCATCTACTTCAAGATATTTCCCCAAAAGCTTTAAGGTTTCGAAGTCCGGACATAAAGTCTCACCTTTTTCAATTCGGCTAATCGTGGTATTACTGAGACCCGAGAGCTGTGCAAACTTTCTTTGTGAAAGCCCTTTGTTTACTCGCAGCCTTGTAACATACTGGCCCAGCGTCTCGTTTGTCATTCTACTGTTCATGGCAATGCATCCTTTCGAACTTTATAAAGCTTGTAATTTACTTATGTGATAGTACAAGTATTGCTATACATAGTATATTATAAGGCCAGCGGAGGATTAAGTCTACAATTTCCAGTTTATACCTTACGGATATCATTTAAATGGGAAGTGTTAATTTGCATATAAAGAAAACTAAGCATGGGCTAGTTATTTGGTTAAGCAGGGCTGAAGCAAAGGATGAGAAAATTAAAGACTATATTACTGAACTTAAGAAAAATGAGCTTGTGCATGTATTTCTTTCTGGCACTGAGCCATTAAAGGCTGCGGTAGAGAAAATCTTAAGCAATAGCTGATGCATGGGGGCGTTTATGAGAGTAGTGGGATATGTAAGAATATCAAGAGATGAGGATAAGGAAAGCTACACATCAATAGTTGCTCAAAAGAAGATAATTGAGGAGCAAGCACGAAAAAACGGTTGGGAGGTTATATGCTATTATGAGGACGATAATTGGTCAGGCTATAGCTTTGAAAGACCTGCTTTTTTGGAAATGCTGAAAAAACTTGAAAAAGATGAAATTGATGTAGTGATAGCTAAGGACTTATCCAGAATAGGCAGGCATAATGCACTTACGTTGCTTTTTATAGAAAAGCTCAAGAGCATGAATAAAAGACTTATTCTGCCAAATGAAGCAGGGGGTTATGATACTCAAAAGGAAGAAAACGACATGCTGGGGTTGTTTAGCTGGTTCAACGAAATGTATGTTAAAGACATATCCAGGAAAATTAGAAGCAGCATTAAGGCTAGTCAAAGCATTGGGAAAATGCTTATTAAGGAACATTTTGGATATAAAAGAAGCGAAGATGACAAGCATGCATTGGTTGTTTCTGAGCAGGAGGCAGCAATAGTAAGGAATATATTTAAGCTTTATCTTGAAGGCCTGGGATATAGAAAAATTGCTGATTATCTTAACAATGACTGTTGCCCAACACCATCTCAATTCCTGAAAGCGAAAAACAGATCTTCCGGAAGAATATACAAGGCTCCAATAAGCGATAAATGGACATCATCGCAAGTACAGAGAATAATAAAAAACGATATATATATTGGAACATTAAGGTTGGCAAAAACTACAAAGACCTGTATTAAAGGGAAATCAAAGCAAAATGCTGAAAGTGATCAGTTTGTTTTCAAAAACAACCATCAGGCAGTAATAAATAAAGATGATTTTGATAGAGCTCAATTGATTGCAGAAAGACGAAAGAAATGCAGTTACAGAGGAAGTAGCAACAGCATAAATCTTTTTTCAGGAATTATTATATGTGGTGATTGTGGTTCTTATATGATAGCATACACAAGAAATCAAGTAAAATCTTATATATGCGGAAGATATCATAAGCATGGCTCGAAACACTGCAGCAGGCACTGTATAAGCGAGAGAGAGCTGCTTATGATAGTCAAGGAGCATATTGCTTATTTATGTGATAGCTTAAACCAAAAAAAATTTACAATAGATATGGAAAAAATTACACAAAAGAAATATAATAGAGTATTGTTGGATGATTTAAAAAAGGAATATCAAAGCTGCAGACAGGAGCTCGACGAGCTGCTGCTGCAAAAAGCAAAGTTGGCTATAAGCATAAGTGACAGTACTCACTGCAAGGAACTAGAGGAGAGCTTTCTGAGGCTAGCTGAGGAAAGGGCTAAGCATTTGAGCTATCTTCAGTCACAGTTGAAGGCTCAAAATGAGAATATCTCAGTCAATAAGGATACTAAGCAAAGCATCGCAGATGCATTTGAAAGGATATTAGAAGGGTCAAACCCGAAGAGAAGTGACATAGAGCTCCTAATTGATCAAATTGTTATTAGCAAAGACAAGTGTTTGGAAATAAAGCTTAATGCCAACATAGATTCGATTACATAGGGTAACAATGTTGTCACTTATCCTGGAGGATGTGAACTTGGTCCCCGACCTATTGACTTACACCTGGCTGGATTAAGACAGTTAGGTGCAAAAATTACTGAGTCTCACGGATATATTTACTGTGAATGCACAAGGCTTTCAGGTACAGAGATTCATCTTGATTATCCAAGCGTAGGGGCTACAGAAAACATAATGCTCGCAGCAGTATCGGCTGAGGGAGTGACAACTATTCACAATGCGGCAATGGAGCCGGAGATAGAGGATTTACAGGCCTTCCTTAACAAAATGGGTGCTAAGGTTAGCGGAGCAGGCTCTAATACAATTAAGATTGAAGGTGTTAAAAAGTTTAATGCTGTTGAGCACAGTATTATTCCGGACCGAATAGTAGCAGGAACTTACCTGGCAATTGCAGCAGTTACAGAGGGGAACCTACTTCTTAAGGATGTTGTTGCAGATCATATTAGGCCAGTAATTGCAAAGCTCAGCGAAAGTGGATGTATAATAAGAGAATACAATAACTCAATCCATATAGTTACAAATAGAAGACTTAAGGCTATAGAGGTTGTTAAGACTCAGCCTTATCCGGGCTTTCCTACTGACATCCAGCCACAAATCATGTCATTATGTACCTTGGCTAAAGGTACCAGCGTTTTTATAGAGACTGTTTTTGAAAGCAGATATAAGCACGCCGAAGAGCTTATTAAAATGGGAGCAAATATTCAAATAGACGGCAGAACTGCAATTGTTAGAGGTGTAAAGAGGCTTACTGGCGCGCATGTGGCAGCAAGAGATCTGCGAGGTGGAGCTGCTTTGGTCATAGCTGGCCTCGTAGCAGAAGGTACAACTATTATTGACAATATAAGTACTCATGTTGACAGAGGCTATGAGAGATTTGAAATGAAGTTAAAGAAAATAGGAGCAGATATTCAAAGAATATCTGTATGATAGAGTATAAGCCAATTATAAGTTGGTTAGTATTGGAATTTATGTAATATATTTATTTAATTATAGAACTCCAGTCCGTTGCGTTAATGCATACAGTGAAGTATAATTACAATATAAATTATACTTTCAGGTAAGCTTTGCTTTTATTTGCTTTTGTGCAACTTAGAGTGGAGTCAAATTTTCATCTTAGGATGTACAAGCTGGGAGAAAAAAATGAAGAAAAGATTTAAATTTATAGTTTTCATTTTGATTATATGCTTGTTGGCTGCTTTTTTACTATCCTCAAGGCTTTTTGAAATAACTAGAATCAATGTTTATGGAAATAAGAACGTAACTGCCGATGAGATAATACGTCTCTCTTCAATCAGACCCGGGCAGAACATCTTTAGAATTAATATTAAGAAATCTATGAGAAGTATATTTCAGGATCCATACATCAAAATGATTAGAATTAAACGTATACTTCCAAGTACAATCAGTATTGATATTATTGAAAGAGAAGCATTTGCTTTAGTTCCATTTGTTGGTTCATATCTAAATATTGATGATGAAGGAATAATAATAAACATAAGCATGGCAGTTGATAAGCCAGAGCTTCCTATTATAAACGGGTTAGAATTTGATACCTTCAAGATCGGTGAGCTGCTTAGGGTTGAAGATACTAATCAGCTTACTGTTACTGTTAGTACTATCAGGGAGATTATAAGAGCAGATATGATGCAAAAGATAAAGCAGGTGGATGTATCCGACATTTACAATATCAAGCTATTAACAGATACAGGTATAAAGTTAAATCTCGGAGATGATAGGAAACTGGATAACAAAATGACTTTTGCAAAATCCATTATAGAAGATCTTGAAAAGGAAAACCTAAAGGGAACTGTAGAAATGGGTCATGAGGGCAATCCTATTTACAAGCCTGAATAACTATAGAAGGCTAAAGGCTATAAGAGATTATTATAAATCGATAAAGGAGGTACCAAGTCCATGCGTTTCTGTCATAATGCTCTGTTCGAAATGCTGGATATGGGCAAAAAATGAAAAACATAAAGTATCAATTAGCTATGGCACTGGTCTGTATTGTGCTTGGTCTAATGCTTAGCATACAGTTCAGGACTGTAAGAGGAGGCGTAGGCACAGTATCAGAATTTAGAGCAAGAGAATTGACCTCTCAGCTAAAAAAACTTGAGGAAGAAAGAAATGCACTTATTGCACTAAAAAATGATTACGAAAAGAAAATTAGAGATTACGAAGTTACTGCCTCTCAAGGAAGTAACTCTGCAAAAATACTAAAGGAAGAATTGGATAATGCTAGAATAATTGCGGGGCTTGAAGATGTAGAAGGGCCAGGCGTTACAATAGTCATTGATGATCTTAATGCAAGCAAACAGGTGGGATACCTTATAATTGATCAAGGTGATTTGCTGTACCTTCTTAATACACTGAATGCAGCTGGTGCAGAAGCGATTTCTATAAATGGACAAAGAATAATAGCTACTACGGAAATTCACGAAGCGGGAGAATATATAAACATCAACACAGTAAAATTCGCACCGCCTTTTACAGTTAGGGCTATAGGTGATCCAGCTACTCTTGAGGGCTCATTGCTTATAAGGGGAGGAATAGTCGAATTAATGCAAGAGGATGGCGCATATGTAACTATTACTAAGGAGCAAAACGTTAAGGTCTTTAAATATAATGGTGTTATCGAAAGAGCGTACGCTAGGGCAATAAAAGAAGGTGATGATCAATAATGAAGCTCAGGTTTAGCAATAAGGCTCAGGGTGTTAGAAATGATCATAAAAAGCTTTACTTTTTTATCATTGCTGTTTTGGTGGGGCTTATTACTACACTTCAGATAAGATCAAACTTTACTTACAATGGTATTGTAACTATACCTAAGCTTATTCAGATGCAAAAGGATATAGATAATCTGAAGAGTGAGACAAAGCAGCTTAAAGACTCTACAGCTGAACTTTCAAACAAGCTCGTTGAGTACGAGGCTAGCTTAGCTAATACCGGGACTATCTATGGAAAGATGAATAGTGAGCTTTTATATACAAAGGATATTGCAGGACTTCAAGCCGTTGAGGGACCAGGCGTGGTTATAACCCTTAGTGACGGCTTGGAAAAAATTACGAACCAGATGTTTTTGGATTGGATAGTAGTGCATGATAACGATGTACTTGAAATTGTTAATGCGCTAAAGGCTGCAGGTGCGGAGGCTATTTCAATCAATGGTGAAAGAATTATGTCCACTTCAAGCATACGCTGTGGAGGACCAACAATACTAATAGATGAAAAAAGGCATGCCATCCCCTTTGTAATAAGGGCGATAGGAGATCCTCGAAAGCTTGAGGCAATAGCAAACTCCACTAACAGCTATTTTGATTTTTTAAGATATAGGGGAGTAATGGCACAGATTCATAAGGTGGAGAACATGACGATAAGAGGCTATAATGGAAAACGAAAGCTAATGTATCAAAAAAAGATAAATGGTGGTGATAAGTAATGATAATACCTTTAATTGGACTGCTAATTGGAATCGCTCTTGGGATATTATCACCGGTAAAAATACCACTTGTGTATTCAACCTATATGTCGGTAGCTATACTGGCTGCGTTGGATTCGGTTTTTGGTGGGATTCGTTCGAGTATGGAAAAAACCTTTAATATTCAGATATTTATTTCGGGGTTTTTTGGAAATGCAATACTGGCAGCAATTTTAACCTATACAGGGGATCAGCTTGGCGTTCCTATGTACTATGCCGCAATTTTTGCTTTTGGTGTGAGGTTATTCCAAAACTTTGCAATTATAAGACGTTATATTTTTTCAGGTATTAAAAAAAGTTAAAAAAAGTAGACAATTATGCTATAATAATAAAGGAAATTCAGCATGTATGTTGAAATGTATATGTATTGTTTTTTGTTTGAGATAATATTTTAATTATTTATATATTTAGGGAGGTCGTACCGTGCTAGAGTTTGATGTAGATGTTAGTTCAGTAGCGCAGATTAAGGTTGTAGGAGTAGGCGGTGCCGGTAATAATGCTGTTAATAGAATGATAACTGCAGGTTTAAAGGGTATAGAGTTCTTTTCAATTAACACAGATAAGCAGGCATTGTATCTGTCTCAAGCTCCAAATAAGATACAAATTGGAGAAAAACTGACAAAGGGACTAGGAGCAGGAGCAAATCCTGAAATCGGTAAAAGAGCTGCTGAAGAAAGCTATGAAGAAGTTAAGAAAATGCTTGAAGGCGCTGATATGGTATTTGTTACAGCAGGTATGGGAGGCGGAACCGGAACAGGAGCTGCACCTGTAGTTGCACAAATAGCCAAGGAGCTTGGAATACTTACTGTTGGTGTAGTTACTAAGCCTTTCGGCTTTGAGGGAAAAGTAAGAAAAATGCAAGCAGAAAAGGGTCTAGAGGAACTTAAAGACAAGGTAGACACCTTGGTTACTATACCTAACGATAGATTGCTTCAAATCGTTGATAAAAAGACTTCTATAATGGAAGCCTTCAAAATAGCTGATGATGTATTAAGACAAGGCGTGCAAGGTATTTCTGACCTGATTGCAGTACCAGGTCTTGTTAATCTTGACTTTGCTGATGTAAAGACTATAATGCTAAGCAAAGGCTTTGCACACATGGGCATAGGTAAAGCTAGTGGGGAACATAGAAGCGCTGATGCTGTTAAGCAGGCAATACATAGTCCTCTGTTGGAGACTTGTATAACAGGAGCAAAGAGTGTTCTTTTGAATATCACAGGGGGTATGGATCTTGGCATATTTGAAGTAAATGAGGCTGCTGATTTGGTATTCCAATCTGCTGATCCAGATGCAAACATTATTTTTGGTGCTGTAATTGATGAAAGCATGAAGGATGAAATCCGTATTACGGTAATAGCAACCGGTTTTGATGAAATTGGCACCAGAATAGAACGTAAGATTGATAAGGCTGATTTGGAGAAGACAATAAGAACAGAGACAAGCAAATCAGGCTATGGTAATGAAGACATTGACATCCCAACATTTTTAAGAAACAAGTTTAAATAAAGAGCCGATGGCTCTTTTTTTTGTCGACTTTTAGTGGGTATTTAATTAGATTCGACTTCTGATTTTGACATGAATTGCATAGATTTAAATATATAATTATCCTTATAGAGAACTTGTATAAAACTCTAGCTGTTCGATATTTCCCTGAAGTGAATTTATAAGGGGATGCTTTTATGACATTTTTATATGGAGATGTAATTCTACTTGAGAACCTATTTATGAACTACATAATATTATGGAGTACTGCCAAAGCTTTAAAGCTGAATTACTCAAAGCTAAAGCTAGTCTTGGCATCTTTAATAGGAGCTGTATATGCACTGCTTTCATATTTTCCAAGCCTAAAGTATATGAACTCCTTTTACATGAAGCTGCTGCTTTCGCTGCTCATTGTAGTTATTGCATATACACCGGCATACATAAAGGAGTTTGCAAAGTATACAGGAGTATTTTATCTTGTTTCTTTTATTTTTGGGGGAGCTGCCTTTGGCTTATATTATTTCATAAGTGGTCTTAAGTCAACAATCAATGGGGTTACATACATTTCCCATTTTCCTGTAAAAACACTTCTAATAGCCATATTAATAGCATATTTGATCGTGAAGTATTGCTGGGATTATATACAATATAAGGTGAGCAGGGAGAGAGTGTTTACAGAGCTATGCATACATATGAGCAGTAAAGCAATCAATATAAAAGCACTTGTAGATACCGGCAATTCCCTGACTGATCCAATATCTAAGACCCCTGTAATAATTGCAGAGTACTGTGCTATTAGTGAATTGCTGCCCATTGAGCTGCAAAGCTTATTTGAGCAGCATAGGGAAAGCAATTTAAATCTCATAAGTAGTATAATGGCTAGCACTGATTGGGTTACGCGTTTTCGGGTAATTCCATTTAAGTCATTAGGAAAAGAAAATGGAATGCTTATCGGTTTTAAACCTGACGAAGTGTACCTAATTGAGAATTCAAAGAGGCTTTTAATAAAAAGTGCAATTATAGGGATTTACAACAGCAAGCTCTCTAATAAGAATGAATACAGTGCCCTGATACATCCTGATGTATTCTGTATTGAAGGCAATGCGAGCAAGGCATCTTAGTTAGTATAGAGCAGGTTATTTAGCAGTGTTATTATATGAATGCAGTTTAACGGCTTGCTGTTATAGCGACCTTAAGCTGTAGATTTGTTTAGAAAAATCGTATTGGGGGATGAAATATGCGCAAAATCTTTAGAAAACTCAACTTGATAAAAAGATTTATTATACTGAAAATATTACAGCGCTTTAAGCTGCATGAAGAGGATTGGGTTCATTATATTGGAGGAAGTGAGGCATTGCCGCCTCCTCTAGAAAGTGATGAAGAGAATTTTCTGCTGGCAAGGCTCAAGGATGATGAGGATGTTGTTAGAAGCATACTTATTGAGAGAAACCTTAGACTGGTGGTATACATAGCTAGAAAGTTTGAAAACACTGGTGTCGGAGTAGAGGATCTGGTCTCTATAGGCACAATTGGGCTAATAAAGGCAGTAAACACCTTTGATCCAGATAAGAAAATCAAGCTGGCAACCTATGCCTCCAGATGCATTGAAAATGAAATATTAATGTATCTAAGACGAAACAACAAAATAAAAACTGAAATATCCTTTGATGAACCACTTAACATAGACTGGGATGGCAATGAGCTGCTGCTGTCAGATATACTTGGTACAGAAAACGACATAATATATCGATATCTGGAGGACGAGATAGATAAGCAGCTTCTGGAGATAGCGCTCAGAAAGCTGAATGAAAGAGAAAAAAGGATAATGGAGCTAAGATTTGGTCTTGCTGACGGAGTAGAGAAAACTCAAAAGGAAGTTGCAGATATGCTAGGCATATCACAATCATACATATCAAGACTAGAAAAACGCATCATTAAGCGCTTAAAAAAAGAAATAAACAGGATGGTGTAGGAGATTGTTATATAGATCATCTGTCAGGCTGATACTAAATCAACTGACGGGATTTATAAAGCAATCCCTCTTTTTTTGTGAATAAAAATATGCCTGCTGGTAATACTTAATATGTCAACATTATATAAAGGGTGTGCTTAAGATGCTGAACAAAGTTGAAATATGTGGCGTTAATACTTCTAAATTACCCGTTCTCTCTAACGATAAAATGGTTGAACTGTTGAAGAAAATGCAGCAGGGTGATAATTCATCAAGGGAAGAGTTCATCAGGGGAAATTTGCGATTGGTACTAAGTGTGATACAAAGGTTTAACAATAGGGGAGAATATGTTGATGATCTGTTTCAGGTAGGATGTATAGGTCTTATCAAAGCTATCGACAACTTTGATTTAGGCCAGAATGTAAGATTTTCGACTTATGCAGTACCTATGATAATTGGTGAGATACGAAGATACCTGAGAGATAACAATTCAATCAGAGTAAGCAGGTCCCTAAGAGATATTGCTTATAAGGCTCTACAAGTGAGAGATCTACTGATAAGCAGGCACTCAAAGGAGCCTACTGTATCAGAAATAGCAAAAGAGCTTGCACTTCCGGTTGAAGAGGTAGTTTTTGCACTTGATGCAATTCAAGATCCAGTATCTTTATTTGAGCCTATTTATCATGACAGCGGAGATGCTATTTATGTCATGGATCAGGTATCAGATGATAAAAACCTAGATGATAACTGGCTTGAAAGCATTGCGCTTAAAGAAGCAATGAAAAAGCTTAACGAAAGAGAAAAGTTGATACTAAACCTAAGGTTTTTTGAAGGAAGAACACAAATGGAGGTAGCAGAAGAAATAGGAATATCCCAGGCTCAGGTATCAAGGCTGGAGAAAACGGCATTGGGTCATATGAGAAAGCATATTTAAGGCACGTACGCATACGTGTCTTTTTTTTGCTTTTGGTTCTATTTTTGATACATGCTATATATTCTATATAAAGAGCCTAGAAGCAGGCTTTAATACAAGCAGTTATAAATTTTGAAAGACTAATGGGGGATGAATATGCTAAAAACATCTGAGTTAAAGCAAAAGGAAGTAATAAACCTAAATGATGGCAGAAGATTAGGAATTGTTGCTGATGTAGAAATAAATATGGAAACAGGCTGCATCGAATCTATTGTTATTCCGGGAGCCGGTAAGCTGCTTTCGCTTTTCAGTAAAGAAAGCGATATAGTTATTAATTGGTCTAGCATAAAGAAGATCGGTTTGGATGTTATATTGGTAGAGGGTGGAGGATATTAAGCTATACTAATGAAAATCGAAGAGAAATGCAGATAAATCACTCCTATGGCTGATAGATCCAATTTTTAATCAGTAA
>CALJSV010000248.1 GCA_937976095.1 uncultured Clostridia bacterium | reverse complement strand
CCCCAAATTCACAACCACCCATATCCCTACAGTTATCCAAACCGTCCCCCCCCTAAAAGGCGCAAGCCTCAAAGCTGACAGAACCCAAACCGTATAACCCACCAGCACTGTACCTATTACCTTAGAAAACAGGTAGCCCTTATCAAAGAACCTTCCGAAGTATTTTTGAGTCAATGGAAGGAAAATAATACCCAAAAGTAGAATATATAACCACCACTTTAAAACAAATAATAAATCATTAAGCATATAAGCTGCTCCCTTCAAAATGTATATTGAGACTCATTGTGCTCAATTATAATATTACAATATAAGCTTTGTATTTCCAATAATTAATATATACTATAGTAAAAGGTTTTATTTGCGGCTTATGTTTCATTACGCCGCTTTCTAATTTAATCTGTTGTGCTAGCTGATATAAAGCAATCTGCGAAGAGGCTTTAGACCAGCTAGCACAACAAGACAACACAAATTCCGGGGAGGAGTTAATTTGAAGGTCAGAAAAGCGATAATACCGGCAGCAGGACTTGGAACCAGGTTTTTGCCTGCCACCAAAGCACAGCCAAAGGAAATGCTTCCAATAGTAGATAAGCCGACCATACAGTACATAGTTGAAGAAGCGATAGCATCAGGCATCGAGGAAATACTTATTATTACCGGAAGAAACAAAAGAGCCATAGAGGATCATTTTGACAAGTCCGTCGAGCTGGAGCTTGAGCTGCAGCAAAAAAATAAACTTGAGCTTCTCAGCCAGATACAGGATATATCGAACCTTGTTGACATACACTATGTCAGGCAAAAGGAGGCAAAGGGGCTTGGTCACGCAATTCACTGTGCCAGAGCCTTTGTAGGAAATGAGCCCTTTGCAGTGCTTTTGGGAGATGACGTTGTAGACTCCTACGTTCCATGTCTAAAACAGCTTATAGATATATATAATAAATATGAAGGAACTGTACTGGGTGTTCAGCGGATTAAGGAAGAGGACACCTCCAAATACGGAATAATAAGCTGCCATCATATTGAAGATAGGTTTTATAGAGTTACGGACATGGTGGAAAAGCCTGAGATATCTGAGGCTCCCTCCAATATCGCAGTACTTGGAAGGTATATAATCCAGCCTGAAATATTTGATATACTGGCACATACAAGACCGGGTGCAAACGGAGAAATACAGCTTACCGATGCGCTGAAGGTTTTGGCATCAAAGCAGGCAGTATATGCCTATGAATTTGAGGGTAAGAGATACGACGTAGGAAGCAAGCTAGGGTTTTTGGAGGCTACTGTTGAGTTCGCTCTGAAAAGAGAGGAGCTTAAAGAGCAGTTTATGGACTATCTCTCCCAGCTTGTAAAAAGCATAGAATGTGACTATAATGAGCTGGAGAAGGGATAGGTATAATGCAAGAACTACTAAGATATTTATCTGTTGACGCAATGGTTATACTGATATCCATGGTTCCTCTAGTAGAAGCGAGAGGAGCTATACCAATAGGTGTGGCAATGGGCTTGACCCCATTTTGGAGTCTGGTAATTGCCATTTTGGGAAGTACTATTCCCGTTCCCTTTATATTATTAGGTATTAGACCCTTTTTTTCATGGCTCAAGAGCAAAAAGCTTTTTAGAAATTTTATAAACAAAATTTCAGTTAGTGCTATCAGAAAAAGCGATAATATAGTAAAATATGGTTTTTGGGGACTTATATTATTTGTCGGTATACCGCTTCCCGGAACAGGAGTATGGACCGGCAGTCTTATAGCAGCACTTCTGAACATGCGTATAAAAGTAGCATTTCCCGCCATATTTATAGGCAATTTAATAGCGGGAATAATAATGTACGCACTTAGTCATACGACTATTAATTTTTTTGGATTGTAAATACACATATGTAATATAACTGGTTGTGATAGCTGATATAAAGCAATCTGTGTAGAGGCTTAGAAGCTGTCAGCTATCACAACGAGCTAACTTAAGGAGGTTTTTTATGAGCTATCAAGAGAGATATAATCAATGGGTTACAGACCAGTTTTTTGATGAAGAAACAAGGACTGAGCTTATCAGCATCAAGGACAACCATAAGGAGATAGAGGACAGGTTTTACAAGGATCTGGAGTTCGGCACAGGTGGCCTCAGAGGGGTAATAGGTGCCGGTACAAACAGAATGAACCGCTACACAGTAGGACGAGCGACACAAGGCTTAGCCAACTACATAAACAAAAATGACATAGCTGACCCAAGTGTGGCTATAGCTTACGACTCCAGAAGATTCTCAAGAGAATTTGCAGAAGAAGCTTCAAGGGTGCTTAATGCCAATAACATTAAGGTTTACCTTTTTGAAGAGCTTAGACCTACCCCAGAGCTTTCCTTTGCAGTAAGAGAGCTGGGAGCAACTGCAGGCATAGTTATTACAGCGAGCCACAATCCGCCGGAATACAATGGCTACAAGGTTTACTGGAACGATGGAGCTCAGGTTATATCCCCTATAGCTGAGGAGCTTATTGCTGAGGCTAACTCAATACAGAATTTTTCAGATATCAAGTGCCTGACAGGCTGTGAGCAGAAGGATAAGGGCTTGCTCCAGCTGCTTGATAAGGATATTGATGACAAATATATAGAAAAGCTCAAGACAGTATCACTAAATGGTGATGTAATAAAGGAAGTGGCAGATAGCTTCAAGATAGTCTTTACTCCACTTCACGGCACAGGAAATATACCTGTCCGAAGAATACTCAGTGAGATAGGCTTCAAGCACATATTGGTAGTTCCTGAGCAGGAGCTTCCCGACGCAGACTTTTCTACAGTAAAGTATCCGAACCCGGAGGAGCACGAAGCCTTTACTCTGGCAATTGAGCTTGCAAAAAAGGAAAACGCAGACCTTATAATAGGTACTGACCCTGATGCTGACAGAGTAGGCGTAGTCATCAAAAACCCTGAAGGGGAGTACATGGTGCTCACAGGAAACCAGACAGGAGCACTGCTTATCGAGTACATACTATCAAGCCTAAAGGCGCAAGGAAGACTAAACAGCAAGAGCACTGTTATTGACACTATAGTAACAGGCAAGATGGGCGCCAAGATAGCAGAGGCCTTTGGAGTAAAAAGCATATCTGTGCTTACAGGCTTTAAGTATATCGCTGATAAGATAAAGGAATTTGAGACCACAGGTGAAAACGAATTTGTGTTTGGCTACGAGGAAAGCTACGGCTACCTTGCAGGAAACTTCGTAAGGGATAAGGACGCAGTAGTGACCTCCATGCTGATATGTGAAATGGCAGCCTACTACAAAAAGAGAGGCATGAGCCTGTATGAAGGTCTGATGGAGCTCTACAATAAATACGGCTTCTACAAGGAAGCACTCATATCTGCAGCCTTCAAGGGCAAGGAAGGCATGGAAAACATGAAAGCTCTGCTAAACGCCATGAGAGCAAAGCCCCTGCAGGAAATAAACGGTCTTAAGGTTGCAGAATTCAGAGACTACATGACCTATCAAGGCCCTGTAAAGCTTCCAAAGGAAAACGTACTCTTCTACATCCTGGAAGACAAATCCTGGTTCTGCCTAAGACCATCAGGCACCGAACCAAAGCTAAAAATATACTGCTCAGTCCAAGGCGAAACCATGGAACAAGCAGTCATAAAAATAAACACCCTAAAGCAAAGCCTCCAAAGCTTAGTGCAGCAATAATAAAGAACCAAGGAGAGTGGAAAAAAAACATGGAAAAACTAATCATCACCGCCTGTCTTACAGGTGCAGAGGTTACAAGAGAAGTACAGCCAAATCTTCCTATATCACCTGAGGAAATAGCTGAAGAGGCATACAAGGCTTGGCAGGCGGGAGCTTCTATCGCTCACGTACACGCAAGAAAGCCGGACGGAACGCCTACTCAGGATATAGAAACATATAGAGAAATCAAAAAAAGAATAGAAGAAAAATGTGACATCATATTCCAGCCTTCCACTGGAGGAGCTGTATGGCACTCCAAGGAAGAAAGGATTCAGCCGGTGTATCTCCAGCCTGAGATGGCTTCTTTAAGCACAGGCACCTGCAACTTCGGAAGCGATGTCTTCATGAACACAGAAGAATACATGGAGACCTTTGCAAAAATAATGCAGGAAAACGGAGTAAAGCCTGAGATAGAAATTTTCGAAAAGGGCATGATAGACAATGCTATGCGCCTTGTTAAGAAGGGGCTTTTAAGCATGCCAATACACTTTGACTTCGTAATGGGAGTGCCTGGAGCTATACCGGGAGAAGCAAGAGATCTTATGTACCTGGTATCAAGCATCCCATCAAACTGCACTTGGACAGTAGCAGGCATAGGCAGATACGAGCTGCCTCTGGCAGTTATGGCTATAGTAATGGGAGGCCACGTAAGAGTAGGCTTCGAGGACAACATCTACTACTCAAAGGGAGTAGTTGCTGAGTCCAATGCCCAGCTGGTTGCAAGAATAGCAAGAATAGCGAAAGAATGCGGCAGAGAAATAGCAACACCGGCAGAAGCAAGAAAAATACTAAACATCACTAAATAGTCCGCAAAATATGTAAAAAAAGCAACTAAAAAAGGTAGAAATATGCAAAACAGTTTTTCCCCACCAATAAAGGATTTTGAGCTATGTATGTAGAAATAGATATATAAAGTTAAAGGGATCAGGTGTCAGGTGTCAGTCTAATCCCTGTTCCCTGTTCCCCAATCCCTAATCCCTAAACATTGGAGGTGACAATCGTGCTTTTTGAAACGAATATAAGTGCTGCTGTCAAGTGTACTGAGTGTGGCAAGCTTGGCATTGTTGATATATCCTTGTTTGACTTATCAAAAAAGGATTCGCATCATTGTACTTGTGAATGTGGTAAAGTATTGCTGAAGATAAAAAGCAGTGGTTGTAAGAATTTCCGTGTGTACATTCCTTGCGTAGGCTGCGATAAGGAGCATCTATATGTTTTTAATTCAAGGCAGGTTTTAAGTGAAAAAGTTAAGATATTGTCATGCCCGGTAAGTAGAATGGACATTGCGTTTATTGGAAACAGAAGTCTTGTAAGAGAAGTAGCTGCAAAGCAAGAAAGAGACTTACAGGAGCTTATAAATGTTTTAGGTATATAGCTGATTATTAGCACGGGACCGGAACAAGTCCCGTGCTTGCATTTTTACCTATCCTTACCTTGTTCCTTGTTTGCGAAGAAGTTGTGTTTATTAATAAAAGAGCAATTTGTGTAAAGCTTTAGAAGTTGTTTGTGAAGTGTAAGGTTAAAAGCACCAAAGTATTACCCTATAGCATTTCTGCCTTGGTGCGACCTGAAGCGAACATACAAATTCTTAAGCTTGTAACATTATTGCTCGTTATTAATAAACACAACATCATACCTATAAAGTATTTTAATGTGAGAAACTGGTAATAATTATAGTGAGGTGATAACGGTTTGAACGAATTAATGGAAAAAAGTATGAATGATCTTAGAGAAATGGCTAAGGCCATGGGTATAAAGAGCTATTATAAATATAAGAAAGAAGAGCTGGTGGAAGAGATTCTCGGAAAGATAAAGGAAGCAAGAGAAGCGCAAAACGTAGCCGCTGAGCCTCAAAAGCCTGAGGAAGCAAAAGATGAAGCTCCTGCTGCTGCTAAAGAGGAGCCTAGCGAAGTAAAACCGGAATTAAAAGAGCAAAAAGCTCCGGAAAGAGAGCTTAACGAAGCTGAAAAAAGATTTCTTGAAAGCAAGGATGTTGAAAAAGGCGGGAAGGCAGACGGTATATTGGAGATTCTTCCTGACGGCTTCGGCTTCTTGAGATCAGACAATTATCAATCTGGTGACAGAGATATATACATATCCCCAAGTCAAATAAGAAGATTTAACCTAAGAACCGGAGATAAAATAACGGGTATCACAAGAGCTCCTAAGGATGGAGAGAAGTTCCAGGCGCTTTTATATGTGCAGGGAGTAAACGGCGATAACCCAGAGAGTGTTATAAGAAGACCGTACTTTGAGGATCTTACACCTATATATCCGGAGAAAAGAATCACACTTGAGAACGATCCGAAAGACCTTTCTACAAGACTGATAGACCTTCTGGCACCAATAGGCATGGGGCAAAGAGGTATGATAGTATCACCTCCAAAAGCAGGTAAAACAGTTCTTCTGAAAAAAGTCGCAAACAGCATCACACAAAACTTTCCCAATATTGAGTTGATTGTATTGCTTATAGATGAAAGACCTGAAGAGGTAACTGACATGAAGAGGTCTATTAATGGTGATGTAATATACTCAACCTTTGATGAAATGCCTGAAAATCACTGCAAGGTAGCTGAGATAGTTCTTGAAAGAGCAAAGAGGCTGGTAGAGCAAAAAAAGGATGTTGTGATACTGCTTGATAGTATAACCAGACTGGCAAGAGCATACAACCTGACTATTGCACCTACCGGAAGAACCTTATCCGGCGGCTTGGACCCGGGGGCACTCTATAGACCAAAGAAGTTTTTTGGAGCGGCCAGAAACATAGAAGAAGGCGGCAGTCTAACGATCCTCGCTACTGCACTGGTTGATACAGGCAGCAGAATGGACGACGTTATATTTGAGGAATTCAAGGGTACAGGAAACATGGAAGTGCATCTAGATAGAAGGCTCTCCGAAAAGAGAGTATTCCCTGCAATAGATATGAACAGATCAGGAACCAGAAGAGAAGAGTTGCTTCTGTCACAGAGGGGCTATGAAGCTATAATGACAATAAGAAAAGCCTTCAGCAGCGGCTCCAATTCAGAAGTAACAGAATACCTGATAAGTAAGCTTATGCACACCAAAACTAACGATGATTTTATCGAAGAAATAAGAAGAACTAATTTTAGAGATTAAGCAAAAAAATAATTGCCAAGAAAAAAATTCTATGCTACAATGTAACAGTTGAAAGTCGTCAAAAAGAGGACATTTATGGAATTGACAGTAGTATAGATGTCGTCGTGTCCATAAAGTGGTTTACGAAAAGAGGTGAACAAGATGAGAGAAGGAATTCATCCAAAATACGATGAGGCAGTAGTAAGATGTGCATGCGGTGAGACTTTTGCAACTGGTTCCGTTAAAAAGGAAATCAAAGTTGAAATATGCTCCAAGTGTCATCCTTTCTTTACAGGCAAACAAAAGCTTATTGATACAGGCGGACGTGTTGACAAGTTCAGAAAGAGATTCAACCTTAAGAGTGAAGAAGAATAAGAACGAGAGGTTAGAGTATAAAAGCTTTAACCTCTTTTTGTTAGTCTGTAAGCAACTGGAGACTAGTCTCCAGTTGCCAGTCTCTAGTCTCTAGTCACTAGTCACTGGGAGAAAAAGTGCTTCAAAGAACTACCCAACCCAGCGACCAGCGACCAGAAACCAGCGACCATTTTACGACTGAAAGGAGTAAATAACATGTACGGACCAAAGGATCATGGTTGGATAGAGGTTGTTGTTGGACCTATGTTCAGCGGAAAAAGCGAAGAAATGATCAGAAGAATCAATAGGGCAAAAATAGCAAGACAGAAGGTGCAGGTTTTTAAGCACTGCATAGATGACAGGTATGCTATTGACCACGTTGTATCCCACAATGGGATAAGAGTTGAAGCAATCAAGGTTGCTAAGGCCAGTGATATTCTGGAGTACATAGATGAAGATGCGCTAGTAGTAGCTATAGATGAAGTTCAGTTTTTCGAAAAAGACATCGTAAACGTATGTGTTAACCTCGCTGACAGCGGCAAAAGAGTTATAGTGGGAGGACTTGATCAAGACTTCCGCGGAGAGGCTTTCGGGCCAACTCCTGAGCTCATGTCTGCTGCAGAATTTGTGGACAAGATCCAGGCAATATGCATAAAATGCGGAAACCCGGCTACAAGAACCCAAAGGCTTATAGATGGCAAGCCAGCCTCCTACAATGATCCAATCATCTTGGTAGGAGCAACAGAAAGCTACGAAGCTCGCTGCAGAAAATGCCACGAGGTACCGGGTAGAAAGTAAACAAAAAGGTGTTGTGTCAACCAAAGTTGATACAACACCTTAATTATTATAGTGATTAGCTATACAGCTCTTCTAAGCTTTTATATAGTACTGTTGAAGCCTCTAAGGCTTTATCTTCAGCAAGCCTTAAAAACTCTTCGTTTCGGGCTGCTATTTTTACACTTCCATCTGCAGCTTTTACCGGCTTTATAAGCTCTGCTACTTTAGTGAAAAGCTCATCGCTAAAAGTCTTGGCATTTCCGAAGTTAAGCACCAGCTTTAGTGGCTTTATAAATAGAAAGCCTTGAACCACCATTCCCAATGAGGTGAAATGAGACTCATCTATGCTCTTTCCAATGCTGATCAAAAGAATGCCGTTTTTGTTTTCCACAGTAAAGGGCATTGCATTTGGATCATCTGCTTCCTCATCTATTGGAGGCTCACTTCCGCCTAGTGCGTCAATTGTGTTGTTTAGCTCATTGATTGCATTATTTATGCTGCCGATTGCACCATCCATACTTGGAGTCTGTACATCAGGCCTTCTAGCCGGAGCTTCTAAAGGAGCTACAGGCTTGCTGCTGGTCTTAAGCACTTCATCTACCACATGTATTACCTTTTCAGGTGTAAAGGGCTTTATTATGTAATGCTTGGCTCCACATTGTATAGCCGATAAGACCATAAACTTTTGATCAAGAGCACTTATCATAATTATACTGGCTTCGGGGTCTATCTGTATAATCTTCTTTACTGCGGCTATGCCATCCATAACCGGCATGGTTATATCCATTGTAACAAGGTCAGGCTTATGCTTTTCATATTCTTTATATCCAAGCTCTCCGTTGGCTGCCTCGGCAATTATTGTATGACCTGCTTTTTTAAGTATTGCAGACAGGTTTCGCCTCATTATCGAAGAGTCATCAACTACCAATATTCGTGCCATGCTATTACCCCCCTGAGTCAGATTAAGCTCCGTAGCTTTTACCAATACAAATATTTTATCACATAAAAACCAGTTTTTAAACAACTCTTAGGATAAATTGTAAAAATATTAAGTAAACTGTCGGTTAAAAAGACCCTTCAATAAACTTGAAAAAATCCATGTATAAGGATATACTATATATTGCAATGCTATTGCATAAAATGGCATTGATTTATCTTAATGTTTGAAAGGTAACAAAGCATGATTAATAATTATGACACGGCTAAGATAAAGCCGAAGGCTGTAGGCGGTCAGGCAGTAATAGAGGGAGTGATGATGAAGGGTGTTGAGGACATCGCTATTGCTGTTAGAAAGCCAGATGGAGAGATTATAGTAGATAAGCATAAGCTTAAGACTAATAGAAAGCTTATCAACAAAATACCTGTAGTAAGAGGAATATTCGCCTTTGGGGATTCTATGGTGCTGGGAGTCAAATCCCTAATGTTTTCAGCAGAGTTTTTTGAAGAGGACGGAAGTCCTAAGAAGGAAGATGAAGTGCCTAAGGAGCCCAGTGCCTTTGAGAAGTTCCTGGAGAAAAATGTGATTTGGATATCAGTGCTTATTTCGATAGTGTTTACAATATCTCTTTTTATTTTGTTCCCTACCTTTGTGGTAGAGATATTCAAAGGCTTTGTAAAGCATGCCTTAGTGCTCAACGGAATAGAAGGACTGATCAGAATAGTAGTTTTCCTAACCTATATTTTTGCAGTGTCAAAGCTTAAGGATATCAGAAGAGTGTTTGAATACCATGGGGCAGAGCATAAGACAATTTTCTGCTATGAGCATGGTGAGGAGCTGACGGTAGAAAACGTCAAAAAGCATGGGCGACTGCATCCAAGATGTGGAACCAGCTTTTTGTTTATTGCAATAATAGTAAGTATACTGCTTTTTTCCTTCTTCAGCTGGCCCAACAGACTTATTAGGTTTGTGATCAGGATTGCTCTTATGCCACTGGTTGCAGGAATATCCTATGAGCTCATAAAGTGGGCGGGAAAAAGCCAGAGCAGACTTGCCTGCATGCTTTCCTGGCCAGGTATGCTGCTTCAGAAGATAACTACCAAGGAGCCGGATGACAAGCAAATAGAAGTAGCTATTGAAGCCCTTAAGGGTGTACTTGTGGCAGACCCGGAGGCAGATAACTGGTAATGGGTACTGTTACAGAGGTTTTAAGAGAAGCAGTGGCAATGCTTAAAGGCTCAAGCGATACTCCAATATTGGATGCGGAGCTGATTTTTATAGAGGTTTTCCAAAGGTTTGGAGGCTCCATAGATAAAATTAAAATTATTACCAATGGAGGCTTGGTGGTTGATAATGAGATCACAAAAGAGTTTCTTAGTGAAATACAAAAAAGAAAAATGGGAACGCCTGTACAATACATAACGCAAAAGCAGGAATTCATGGGGCTTGAGCTTTTTGTCAGGCCCGGTGTTTTGATCCCGCGACCTGATACAGAGATAATAGTTGAGGAAGCCATAAATGCGTTAAAGGAAAAAGGCGAGCTGCGCATTATTGATATGTGTACAGGAAGCGGTGCCATAGCTGTAAGCCTTGCGTACTATATGAAGGACTCATATATATATGCTGTAGATATATCAGATACGGCAATAGAATGCGGCAGAAAAAATATAGAAAGCCATGGACTTGGTGATAGGATAGAGCTTATAAAAAGCGACCTGTTTTCGAGCCTTTCGTCAGATAATCATAAAATGCTGGATGCAATAGTATCCAATCCACCGTATATACCAAGCGCGGATATAGAAGAGCTTGAGACCAACGTAAAGGACTATGAGCCAAGACTTGCGCTGGACGGAGGAGAAGACGGCCTAAGCTTTTATCGCCAAATAATAGCCAGCTCAAGACAGCATCTCAAGCCCGATGGTATGCTTTTCCTAGAAATAGGCTACAATCAAGGAGAAGCAGTAAAATCAATCCTGAAAGAAAACAAATATACAAACATAAAAATAACTAAGGACCTTGCAGGCCTGGACAGATGCGTTCAAGCATCAAACACCAGAGACTAGCGACTAGAGACCAGTGTCCAGCGACCTGCCCTTAAGGAATACAAGGAGGAACGTTATGATCGATAAATTGGAATTTATAGAGGATAAATACGAAGACCTAAGTCATAAAATAAGTGAGCCTGAAATAATAGCAGATCAGGCAGTATGGAAAAAGCTTGTTAAGGAGCATGCAAGCATTGAGCCTATAGTCTTGAAATTCAGAGACTATAAGGAAGTAGTAAAAGGCATAGAGGAATCAAAAGCAATGCTGCAGGATGATAATGATAAGGACTTTGAGGAAATGGTAAAGCTTGAGCTTTCTGAGCTTCAGCAAAAAAGGGAAGACTATGAGGAAGAGCTAAAGATAATGCTGCTTCCAAAGGACCCTAATGACGACAAGAACGTTATAGTTGAAATAAGAGGAGCTGCAGGCGGAGAGGAAGCTGCACTTTTTGCAGGAAGTTTATTCAGATTGTATACCCGTTATGCAGAAAGACAAGGCTGGAAGGTAGAAGTACTGAGCTCAAATGCTACAGATATTGGCGGCTACAAGGAAGTAATATTTGAAATAGACGGTAAGGGCGCATACAGCAGACTCAAGTACGAAAGCGGAGCTCACAGAGTGCAAAGAGTTCCCGATACAGAGGCAAGCGGCAGGATCCATACCTCAACCTCTACAGTAGCAGTGCTTCCTGAGGCTGAAGACGTAGATGTTGAAATAAACATGAATGACCTCAGGATTGACGTTTTCCGTTCAGGAGGTCACGGCGGCCAGAGCGTTAACACTACAGACAGTGCGGTTAGAGTAACACATCTTCCATCAGGACTTGTAGTGTCATGTCAGGATGAAAAGTCACAGCTGAAGAATAAAGACAAAGCAATAAAGA
The DNA here is from genome assembly GCA_937976095.1 of uncultured Clostridia bacterium. Taxonomy (GTDB): domain Bacteria; phylum Bacillota; class Clostridia; order Lutisporales; family Lutisporaceae; genus CALGKJ01. The sequence goes on along the minus strand of CALJSV010000248.1, from coordinate 292 downwards.
TACTTAAATCCAGACTGCTGGATTTGGAAATAGCAAGACAGCACGCAGAAATTGCAAGCGAAAGAAAGAGCCAGGTAGGTACAGGAGACAGAAGTGAAAGAATAAGAACCTACAACTTCCCTCAAGGAAGAGTAACAGATCACAGAATAGGAATGACCATATATCAACTAGACTCCTTCATGGACGGAGACATAGACCAAATGTTAGATTCACTGATTACAAGTGCACAAGCGGATAAACTAAAAGGAAATAGCGAAGACTAAAAGGGAGCGAGCCGCTTCAAGCAGCCACA
>CALJSV010000247.1 GCA_937976095.1 uncultured Clostridia bacterium | reverse complement strand
CTAAATAACTTTCATTAAAGATGAGGCGATTTATAATTTCTCCCACATCATTAGTTTTGCCAATGTAAAAAATTTTGTGCGTTGTCTATAGTATATTATTATAGTCTTTTTTGTATCAAAAGTATACAGCAAAAGCAGTTGATGCTTTTGCTGTATACTTCTACTGAAGTCCCTTCATGGAAAGACCTATTCGCTTTCTGTCAATATCAACATCCAGCACCTTAACCTTAACTATATCTCCTACCTGAACTACATCAAGTGGTCGCTTTATAAACCTGTCTGCCAGCTCTGAAATATGTACCAGCCCATCCTGATGCACACCGATATCTACAAAAGCGCCAAAATCTATAACGTTTCTTACAGTGCCTGTCAGTATCATTCCTGGTCTTAGATCCTTTATCTCCATTACATCTGTCATAAATATGGGCTTTGGCATTTCATCTCTTGGGTCTCTGCCCGGCTTCTGAAGCTCCTTCATAATGTCTCTCAAGGTTGGAACACCCACCTCCAACTCCTGTGCCAGCTTTTCTATATCCGTATTCATAAGCTCCTGTAAAACCATATGCATTTCCTTAGGGCTTAATGACTTCAGCTTTTTACCAGCTTTATCAAAGAGCTGTGCTGCCACCTTATAGGATTCTGGATGTACGGAGGTGTTGTCAAGTATATTGTCGCTTTCTTGTATTCTTAAAAAGCCTGCGCATTGTTCGAAGGCTTTATCCCCAAGCTTCTTGACCTTCTTTAGCTCACTTCTGCTCTTGAACTTGCCGTTTTCCTCTCTGTATGCCACTATGTTTTTGGCTATGCCGGAGTTTACCCCGGAAATATGCTGCAGCAGAGATGGTGATGCTGTATTAAGGTCTACACCTACGCTATTTACACAATCCTCCACAACGCCACCCAGCGCTTCTGAAAGCTTCTTTTGCGCCACATCATGCTGGTATTGACCTACTCCAATTGACTTAGGGTCTATCTTTACAAGCTCTGCCAGAGGATCCTGAAGTCTTCTTGCTATAGATATAGCCCCTCTTATGGATACATTTATGTCCGGGTACTCTTGAGAAGCAAGCTCTGAGGCTGAGTAAACCGATGCTCCTGCTTCATTTACTACTATATAGTGTAGGGGCTTATCAAGCTCTTTTATTATCTCTGCACATATTATCTCGGATTCCCTTGAGGCAGTACCGTTTCCTAGTGAAATAATATCTACATCGTACTTTTTTATTAGCTCCTTCAGTTTCTTTTTTGCCTCCTCCACCTGACTTTGCGGAGGTGTAGGATAAACAGTGGTTGTCTCCAAAAGCTTCCCTGTATCATCCACAACAGCTATCTTGCAGCCAGTTCTATAGGCTGGGTCAAAGCCCATAACCACATGGTTCTTAATAGGAGGCTGCAGGAGCAGGTTTTTTAGATTAGCTGCAAAAACTTTTATAGCTTGTTCCTCGGCTCTTTCTGTCAGCTCGCTGCGAATCTCTCTCTCTATCGATGGTGCTATAAGCCTTGTATATGCGTCCTTGCAGGTTGCCTCCAAAAGCTCTCTGTATGGTGAATTCATAAGTATCACGCTTGAATTCAGATATGAAATTATCCTATCTGCAGGAGCATCTATCTTAACACTAAGTACCTTTTCGTTCTCGCCTCTGTTTATTGCGAGCACTCTATGCAGAGCAATCTTAAATACAGGCTCACTGAAATCATAGTACATCTGATACTCTGACTTTTCTTCAGCGTTTCCTTTGCTTAATACATTTCCATTTCTGAAGGTAAGTGATCTAATCTCTTTTCTGAAATCAGCATTGTCTGATATAGTTTCTGCAATTATATCCAAAGCCCCATTTATAGCATCCTGTGCTGTCTCAACGTTCAACTCTGCGTTTACAAAGCCTTCTGCTATCTCATATATAGACCTGTCAGCCTTTTCCTGCTTCCATATAATCTCAGCAAGGGGCTCAAGTCCCTTTTCCTTTGCGACAGTAGCTCGTGTACGCTTCTTCTGCTTGTAGGGTCTATACAGATCCTCTACCTCTTGCAAAACCTCAGCCTTTTCAATGGAAGCCCTTAGCTCATCAGTAAGCTTTCCCTGCTCATCTATAATTCTTAGCACTTCCTCCTTGCGGCCTTGAAGGTTTCGTAAATATGTAAGTCGCTCTCCCAAATCTCTCAGAATAGTATCAGAAAGCTCTCCGGTAAGCTCCTTTCTGTATCTTGCAATAAAAGGTATGGTGTTGCCGTCATCAATCAGCTTCACTGTGTTTTCTACCTGCCATGGTTTTATATTAAGCTCCTTAGCCAACCTAGCATTTATATCCATTTGAGTCCTCCTTATTAATATTGTTCCATAGTTATATTTTTGATTTAACCAAAACAGCCACTAAATGTCAAATTCTTTGCCATTACTTTCCTTATTCCTCCATATTATTGCTTTTGTTGATTCAATATGCTAATATTACTTTGATTGAAAACATGTGTTTTTATACCAAAAACAGCATGAAAGGAAGCATGGAATATGGATAATACAAAAATGTTTATTGTTGATTCTTCGGTCCTACCAGAGGTTTATGAGAAGGTACTAGCTGCAAAGAAGCTTTTAAGAAGCGGTGACGCCTTGACTATACAGGACGCCTGCGAGAAGGTCAGCCTCAGCAGAAGTGCTTTTTATAAGTATAAGGACTGTGTATTTGATTTTACCTCACAGGAAAGAGGTAAAACAGTAATATTGTTTTTAATATTAAAGCATGCTCCAGGAGTGCTGTCTGATATCATCAATACCATTGCTTCATACAAGGGAAACATAATAACAATAAATCAAAACATACCAATTATGGATACTGCATCTCTTACACTAACCATAGATACCAAGACTATGGATATTACCCCTGACGGACTGATAGAAAAGCTCTTGGCATGCAAGGGCTGCAAAAGGATTGAAATAATTGGCATGGAATAGCTTCAAACAAAAGGGGCTGTTGCAAAATATAAGATAATGGATTTTAATGTCTTCCTCTTCTATCTTATATTATTTTGCAACAGCCCTTTTATTTCTTTAAATCTTAAATCTTTGAAGTTTTGTCTTAAGCTCTCCTGCCATCTTGCTAAGGTTGGCAGCCGAGTCATTGATCTCCTGCATAGCAGAGGATTGCTCCTCTGTGCTTGCCAATACACTTTGAGTGCCCATTGACGTTGATTCAGCGATGTCATTAACCTCTTCAACAGCCTTAGAAATTCTTTCGCTTTCGCTCTTAAGCTCCAGTACAGAATCGGACACCAAATGGATTTCATCTGCTACTATGTGTATTTCTTCAATTATCTTATTGAAAGTACTATAGGTTGCACTTATAGCTGAAGTTCCTTGCTCAACCTCTATAAGACCTTCATTCATAGCTTCAACTGTAAGCTCTGTTTCTTTTTGAATTTCGAGAAGCAGTGTTTCAATATTCTTGGAAGCTTCTTTAGTTTGATCTGCAAGATTCCTGATTTCATTTGCTACTACAGCAAAGCCTCTGCCGGCCTCTCCTGCTCTTGCTGCTTCTATTGCCGCATTAAGTGCAAGCATGTTTGTCTTACCGGCGATATCTCTTATGACCTTAACTATTCCTGTTACCTCAGCTGATTTCTCTCCAAGCTTTCCAACAAGCTCAGCAGAGTTTACAACGTTATCCTTAATACCGCCTATCTTCTCACTGATAATACTTATATTTTCTGAGCCACTCTTAGCAACCTGTGCAGCTTCCTTTGCCGACACAGAAACTCTCTGTGTTTTTTCAGAGGTTGATACTACGCTATTTGCTATAGCTCTCGCAACATCAAGTGTTGACCTTACTGTTTGTATCTGACTTTGCGCACCTTCTGCAACATCTTCAACTATAGCGGTGATTTCATCTGTTGCTGATGAAGTTATCTGAGAGCTGTCGCTGAGCTTGTTTGAGGTTACGCTTATTTCATTCACAGCTGTGTCTACATCAAAAAGTATTTGACATAAGGACTCAGTCATAAGGTTAAAGGCATTTTGAAGCTCTCCAATCTCGTCCTTTGAGGTAACCTCCAGTCTTTTACTGAAATTACCGTCCTTGATTTCTGAAACAACACGAGCCATTCTAACCAGTGGTTTTGTTATTGCCCATGCCAGCACAAGACTTCCAGCAATTGATATTGCTATTGCTACAAATACATTTACAACTCCCGATGCCTTTACCTTCTGCACTTCTAACATTGCCTTGCTCTCTTCTATTTCCGTTATAAGACCCCAGTTTGTAGTTGGAATTATACTGTAGGTGCCAACTACCATCTTTCCTTGATCATTTTTATAGCTATGAGTGCCTGACTTTCCGTTTGAAATCTCTATTGCACCCTCTATTTTATTTTCAACAGCGTTATAGCCGTTCATAACCTTTTCTTTAAATTCCGGATGCCCAAGAACCGTTCCGCTTTTATCTATGATATATGCCAATGAGTCTGAGTCATGGTTTTGTTCTTTTAGTATTTCCTGCATTTTATCCATAGCCAGAACTGCAACTATAACTCCTTTAGGTCTAAAGTTTTCATCTAAGAGCGGAGCTGCTATCCTAATAACGGGACCCTTGTACTTTGTTTCATTTTTTGCTCCTGAGATAAACCTGTTTCCGGCAACTGACTGTTTAAACCAGTCTTCAGTAGAAAAGTCCTTGTCTCTTTCCTTTGAATCTGTACAGGCAGTTACTATACCATTTAAGTCAAGTATATATACATCCTTAAAATTTTGATCCATCAGCTTTCGCATTATTCTTTCCTGCTCAAGCCTGTCATAGGCAAGAATATCGATGGATTTTGGTATCAGCTCGAGTGTTGCAATGCTTTGCTTAAGAGTTGCATCAATTCTTTCCACCAGACCCTGATTAATAGCCTGACTTAGCTTAGTAAGATTTCCGGTTACTGTATCTGTTTGGGTTTTTACGCTTATATAGGTTTGTCCGAGAAGAGGGATAATTGTTATGATAGCAACCAGTAGGATAATCCTTCCGCGTATGCCTGTAAAGGCTTTAGCTACATTGAAGTTAAATTTGAATGGTTTTTTCGATTTTGTTCGTTTTACTCTGCCAGAAGATTTAGCAGGTGTCGCAGCTATTTCTTGACTCACTTCCGTCATATCACTTGCTACTATACTCTCTTCAAGCTTTGATCTTCTAGAATATTTTATTCCAAACTTAGGCAGCTTTATTTTCTTAACAAAGGAAAATAAGCTTTTTTTGGGCTTGTCCCCGCCAGACTTGATAATGGCTGGAATTTTGATAAAGCTACTTCTCTTTTTCATACAAATTCCCCGCTTTCCTATAAGTACCTGCTTAGAGCTCAACTTTAATGTCATTCAATGCAGTTGACCTAGATTCCTAATAAAAACATATAAATAACCTTGTTATTTCATTAGGTAATTTTTTACCGATTATACATACTACTATTTTAATATAAACTTAAACAATTAACAACAATATTCAACAACTTCCATAATTTATCGTAATTTTCTGTTATTTCCTGTGGTTTTAAATGAAAGGGTATGCAGATTTAACATAATTAACTCTGCATACCCTTTTCTACTTTTTTAGTATATTAAATTTTAGATAAGCATTGATAAAACCATCAAGCTCTCCGTCCATTACGGCATTGACATTTCCCGTCTCTTCATTGGTTCTATGATCCTTTACCATATTATAAGGATGAAAAACATAGGATCTTATCTGACTCCCCCAGGATATTTCTCTGTATTCACCCTTTATGTCTTCAATTTTATCCTTTTGCTCCTGCTCCTTAAGCTCAATAAGCTTTGCCATCAGCATCTTCATTGCCATATCCTTGTTGCTGTGCTGAGATCTTTCATTTTGACATTGAACGATCACGCCTGTTGGTATATGTGTTATTCGGACTGCTGACTCAGTCTTATTTACGTGCTGCCCGCCTGCCCCTCCTGCACGATAGGTATCTACTCTAAGATCATCTGGATTTATATCGATCTTTACACTGTCATCCAGCTCTGGCATTACATCAACTGAAGCAAAGGAGGTATGCCTTTTTCCGGCTGCATCAAAGGGAGACAGACGTACCAACCTATGAACACCCTTTTCTGACTTCAGATACCCATAGGCATTTTCCCCTTCAATATGAAGTGTCGCGCTCTTTATACCTGCCTCATAATCCTTTAGAATATCCAGCACAGTAACGCTATAGCCTTTCTTTTCAGCCCAACGAATATACATCCTGAAAAGCATTTCGGCCCAATCCTGCGCATCAACGCCGCCTGCACCTGAGTGAATGGCAAATATTGCATTGTTTCTATCATAGGGTCCGGTTAGCTGCGTTTCTATAAGCTTTGCTTCAACAGCAGACTTAAGTGCTGCATAGATGGTAGAAACCTCACCTATAATAGTAGAATCTGCTTCTTCCACGCCAAGGTCTATAAGTACATGTATATCCTCATAATCCGACTTAAGCTTAGCAAAGCTTTCAAGCTTATCCTTAAGCACCTTTATTTCCTTTAGGATTTTGCCGGCCTTCTCTGAGTCATTCCAAAAGCCCTCTTGCTGCATCAGCAGTTCGTTTTCTTCTATTTGCTCTTTAAGTCTCCCTAAGTCAAAGGGACACCTCAATCTCGCTTATTTTTTCTTCAAATTGCTTTAGTTCATATCTGTATTGCTCAAGTTCAAGCATAAACTACCTCCACAGCTCCTTAATTCAACCCGCAGCATTTTTTATATTTCTTGCCGCTTCCACATGGGCAGGCATCATTTCTGCCAATTTTTTCTTCTTTCACAACAGGCTTTCTTGAACCCTGCTCCTCATTTGTCATTATGGGCTCCGCAACCTGCTCCCTTTTGGGCATATGAGCCACATTTGCATGGTATATATATCTGACTGTATCTTCTTTGATGTTCTTAACCAGCTCCATAAACATATCATAGCCTTCTACCTGATATGCCTGCACCGGATCCTGCTGACCATAGGCTCTTAAGCTAATACCCTCTCTCAGCTGATCCATGGCATCGATATGGTCTATCCACTTGGTGTCAACAACCTTAAGAAGTATAACTCTCTCCAGCTCTCTCATTTCCTCAGTGCTTAGCTGTGCTTCCTTCCTCGCATACAGCTCTGTTGCAACTCTAAAAAGCTCATCCTTAAGCTCTTCACGAGTAAAACTTGCAAGCGCAGCTTCTGTCAGGGTATTCTTAGGAAGGAATATTGAATGAAGATAATCAAGCATTCCCTTTATATCCCATTCCTCTGGATATTCACTACCTACTGTATGAGCTGTAACTGTATCGTCTATAACGTCCCTTAGCATATCCATGATGTTTTCCTTGATGTCTTCGCCCATCAGCACCTGTCTTCTCTGCCTGTAAATAACCTCTCTCTGCTTGTTCATTACGTTGTCGTACTGAAGAACGTGCTTTCTTATATCAAAGTTTCTTCCCTCAACTCTTTTTTGAGCGTTTTCAATGGACTTAGAAAGCAGTGGGTTTTCAATTGCCATTTCGTCATCCATACCTAGGCTTTCCACAAGGCCCATAATCTTCTCAGAGCCAAACAGCCTCATAAGATCATCCTCAAGAGATACAAAGAATCTGCTCTCACCAGGATCTCCCTGTCTGCCTGAACGTCCACGCAGCTGATTGTCAATACGTCTTGACTCATGTCTTTCAGTACCTACTATAACCAGACCGCCAAGCTCGGAAACACCCTCGCCAAGTATGATGTCAGTACCTCTACCGGCCATGTTTGTAGAGATGGTAACGGCTCCTCTTTGACCAGCCATAGCAACTATTTCTGCTTCCTTCTCATGATGCTTGGCATTTAGCACTGTGTGAGGTACACCACGTCTTTTCAGCATGCCACTCAGCATTTCTGAGTTTTCTATAGAAATAGTACCTACAAGCACCGGCTGTCCCTTGGCCTGGAGTCCTACAATCTCTTCAACTACAGCTTGGAATTTGCCCTTAAGACTTTTATATACAGCATCCGGGTTATCCCTACGTATCATAGGTCTATTTGTTGGAACTTCTACTATATCCAGATTGTATATTTCCTTGAATTCTTCCTCTTCCGTCTTTGCTGTACCCGTCATACCGGCAAGCTTTTGATACATTCTGAAATAGTTTTGGAAGGTAATGGTTGCAAGAGTCTGGGACTCTCTTTCTACCTTAACTCCTTCTTTTGCCTCTATTGCTTGATGGAGGCCGTCACTGTAGCGTCTTCCGTACATGAGTCTTCCAGTAAACTCATCTACAATGATAATTTCCCCATCCTTAATAACATAATCAATATCCTTGCGCATAAGGTTCCTGGCTTTCAGTCCCTGGTTAATATGATGCTGAATCTCCATATTCTCAGGGTCTGCAAGGTTTTCTACATTAAAAAACCTTTCTGCTCTTTCTACCCCTTCTTCAGTAAGCACTACAGAATGAGCCTTTTCATCAACAGTAAAATCTGCTTCCTTCTTAAGTCCTCTGACAAAGCTATCAGCTACAAAGTAAAGCTGGGTAGACTTCTCTCCTACGCCGGATATAATAAGCGGTGTACGAGCTTCATCAATCAAAATACTGTCAACCTCGTCGATTATGGCAAAGTTTAGCTCTCTTTGAACCATTTGCTCCTTAAAGATAACCATGTTATCTCTTAGGTAATCAAAGCCAAACTCGTTATTTGTTCCGTAGGTTATATCAGCTCCATAGGCATTTTGCTTTTCTTCAGACTCTATTCCATGCATTACAAGTCCTACTGTCATGCCGAGGAAATTATAAAGCTTACCCATCCACTCACTGTGGAATCTTGCAAGATAGTCATTTACTGTTATGACATGCACACCTTTACCCTCAAGCGCGTTAAGATATACAGGCAGCGTAACTGTAAGAGTCTTACCTTCACCGGTCTTCATTTCTGCAATTCTGCCCTGATGCAGTACAATACCTCCAAGCAGCTGCGTCCCGAAGTGCCTTTGGCCCAGAACTCTAACTGCTCCTTCTCTTACGACTGCAAAGGCTTCAACCATCAAGTCATCAAGGGTTTCACCCTTTTGAAGCCTCTCTTTAAATTCATTTGTTTTATTCTGAAGCTCTTCATCACTCAGTCTTTTCATATCCGGCTCCAAAGCCTCTATCTGATCCACTATTTTCATAAGCCTTTTCACTTCTTTATCATTTGGGTTTCCAAATATCTTGTTAAAAATTGACATAATATTTCTCCTTCCTTTATTAAGCAATACCTACAGCGATGTCCTCTTAGAAAACTGTATTACGCCAAATATTGTTTTTAGATAGCCAATCGTTGCAGTGACATGCAATATAGAAAAGCATTATTCCAATGCATATATAAACTATAAGCTGTTCAGCATCTCCACTTAAAGCAATGCCTCTCAGGTATTCGAAGCTATAATTGCCGCCTTTTAGAGCTTTTGCAATAGTCCTTCTATACTTTTGAGCATGCAAAGCATGCATATTCTTATTGCTGTAAGCAGCTTTGCTGCTTTTTAAGGAATATGCTTTGGTCCTATAGAGCACTTTCGCATTTTCGGCAATTCCATCAGCGGTATTACCGCTTATAACAGCCAATAGCATCAGCATAAGTGCAAAATAGTTCTTTATAGATTTATTATTATTTAAATGCTTGTAGCTTTCCATATACCAACTCCACCATTCTAAAACAGAAGGTTCCTCTATATTGCTTCTATACCTCTAATATTCTATCATAAAAAAGTGCATCGAGGAACAATATATATTTTTAGGCAGCCATTTTTTTCTATGGCTGCCTAATTTTATACTGTTTATCTAACACCATATTTTTCTGAATAAAAAAGAATACTCCAAAGGCAATAAAAATATCACCAATGCTAAATACCTTTGGTCTTGGATAAGGCTTTTTAAGGCTGATAACATCTCCAAGAAAGGCCAGCCTTGTGTTTTCATCAACAATGCTATGAGTAACAACTCTGTTATCCGCTATTATCTGCAGGCCTTTATCGAGCCCGGCTCTTTGCATCGCCTCAACAGATACAGGCATTTGTCCTCCATTTAGCATTATAACCATAAAGTTAAGAAATATGCCAATGAAAATCAGCTTAAATGCGAGACTGGTTCTGTTAAAGTAGATGCCAGCAAAGAGTATCAAATATGAAAACAAATGTATTATAAGTATGTAATCTCTAAAAAAAGAAACGTTTTTGGAAGCCAAAAAAACCGTTGCAAACTCTAATGCAAATGCTGCTATAAAAAAATACCACTTATTTAGTATTGTGTCCTTAAAGTTTGAAATCTTACCTTTGCGAAGCTTTCCGACCGCCAAGGACAGCCCTACACTTTCAACCAGCAAAATCCTTCATCTCCTTTAGAATTATAAGCTCTCTCAGGGCGTCAACAACTCTTTCATCAAAGTGCGTACCTTTTCCTTTTTCGAGTATCTCAAAGGCCATTTCTGAGTCCATGGATTCTCTATAAGGTCTGTCCGAGGTAAGTGCATCATAAACGTCTGCTACACTCAAAATATTCGCCTCAAGAGGTATTTCCTTACCCTTTATTCCCATGGGGTAGCCTGTCCCATCACCTCTTTCATGATGTGCCAGAATTATCCCAGCTGCATCCCTTAAGAAGTCAATCTCCTTCAATATTTTATAGCCCTTTTCTGGATGAAGCTTGATTTTTGCATATTCCTCATCCGAAAGCCTGCCCTTTTTGTTTAGAATACTTTCCTCTACTCCTATTTTACCGATGTCATGCAGTATTGCAGCAATCTTAAGGTTTTCTATTTTGCTCTGAGGCAGCCTAAGCTTTGCTGCCAGGTCCACTGAATACTGACTGACCCTCATTGAATGCCCCTGTGTATAAGGATCCTTTGCTTCAATTGCGTTAGAGAGGGATTTTACGGTCTCAAGATAAATGTTTTTCATGTCAACATAAAGCTTAAAGGAATATCTAGCCAAAAGTAGTGGACCAAAAAAAATCAATACTCCTATTTCCCCATATTCTATATAAGCTAAGGCTATCAATATGCTGACAGGAGCCATAGTAAGATAGCCCCTGGATACCCACATTATATTATCAAAAAAGATATCAAGATACGGCTTATTCATAAGCATAGACATCAGTGCTGAAACCAGTGTAGCGTTGACTACAGTGTAAACTATAAGACTTATCATAGTCGGGATCAAAACTGAATTCAGCTCAATGTTTCCAGGCGTTACACCAAAGCGCTCCAAGCATGCTCCAGCAATAATAGTTGTAATTATTATGCTTCCCCCGTTGAACAAGGTCTTATAGAAGGGGTAGTTCAGTATATGTACCCTTTTTCTGTTGCAGCTTACTACTCTTAGCATCACACCAGCTCCTGCTATCCAGGCCGCCTCAGGTACTCCAAATAGAAGTATAGCTGTAAGATTAATAATAAAGCCAACTGACAATGCTCTGTTTTCTGGAGTGATAATAAGTAATGACTCAGCAACAATTGAGAGGATCATAAAAAACAATACTCTACGAAAATCAGCTGCAGCAGGCACTTCAAAAGTGTACAACAGTAGTGTCAGTGCAAACGCAACTATTATGATAATCAGAACCTTAATCTTTTGTGGCATTTATTATCACCTCAATAAATAAATATCGGCCAGTCTTAAATCACTCTACCACCAAGTCAGATTTGCTCCGCCTGCAAGCACAAGAGCAAGTATTGAAGCTAATACAGCAGCTATCTTTTTCATCGTTCCACCTCCTCTCAATATGTTTTTAACTACTTGAAAAACTATATGTATTATATCGTTAAGCCTGACCGGCCGATACTTTAAGAATGAAGCTAATTTTAGCCATACAGCATGTTGATATTAGTAACAATTCGACCAATTCAATTAAATCCCTTCATGCTTTTAATTATAGTTACTAAATAATACTAAAATAAGTCTGTAGACCTATGCATACTTGTCTTTTAAACTATTTATATGTGTTATGGTTATTTTATATTACCCTGGTTGCAAATAAAAAAGAAAGAGCCGAGTTTCCTCGGCACTTTCTAAAATTCAGGCTCTATCAAGCCATAGTTTCCATCTTTTCTCTTATATATAACATTAACCTCTTCGGTCTCAGCATTAGAGAATACGAAGAAATTATGTCCTATTAACTCCATTTGCATTGCAGCTTCCTCAATTGGCATTGGCTTCATAGCAAATCTCTTCATTCTAACGATTTTTGCTTCTCCATCTTCATTATCGTCCTCTTGCATTGGAGCCCAGTTTTCAAATCTGATATTTGCGTCCTTGTTTCTCCTTTCAAGCTTAGTTTTTTGTCTTCTCATTTGTCTTTCAAGCTTTTCTACTACGTTATCTATTGAGGAGTACATATCCTCAGTAGCTTCCTCACCTCTTAGGATAACTCCATTAAAAGGTATTGTCACTTCAATTATGTGCCTATTTCTTTCAACGCTTAAAGTTGCGTGGGCCTCAGTGTTGGGTCCGAAGTATCTTTCAAATTTTGATAGCTTCTTGGACACCCTCTCCTTAAGAGCCTCAGTGACATTTATATTTTTTCCGCTTACAGTTATACGCATAACTACATCTCCTTTCGCAACTATGATAAACTAGAAGTCATTAAGCTGTAGCAATTCTACTTACTTAAATCATAAGGCCAGCCTTTAAATAAAGTACCTTACCTTATCTATTATGCTACTGCTTATACTTATTTTATTCTACATAGTTTGAAATAATCCTGCTAATTTTTCAAATATTCTATAAATATTCCACCACAAGAACATTTTTCTTGCGCGGGGTTTAATGTTTAAGACACATTAATACAAGGCAATATTTATGTAAAGCGAACGCACTAAAATATACAGTATTTCTATATCCCTTCATTTTCAATGATCTACTTTATATTTATATCCACATGTACTTATGCACATTTACATAGAATAATCTGTGGATAATGTGCATAAGTCTGTTGATAACTTCCCTTTCAATAGTTTGCCTATTGAATAAAATGTGGATTAGATTTGGATCAAAAACCTGTACAGCGAACACCTTGTAAATTTTGCAACTATTTATACAGTCTACTTGTGTATTTATGCATCGAAATTTGTCTATTTTACACAAAAAAGCGCACAAAAAAACCGCCTTTTGAGAGGCGGTTTGATTTTACTACTTATAAACTACTTTCTTGAGTCAAAGCAATCCTTGCAGTAAACTGGTCTAGCGTTTGTTGGCTTGAAAGGTATTTGAGTCTCCTTGCCACAGTCAGCGCAAGTAGCTTCAAACATTACTCTTTCTCTTCTAGCACCGTTATTGCTAGTTGCTTTTCTTGAAGTTCTGCAATCCTTGCATCTTGCTGGCTCGTTTTGGAAGCCCTTTTCTGCATAGAATTCTTGCTCTCCTGTTGTGAATGTAAAGTCGCTTCCACAATCCTTACATGCTAATGTTTTGTCCTGATACATAAAAATCCCTCTTTCCTTGTAGGTTGGTGGTAGGCTCGCAGAACTAACTGGAATTTTTAAGGACCAGGAAAAATGTTCTTGCACCACGCACTCATACCTTTATTTTTTTATGGTCATTATACCAGCTGACCTGGTCTTTGCCCCCACACCCGCCGTCCGGAACCTTCGCTAATAAGACTTAACTCCTCACTACAAATTCTCTCAGCTTTATACATAAATGCATATTACTGGACGGACTTACTTCTAAACCGCACCATGCTCACAGAAATTTTTTCTGCTTACGTGGATCGTTTTGCCTGCGACTAGCATCGATTTTCAACCACAGACCTAGTTAATGTACCACAGAATATATTATATAATAACTTATACCCAATAAACAAGTACTTTTATATAATTTGTCAGTAATTTGAGCATATTTAACATTTGTTTCCATAATGTTAATATATAAGCTACTTCTTTTTGTCAATGTATACAGCATCAACAGCCATTGGCGGAGCTTCATAGGCTTTTAGGGATTTTTTGCCGGTGTTGATTTTTTTTAGCTCCTGCTTGAGTGAATCGAATAGTACTGTTAGGGTACTGTTGTTTACGTCCTCCAGCTTCATTATTTCTGATGCTATATCCATAACTTCTCTTACCTTGGACTTTAGCGAACCTAGGGCTGGATATTTTATTGCATCAGTAGAGTCAATTCCTTCTACTCCAACACCTTCTTTCAGCAAGCTAAACTGCTGCGAAAACGCTATATCTATCGCGTCTATTGTATCTATATAGTTTTGTTTGCGCCTTACCAAATCCTCTATGTTGTCTGCAGAGTTTTCCTCTATATCCTTTTTTTGCTCAAGTGTTATTTTATGTATTTCTCTAAATACCTGGAGTTTTTTATCAATTAGACCATGCAGATTTGATAATATCTGCTCCATAGACTCACCCTCCATACTTTAATTTGTGTAAATAGAAATAAAAGGACTCAAGGTCCTTTATTTCTATTTATTAACTACTTGCTGTTTTGCTATTTTCATTGCTTGTGCCCAGGTGTCTCTAAGCTGTTCAGCGAAGCCTAATACCTCAGCTGCTATAGCTTTATCCTTGCTCACATTAGCATCAGTAAGCCTTCTGTTCATATAGTCATACAGCGCCATTAATCCATTCGATACTTCATAGCCCATGTCCAATGTACTCATAAACTCTATAACTATATCCTGTGCTCTCACTATATAATTATTCGTTTTTTCAATGTCTTTTTCATCCATCGCCTCCATGCTAAGCTTTATAAATCTTACAAGCCCATTGTAAAGCATCAAGGTAAGCTCTTGCGGCGTTGCCGTGTTTATCATTGATTGCTGATACTGTTGATGTGGCTTATTGGCTATACTAGAAACGCTGGATTGGCTGCTGCCAGTTACATTTCTGTTAATTTGCGTATTACCCATTATCTGGTATTGCCCATATTTATTATTAACTACTGCCATATATATCCCTCACTTTCATCTAGTTCCCCCCGCCAAACTGTTGCGCCATCCAACTTGATTGACTTTGCATCTGGCTAAGTGCTCTTTCCATAGCTGCAAACTTCTTATAGTACTGTTCTTCTTTGCTGCTTAATTTGCTTAACAGGTCATTTATCATGGTATCCTTTTTATTTATTTCATCTACAACAAAGCTTTTGAACTCAGTAATATCTCCAACCATGCCTGCTTTCTCAAGTAGTATTCCTTTAAAGCCCTTCATGCTTCTTGAGGTTCTGATGTTGTCCTGTATAATATCGTGTAGACGTGTGACTATACCGTTTTCTCTATATCTAGTTTTTCTATCATCAGGACTCATATCAGGCGAGTAGCTTATACTGGACTCCTTCATAAAGATTTCTGCTACTGCATCAGGTGTATTTCTAATTGCATCCTTTAGCTTTTGCTCATCTATTACCAGTTTACCTCTATCCTTGCTCACCTTTTCACTATATTGTGCTGTTGTTATACCCAGCGAATAGAAGCTTAAGCCTGTACCTTCAACCGTTTCGTACATAGAATTACGCATATTCTGCAAGATGTCATTTACCGCTCCATCTCCACGCAGCATCCCAGCTCTAGCCTTTGTTTCCCATTTTTCAATATCTTTTTCACTCATTGCAGATTTCTGTTCTTCTGTTAGCGGCTGATAATTTCTATCACGTTCTTCAAAGAACTTTGTATTTAGTTTTTCAGCAATTTCATTATATTTATCAACAAAGCCCTTAATATTATTGAAAATACCGTCTACGTCCTGAGATACGCTTATAGTTTGCTCCACACCTTCCTTATGTGCGGTGAAGGTTATTCCATCAACTGTAAATGAATTACTGCCCCTGACTATTGTCTGGTTATTTAGTATAATAGTCGCATCATTTCCTGACTTATAATTCGCTGTGAGCTTAAGGTTGTCCAATGCACTAGCTCCTGATGTAGGAGCTCCAATTGCAAACGATGTAGCTCCTGAAACCAGATTGAACTCTAGTCTTCCATCTACATCTTGGCCGATTGATATGTCAAGTCCACTAAAGTGGGCTTCAATTTCGGCAGCTAGGCTTACTTCAGTGTAATCTCCATTTAAAGCTATTTCTTTTGAAATGCCGTCAACTACAACGTTAAGCTTCTCGCCTGTAAAGCCCGTTAAGACTG
>CALJSV010000246.1 GCA_937976095.1 uncultured Clostridia bacterium | reverse complement strand
TTGTCCTAATGTGGTTGGGCAGTAATTAGAGTATTCGGGATAATCTGGTAAATAATCTATTCCATTGATAGTTATTTTAGGGTTGTAATCATGTCTAGGGTATGTTCCCTTGTAAACCATATAGAGAAATATCCCATCCATGGGCAACTTATCTGCAAGACTTGGTACTTTTATTGTACTGTCATCCGACTTATAAGCATCTCCTAAAACACTATACAATGCTTCATTTCCTTTTAGAGGAAACGTCTTATCTTTATCACACCTAAAAGCACTAAACTCATCTCCAGCAAAATCTTTCCACATATCTGGATATGGAAAAATGCAAAGCTCGCCTAAATATTGAGTCGCTCCATCCATCACTTTGTCACTACCACTACTTAAAAAGGCTCTATATATAGTTGACCTGGTTTCTGGCGTAGGTGTTGGCACTGTGGTTGGTGTCGGTTGTGGCGTTGGATTTTTCCATGCCTGCCTTCTATCGTACTCTGCGTTTGTCGATATTACAAATTCATCAACATTCCCGCTGTACAAGACCTTATATCCAATATCCCTTCCATCTCTAAAAAGCACTACTACTGGTAGTAATCCGGAAATATTATATGTATCAACGAGGTCTCCACTATCAAAATCCCCCTCATATTCTACAATATACTTTTTCAAATACCCATCAAATCTCTGTGCATAATCTTTCAACCTATAGCTTAAAAAAACATTTCTTGAATCCTTAAACGTGAAATAAACGAGTACAGGCTTGTCCGCCTTAAGTACTTCAGTATCGAAGTTTTCTTTTGTTACAATTGGTATATCTGCTTCATTTACAAACTCCGGAAATTCATAAAGAAAAGAAGTTCCTGTCAAAAGGCTTGGATTAACAACCAACATGCTGCTAAATATAATTAATACTACTACTAAAGCTCCTGCAATAAAACCCTGTACATGCTTTTTATCTAGCTTTAATTTTCTTTGATTTCCATTATCATTAGACATATTGACTCCTCCTAACTCGATTATTATTATTTCCATGTCATTGACTATAGAGTAAATATTATGTATTGTTTACATTATACCACAACAGCATTTCTCTATCTATTAAACAAAAAAACACTGCAACCAATTGCAGTGTCTACATTTCTTTATGGTGCGCCCTGAGGGATTCGAACCCACGACCAACTGATTCGAAGTCAGCTACTCTATCCGGCTGAGCTAAGAGCGCATTTTATACCTTGCTTTTAGCAAGGGTTAACATATTTATTATAGTTAAGCCCTCTCAATAAGTCAATGTTATTATAACTCTTTGCTGTAACTTTATTCTTAGAAAAAAATCCAAGTACGTTATTTTTTTGTTCGCAACTGAAGCATATCAAAAACCAGTATATCTATGGCCTATAGATATACTGGTGTACTCAGCAACTAAATCTTATATTGTTTACAAGTAAAAGCACCAAAAAATAAATGGTGCGCCTGAAGGGAGTCGAACCCCTGGCACACGGATTAGAAGTCCGTTGCTCTATCCAACTGAGCTACAGGCGCATAGTTTTTGGAGCGGGTAGAGGGAATCGAACCCTCGCGATCAGCTTGGAAGGCTGAAGTTCTACCATTGAACTACACCCGCATGTATTATTATTATTTAGCTTTTTAGGTATTTTATTCATCCAGTGTTGAACAAATAAAAAAGTATATATAAGATTGTATTATTGTGGAGCGGGTGACGAGATTCGAACTCGCGACTTTCACCTTGGCAAGGTGACACTCTACCACTGAGTTACACCCGCACAATTAATACTTATATATACTTGGTCTTTTGGGAAAATGGTGCGGAGTAAGGGACTTGAACCCCCACGTCGTTGACACTAGATCCTAAGTCTAGCGCGTCTGCCAATTCCGCCAACTCCGCATGTTTTTGGTGACTCACCGGAGGGTCGAACTCCGGACACCATGATTAAAAGTCATGTGCTCTACCTACTGAGCTAGTGAGTCATAATTAATGGCAGGGGTGGCAGGATTTGAACCTACGAAATGCCAGAGTCAAAGTCTGGTGCCTTACCGCTTGGCGACACCCCTGTGTTATAACTCGCTATATTTAATTGGGGTGGATAATCGGGGTCGAACCGACGGCCTCCAGAGCCACAATCTGGCGCTCTAACCAACTGAGCTATACCCACCATAAATGGTGCGCCTGAAGGGAGTCGAACCCCTGGCACACGGATTAGAAGTCCGTTGCTCTATCCAACTGAGCTACAGGCGCATTTATATATTACTCAGCAAGTCGCCTTGCTTGTAAACGCTTTGGAGCGGGTGAAGGGAATCGAACCCTCGCGATCAGCTTGGAAGGCTGAAGTTCTACCATTGAACTACACCCGCATCTTGATTGCCACCGACTTTATAGATTATATCAAATCCCAAAGCTTGTGTCAACACAATTTATTACCTTTTGTGCTACCGCTTGTTTAACCGCAGCGACAAATAAAAGTATAATAAAAATCCAGTAATAAGTCAACACAGTTTTTGACCTTTAAGCATAATCAAGCTTAACTACAATCGACTTCCTCTATTAATCTCTGCATTTTACATAAAATCTATTCACTTTACTTATCGTCCTTGCATTAACTCTGCAGCAACTCTCGAAACTGAATTTCAAAACTTTTCAAAGCATTTGCACGATGACTTATGCTGTTTTTAACCTCAGGATCAAGCTCTGCCATAGTCTTATCATAACCATCTACAATGAATAGCGAATCATATCCAAAGCCATTAGTGCCGACTTCAGCTCTTCCTATCCTGCCATATACGAAGCCTTCTGCAGTTAGCTCTCTTCCATCTGGCATCACTGCGGCAATGACTGTACAGAACCTGGCATTTCTTTTTTCATCTGGAACATTTTTCATTTCTTCCAAAAGCTTTTCCCTGTTTTTGGCATCCTTATCAATGCCTGAGTATCCTGAATAACGCGCCGAATTTACTCCAGGACGCCCATCAAGAGCCATTACTTCAAGTCCAGAATCATCGGCTATAACTATGCTTCCGGTTATAGCTTCAACCTCCCTAGCTTTCAGCAGTGCATTTTCCAGGAAGGTTTCTCCTGTTTCGTCAACTTCGATATCTAAGCCGATATCACTTAAGGATTGCAGCTCAACTCCCATTTTATTCAAAATCGCTGAAATCTCTTCTAACTTATGCTTATTATTTGTAGCTACTAATACTTTCATCTGTACTCTCTCCGATTTATCCTAAAGTTCTAAAGCCTGTTTTTGTGCAGCTATCAGCTCCATGATGCCCTTTTCACCTATTCTCAGCATCTCAAGCATTTGTTCCTTTGAAAAAGGACTTTCCTCGCCAGTTCCTTGAACCTCTACCATTTGACCACTTTCAGTCATAATTATATTCATATCAACTTGGCAGGTTGAATCCTCTGCATAATTGAGATCCAATATTACTTCTCCATCCTTTACGCCAACACTCACTGCTGCGAGGAAGCCATGGACTGGAATCGCCTTAAGCTTTTCATCCTTTATTAGTTTTTGAAATGCATCATACATTGCCACAAAAGAGCCTGTTATAGAAGCAGTCCTGGTTCCTCCATCAGCCTGTATAACATCACAATCTATGTATATAGACATTTCGCCCATTTCTTCGAGCTTGACTACCGATCTCAGCGCTCTTCCAATAAGACGCTGTATCTCCATAGTTCTTCCATCAACCTTTCCTCTTGTTGACTCTCTTGGCTTTCTTGTCTCTGTTGACCTTGGAAGCATGCCATACTCACTGGTAATCCAGCCTTTTCCGGTTCCTTTGACAAATGGCGGAACCTTCTCTTCCACTGTCGCAGTACAGATAACCTTTGTATCTCCCATTTCAATTAGAACTGATCCCTCTGCATGCTTAAGATAATTTCTAGTAATTTTTATTGGTCGCAACTGTTCATTGCTTCTTCCATCTATTCTTAACACTCTACCATCCTCCATTTTTCTTTTGTTAAAGCTTATCGGCTTGTCACATTTTTACACCAAATATTACAGAAGTCCTATTAAGGTCTTCTGTAATATATTTTTAGCCAGCAGCATCTTGAATATGTAAAAGTACTATTCGTAAAAATTGACAAATACTGGAACGTCCAGATACTCATTTGCACCTATGCCGTCTGAAGCATCTGCTACTTTTCCATTCACAAAAAGCTTTGCCTTTTTAATTACATCAAACTCTTTAAGTGTTAGCGTCACAGACTTTATCATTGCTCTTTCCTGAAGCTTGTCATTCTTGCCTTGCAGGATTTCTTCAGAGAAATTGATAAATGCAATTCCGTCCTTTACCTGCACTCCCAAAAGCTTTGTTCCTTCTGGGAAAGGTGATATAAGCCCCGTTTCTTCCGTGGGTTTTTCCAGCAACGCTGTAAGTGATGCCTCTACACTATTTGTAAAGCCGGATATAAGCTTTGTTACAGGAACAAAATATGAATATTCCCCGCGTCCTCTCTTTTGATAGTATACCATAACCTTTGAAGGTTTATCACCAATATTTTCTGCTGCCTGCAAATTAATCTCGCTTCGTCTTATTTCGGGAGAAAGCTTTGTTCCAAGCGGAAGCTCAGTTATTGCCTTACCTTCTACTCTGACTTGAACCGCTTTAATATTGGGAAACTCTGTTAAGGTATATACTATTGCCTTAACTCCTGCTTCCTCAGCCTTAGCACTTGTAAAATTTACGAATTCCTTTGAAAAATCTATAATCGCCAAACCATCATCCTTTATGACCGCTCCAAGTATCTGGGTTCCCATAGGCAATGAAGGAAGTAAACCAGTAGGTGCCAAATCCTCTGCGTTTTCCTCACTATAAATTAAAGCACTTAGTGTTGCCTTGGCAATTCCTAAATCCTTTGGTATATACCTCATAACCGGCACCAGATAGTTATCCCAATCCTTATAGTACATTACTGTTGCTCTGCTATTTTCAGGTTGTACAGCGCTTACTTCACTTAGGCTTGGTACATCTTCCTTTGGTTCATCTGTCTCTTTTACAGCAGCCTGTTCTCCTTTGTTGAAAAACTCTCTCAAGGATGTTAATGGGTTGCTGCAGCTAGATAATACTAAAGTACAGCATAACAAGACCACAATTATTATCGCATACCTTCTCGACATCTATTTCACCCCTCTAAATTATATATCAATATATTATATTAAGGGCTCGGTTAGTATATTCATAAACTGAAACTTAGCAGCCATGCTTTATCTATACTATATTTGCTTTTCTTTTCTTTTCAATTAAATCCATAAATTACATGTGTAAAAAATAATATAATTCACAGAATAATACTAGACTTGAAAGTAAGTCAGCATTGTACATAAAATAAATGGAGGTGCTTTTAAATGCCAACAAGAACAATGAATACTTCTTCTAATAACACAAACAGAACTCTAGTTCCAGAAGCAAAGGGTGCTTTAAACCAATTCAAGAATCAAATAGCTTCTGAATTTGGCTTAGACTTCACAGGCTACAATGGTGATAAGACAGCAAGAGAATGTGGTCAAGTCGGCGGAGAAATGGTTAGAAGAATGATCGAGACAGCTGAAAGAAACCTTTCAGGAAGATAGTTCAATAAATCAAAGGGCGAAAGCCCTTTGATTGTTTTTTGCAAAGCTTTAGGGGCAGCATCAAGATACTGCCCCTATTTTAGCTAAACATCTAAATTAGATTCCTAAGCCAAATGTTCTTCCCCAACCACCAAAAGCAATTATTGCTAATATGATTATGAAGAAGTATCTATTATCTATACCCCAAGATGGACCTGCCGCTAAAAGGATAAACAGAAGAAGCAGTAGCAAGAAGCCTGAGCCTCCACAGAATGAGCCTCCAATTGGAGATACAGCTGTTGGTGTGCATCCACCTATTCCAAATAATCCGCCTGTCATAATTTCACCTCCTAAAATTTCTGAGACCTCATGTCCCAATAACATACTATGTACACTTCAAAAATTTGTTCATATAAAAACAAAAGAACTCTCATAAATTTGAGAGCTCTCATATATTTATTTTGCTTTTATCTCTGTCCATACCCTGTTATAGTCTTCTATAAAGCTTCCCGGGTCTTGAAAGACCTCCATTTTCCCGAGTTCATTTATGTTAGGATAGGCTACCTCACTGTTTTTTGTCTCAGCGTCCAAAAGCTCAAAGGCTGCTTTATTTGGTGTAGAATAGCCTACATATTCTGCATTTGCTTTCGCTACTTCGGCCCTCAGCATATAATCAATGAATAGATGCGCTTCGTTAGGGTATTTTGTGCCTTTAGGAATAGCCATAGCATCGAACCAAAGGTTGCTTCCTTCCTTCGGTATAGCATACTCTAAGTCCTTGTTTTCCTTCATCAGAGCAACAGCATCACCGCTCCAAGTAACCATAAATGCCGCCTCTCCTGAAACCATTATATCCTTGCCATTATCAACAACATATGCCATTACCAAGGGCTTCTGCTGCAGCAAGGCTTGCTTTGCATCCTCCAGCTCCTTTGGGTCTCTTGAATTCATAGAGTAGCCCAGCTTTTTTAGCGCAACCATAAGGGAATCCCTTTGCGAATCCAGCATTAGTATTTGTCCCTTGTATTTCTCATTCCAAAGAATATTCCAGCTGTCTACAGGGTCGCTTACAAGCTTTTTATTATACAAGATACCTACAGTACCCCAAAAATAAGGTATTGAGTACTCATTTTGAGTATCATAGGCTCCACCAAGGTAATCACTGCCTATATTCGAGTAGTTTTTTAGCTTTGCTTTATCAATGCTCTCCAGTATATTATCCTTAACCATTTTCTCAATCATGTATTCTGATGGAAAGATAATATCATACTGAGTGCCTCCGTTTTTTAGCTTAACATACATATCTTCATTTGTAGCATAAGTTTCATAGTTAACCTTTATGTCATACTCCTTTTCGAAGCCTTCAATGATGTCCTCGTCTATGTAATCTCCCCAATTGTACACGTTTAAGGTTAGCTTTTTGTTGCCACAACCAATAAAAGTAAAAGTAATCAATATCGTCATTACCAAAATAAAAAATCTTCTCATTATTTGACCTCCAGGTTTATTAATTTTTATATATCTTTAACCTCTATCCTCTTATTAACAATCAAAAGCATAGTGATGACAGTCGTAAACATAAGAGTGGAGAGAGCGTTTATCTCTGGGCTGATTCCTCTCCTAGCCATAGAATACACAGTTATAGACAAGTTGGTAACACCATTGCCAGTTGTAAAAAAGCTTATTACAAAATCATCTATAGAGAGTGTAAAGGCTATTAAAGCTCCCGCTATAACCCCCGGCATTATTTCAGGCAGAATAACCTTAGTAAACGCCTGAAATGGAGTTGCTCCTAAGTCCAGAGCTGCTTCAACTGTATCTTTAGAAAGCTGCTTTAGCTTTGGCAGTACTGATAATACTACATAAGGAGTGCTGAAGGTAATATGCGATAGAAGCATGGTCAGCAATCCGAGCCTTAAGTTAATTGAAGCATAAAGAGCCATAAGGGCTACTCCTGTAACTATGTCAGGGTTCAGAAGAGGTATATTGTTAACATTTAAAACTAGCTTTTGCGTGCGAAGCTTCATCTGGAAAATTACATAAGCGGCCATTGTGCCCAAAATGGTTGCAGCCGCTGATGAAAGCACTGCAACAAGCACAGTGTAGTATAAAGCCTTCATGATTTGTTTGTCATTGAAGAGCTTCACATACCAATGAATGGAAAAGCCTTCCCAATTTCCGCTGTATTTGCCCTGATTAAAGGAGAAAAACATAAGAAAAAGTATGGGGGCATATAAAAAAGCAATTATAGCCAAAATATAAAACCGTTTAATCAGCCTCACTATATATTCACCCTCTCTTCCTGCTTATCATATCGATAGAGTATTGCAGCCGAAATAAGGACTATCAGCATTAATATAACAGAGAGGGCTGAACCGAAGTTCCAATTTCCTACCAACAGGAACTGCTGTTCAATAAGGTTTCCTATTAGTGTGTATTTGCCTCCTCCTAATAGCGCGGGAATAACAAAGGTGCTTACAGCAGGCATAAAGGTCATGGTAATACCTGATATTATTCCGGGAACACTTAAAGGAAGAACTATTTTCATAAAAACAGTGATTTTATTGGCACCGAGATCCTCAGCTGCTTCAATAATCTTAGTATCTATCTTTTTCAAAACCGTATATATTGGAAGCACCATAAAGGGGAGAAAGTTATATACCATTCCCAGAAGGACTGTGCCTTCATTAAAGAGCAATTCAACCCTACCAAGCCCCACTAGCTTTAGAAGGCTCGAAATCATTCCATTTCGCCCTAAAAGGGATTGCCATGCATAGGTTCTTAGAAGGAAGTTCATCCACATTGGCAAAACAAGCAGTATTACCAAAAGCTTTTCATATTTTGGGCTGACACTGGTTATTCCGTAAGCAAGAGGATAGCCCAGCACCAAACAAACAACTGTAGCCAACAAAGCTATATAAATTGATCTTACTGTAACACTTATAAATATTGGATCTGCAAAGCGTTTGAAGTTTCCGAAGGTTAAATCGCCATCCTTTGTAGAAACAGCATAAAATACTACAAGAAATAAAGGCACAATAATGAAGATTATACTCCAAAGCATATAGGGTGTACCACTGAGCTTTTTAAACATTTACATCACCCTTTTTCATAATATGAATGTTTTCAGGCTCAAAGCAAAGCCCTACCTCAGCTCCATTTTCAGAGCAGGTTGTTGAGTGGATAATCCAAGTATGCTCCTGTGCTCTAACCATTATCTCGTAGTGAACTCCCTTAAAGGTAACCGAGTGTACAACCCCTGAAATATAGCTATCATCAGGTGCTGTTAGGATAATATCCTCCGGCCTTATTACCACATCAACCTTTTCTTCCTTCTGAAAGCCCTTATCCACACAGCAAAACTCTATTCCGTTGATGCTAACCCTATAGTCATCAAGCATTATCCCGCTGGTTATATTGCTTTCCCCAATAAAATCTGCGACAAATGCATTAACTGGCTCATTATATATATCTATAGGACTTCCGATTTGCTGAATTATCCCTTTATTCATTATAATTATTTTATCTGACATAGTAAGAGCTTCTTCTTGGTCATGTGTTACATATATAAAGGTTATCCCGAGCTCCTTCTGCATTCCTTTAAGCTCAAGCTGCATTTCCTTACGAAGCTTTAAATCCAAGGCACCTAGAGGCTCGTCCAAAAGCAAGACAGCGGGCTCATTAACCAATGCTCTGGCAATTGCAATCCTCTGCTGCTGCCCACCACTGAGGGATGCTATCCGCCTCTTCTCAAACCCATTTAGGTTAACAAGCTCCAGCATCTTTTTCACCTTGTTTTTTATATCGTCTTCTGCTATTTTTTTGAGCCTAAGTCCAAAAGCGATGTTTTCATAGACATTCAGATGGGGAAACAATGCATATTTCTGAAAGACCGTATTTATTTGCCTTTTATAAGGTGGTACATGATTTATTATTTCACCATTAAATATTATATCCCCTGAGGTCGGAAATTCAAAGCCGCCTATCATTCTCAGAGTAGTAGTCTTACCGCAACCGCTAGGCCCTAATAGGGTTAGAAATTCGTTCTTCTTAACCCATAAATTGAGATTATCTACAACAATGTCCTCACCAAACCTTTTGGTAAGTCCTTTTGTTTCTATAAGCCTCGCCACAACCCACACCCCCTCTTAAAAAACATAGTATGTGTCAAGCTATTCAGAAGCTCTGATAAGCAGACAATAACTATAAATATACCCTATTTAGTCCCAATGTCAATAAAAAATTTCAAAAAACGACATTAATGAAGAGTATAAAAGCCCTGCTGCCGCACTATGCGACAGCAGGGCTTTCTATCATGCTGTTTTTATTTACATTGGGAGAAACCGTTTACTTTGCATGTATCATCAGCCTTACATGTTCCCTTGTTCAAACGACAATTTCCCATATCACCTGACAGTTCCTTGCCAGCTTCCATGTTCTTATTTCTTTGAAAGTTAGTACAGTTCTTACATTGCATAAAAATCACCTCCTAACCTGTATGCAAAGGTGGTCTACCCACATTTGCAGCAGTAATCAACGAAATAATTGCGAGTCTTGGGAAATGACCCCAGACAGACGAAGCAATTTTTTCGTATTAAGTATATAGCTTCTGTAATATCTTGCTTTTTATGTAGCAGACTATATACTTTTTAGCTCGACAATAAATCGCGTTCCTACTCCCAGTGTGCTTTCAAAGCTTATTCTCCCACCGCTGTGCTCGACTATTCTTTTTGCAATTGCAAGTCCCAGTCCATTTCCCTCTGAGCTTCTTGACTTATCAGACTTATAAAATTTCTCAAAAACTCTCTTCTTATCTTCCTCAGATATTCCAACCCCTTCGTCAGCTACCTCCACCCTAATGATGCCATTATTCTCCCTGGCTGTAACTGCAATATGACCCCCACGTTCAGAAAACTTAATGGCATTAGAAAGCAGGTTAAGCCAGACCTGCAGAAGCAGCTCCTCATCTCCCGTATAATGTATTTTTTCAAGGTCAATATCCAGATCAATTTCCTTACTACTCCACCTGTTATCCAGCAGCACTAACGCTCTTCTAAGCTGCTCATCTATTGAAAAGGTAGTGCTGCTTTTATAGATTGTCTGGTTTTCCAGCTGGGTAAGTCTAAGCAGGCTGCTGCTCAGGTTTGATAGTCTTTCTGTTTCAGATATTATTATATCTGTGTATTCATCGAATTGCTCCTGTTTGAGCTTTTTCTCCTTTATAAGCTTTGCAAATCCTTGGATTGCAGTTATTGGAGTTTTAAATTCGTGAGAAACGCTTGATATAAAATCCTTACGCAGGTACTCTATCTTTTTTAGCTCCTGAGTCATAGTAATAAAGTCAGAGGTAAGCTTGCCGATCTCATCCCTACTGGTTGGCATAAGCTGTATATCAAAGTTACCCTTTGATACTTCCCTCGTTGCCTCTGTAAGCCTCTTAATAGGCCTTACTACCATTCTTGCAGCAATAACAATCAACAATGACCCAATACCTGCGCATATCAACAGAACAGTATATATAATACTTCTTACTATTAGCATTATACTAGTATTTGGACTTAGTCTTAGTACTATAATCTCATCTCCAAGCTTAAAAGCCGTAAAGGGAAAGCCTTTTTTAGTATCCGGCTCACCTTCAAATATCTCCCCCGCCTTTAGCCCTTCAATTTCCTGGCGAAAGTCACTTAGCCTGGATAAGCCTCTCCTATCAATTTCAGAAATGTCTTTGAAGCTTATGGCTTCGATGCCGCTTTCACTGAAGAGTCGCATTAGGTCGCTTATTTCAAGAGAGTACTTCGTATTATACTCAATCATAAGCTTAGCCTTTCCAGTAAGCTGATGCCTTAGGCTTTCTTTAAGATCATCTTCTACAATGTGAAACCCTATAAAAAAGGCAGCAGTACTGCTAAGCCACAATACGCCTACAAATACTGCCACAAACTTCAGATATATAGATTTGAAAACATATCTTTTCATATAACTACACCCTTTTCTCAGCCTTATAGCCCAAACCTCTTATGGTTACAATCTCGAACTCCTTAATATGCTCCAGCTTCTCACGCAAGCGTTTTATATGGACATCTACCGTTCTTTCATCAGCATCAGTATCCATTCCCCAAATATCATCCATAAGCTGCTGTCGGGTAAAAATCTTTTTAGGATAGCTTAGTAGCTTAAAAAGCAAGTAAAACTCCTTTTTTGGTAGATCTATTGTTTCTGCCGGTGTTATTATAGTCATGGTCTCATAATCCAGCTCAACAGCTCCAATCTCTATTCTTTTATCATTTGCAATTTTTGCCCGACGCAGAAGCGCGCTAACTCTAAGCAGCATCTCCTCCATGTCAATAGGCTTTACCATATAGTCATCAGTTCCTGATAAAAAGCCTCTCCTTTTATCTTCAAAGCCTTCCCTTGCTGTTATCATAAGGATTGGTAAATTATAGCCTGCCTTCCTCAAATCTTCCGTAAGCTCATAGCCGTCCATTCTAGGCATCATAATATCAGCAATCATCAGATTAATCTTAACACTATCAAGTATATCCAATGCCTCGACGCCGTCATTAGCAGGGTAGACATTGTAGCCTGCATTGCTCAGATATGTTGAAATAAGCTTGCGAATACTTTCGTTATCATCCACAACTAAAATGTTAAACATATTTATGCCCATGCCCAGCAATTAGTAAAAAACCATATGACAGAAATTGCATGGGTTCGGTACCTCCTTTATGGTTTATAAAAATTTCTTTCAACCTTGCCCTCCGTTAAACATGTCGTAAAGCATCTATTGGGTTTAACCTGCTAGCCTTTCTTGCCGGTGCCAGACCAAATACTATACCAACCGCTGCCGAGAAGCCTACTGCAAGCACCACTGTTCCAAGGGTTACTTTTAGGGTGAAGCCAATCGCAATAGCTGCAGCGAAAGCAATTGCAACTCCGATTATAAGTCCCAGTATTCCACCGAACATGGACAGAAATATTGATTCAATCAAGAATTGGAGCTGAATCCTGCCCGGCTCTGCTCCCAAAGCCTTTCTAAGCCCTATTTCAGTAGTTCTTTCAGTCACAGAAACCAGC
>CALJSV010000245.1 GCA_937976095.1 uncultured Clostridia bacterium | reverse complement strand
CAGATATTATTAAGAGTATACTGGATGCAAAATCAGTAAATGAAGACAGTGCTATATTGGAAATCGGCTGTGGAACCGGAAACAACACCCTGCTTATGTCTAAAGTAACAAACGCAAGGGTTATAGGTATGGACCAGTCTGAAGGCATGCTTGAAAAGGCTAGGGCGAAGTCAGACGATATAAATTTTTTTCAAGGTGATGCAGTCACACTTAAAAGCTTCGCTGATGGAGAATTTGACATAGTATATATGGTTGATGTTATACATCATATTAAGGATATAAAGACTATGCTCTCAAATATCAACAGAGTACTAAAAAAGGATGGGATGGTCTTTGTATTTACAAACTCTCATGATTACATAAAAAACTGCAGGCTTACAAGCAAATACTTCCCAGATACGATAGAAGCTGAGCTTAAGAGATATCAGGATGGCTGGGAAATAGAAGCGGCAATGCGAGAGACGGGCTTTAGCAATGTTGGCTCTAGATATGTAGAGTATCCAACAATTAAGGATGCAGGAAGTCAGCTTATAGCACTTGCAGAGAAAAAGGGGTATTCGATGTTTCACTTGATAGCGCAAGAAGCAATAGACAAGGGCATTGAAAAGATAAAGGAAGATATGGAGAAGGGCAGTGTGGATTATTATCCAAAGGACTTACTTGTATCAGGACAAAAATAAGCATGACAATAGTCGTGCTTTTTCTTATGGTAACCTATAGCAACTATGGTATAATATACTTGTGTTTTATTTTAATCCGAGAGAGGGAAGTATCATGACTGATATGGCTGATTTTTTATTTGTTGATGATGATAACGAGGATTTTCTGCATGATGAGCCTGAGGCACCTCAGATCTATCGCTCAATTGGAGAAAGTAAATGGAAAATACTCGTGGTTGACGATGAGCCTGAGGTACATCGTATTACCAGACTTGTTCTGAATAAGTTTCAGTTTGAAGGAAGAGGGCTGGAGCTTATTGAGGCTTATTCCGGCGAGGAAGCCAAAAGACTGGCTAAGGATAACCCGGACTTGGCTATGATTCTTCTTGATGTAGTAATGGAAGAGGACGATTCAGGCTTGAAGGTCGTCCAATATGTACGTGAGGTGCTCCAAAACAAATCAGTAAGGATAGTACTGCGTACCGGACAGCCTGGACAAGCTCCTGAAGAACGAATAATCATTGATTATGATATAAACGACTATAAGGATAAGACGGAGCTAACTTCTCAGAAGCTCTTTACAGAGATGATAGCTTCACTTAGAGCATATAGAGATATAACTACAATAGATACAAATAGAGCTGCACTTAGAAAGATACTGGAATCCTATGAAACAATTTTTAAAATGAGCAGCTTAAAGGAGTTTACAGAAGAGATACTGATACAGCTTGCAGAAATACTTATGCTCAATAACAAAGAGACAGGCATGCCATCAGGCTTTGCAGCTATAAGTAACAACGGTGACTATGACATAATATCTGCAATAGGAGGCTTTAAGAAGGCAGTTGACAAAAAGGCAAGACTAGCCATGCCGGTAGATATCACTGAGGAGCTGGACAGGGCGTATGCTAGCAGCGCCAACCTCTACTATGATGATAAGCTTGTTATATCCCTCAAGAGCAAAGCCGGCTCAGAGTGCATATTATACTTTGAAGATAACAAAAAGCTCAGCATGCTTGAAAAGTCACTTATAGAGGTGTTTTGCACCAATATTGCAGCCGTAAACGAATCGATTGTTAATAGAAGCCGTTATGAATCAGAAAAAGAGCAGCGCCAGCTTATAGAAGCCCAAAACCAGCTTACACAAAAGCTGACCTCTACCTTTGATTTGCAGCAGGTAATAAAAAGACTTATGGATACAGTGCAGAGTATTGTACAAAGTGATGGGGTAGCGGTAGTAATGCAAAGCGGCGGAACAAACATGGTCGTGGTTGCGGCAGGGGAATGTGCACATCAGGTGGATGAAGAGATAGCCGAAGACAGCTACGAGCACTCGGTACTGCAGCTGCTGGAAAAAAACAGATCACCTCTTCTGCTGGGAGATGTACACAGCTGTATGTATCTGCTTAAAGAGGGCAGTTGCGACAGTGAAATGTGCTCGCTTTTAGCGCTGCCAATAATGCATAGAGACGAAGCTGCTAAGGAAAACTTCATGGGAGCGGTATTGCTCTGGAGAAGTGCAGCGGACAGCTTTAAGAGAAGAGATAAGGATATAGTAGAAACCTTTGTAAATCAAGGGGTTGTAGCAATAGTAAATGCCAAGCTCTTTACTGAGGTAGTGCAAAAAAGAGCTTCCATAAAAAATCTTTTGAACAATGCTAAGCAAGGCTTTTTGTCCTTTGACAGCAGTCTGCTTGTGGATGCAGAGTACAGCTCTGAGTGTGAGTGCATTTTAGGTGAAAACATAGAAGGAAGAAGAATCACTGAGCTGTTATTTGCAGGGGATGAAGTGCCTTTTTGGGAGGATGTACTCAAATCTGTATTCAATGAGAATGAAGCATGTAAAAGGGACATAGTTATGTCGCTTTTGCCCAAGGAAGGTGCTATAGGCGAAAGAACCGTAGAAATAGACTATAAGCTGATCGATGAGACAGACAAGCGGATAATGACAATAATTACAGATATAACAGATAAAAAAACATTGGAGATAAATATAGATAGAGAAAGAAAAATCCTCCAAATGGTAGTTAACATTATAAAGCATCACGATGACTTTATAAACTCCCTCAGGGATTACAAGATGTTTTGCAGTACAATCAGTGAGACAGTGAGAAACTCTAGGAGCTTAGATGCCGCAGTATCCGAGCTTTTTAGGAGTGTTCATACCTATAAGGGTACATTTAGTCAGTTGGGGCTTGCTGGAGTAACAGCAAAGCTGCACACCTTTGAGACTAAGCTTACCGAACTAAAAGTCGCAGCACCAAGCATAGATAAGCATGAGCTAATAGAGCTATTTGAAAGCATGAGCATGGAAGCTTGGCTAAATGAAGATTTGGATATTCTAAGTAGCGTGCTCGGGGAGCAGTTTATTTATAAGGATAAGCTGATAACTATACAGCAATCAAGACTTCTAGATATAGAGGAGAAGCTTGGCAGACTTGGAACTCACGTTGAGTACATGGAGCTTCTAAGTGATATACGCAGACTAAGGTATAAGCCCTTTAAAGAGCTGCTTGCGCCTTACCCTGAATATATATCAAGGCTTGCAGAACGTATGGAGAAGCTTATAAAAGCTTTTACAATAGAAGGCGGAGATTTTGAAATTGACAATGATAAATACGGAGGCTTTGCAAAGTCTCTGGTACATGTATTCAGAAATGCAATAGATCATGGTCTGGAAAACTATGAAGAAAGGCTTTTGGCATGCAAGGAAGAAAGCGGAACAATAAGGTGCTCTATCAGCCATGATGGATTTACAATAAGAGTTACAATATCCGATGACGGCAGAGGGCTTGATATAGAAAGGATAAGGCAGCAGGCCAAAGAGAAGGGCCTGGCAAGTAATGAGCTACTGAATACCCTAAGTAAAGAAGAGCTACTAATGCTGATATTTGAGGATGGCTTCTCGACAAGCAATGATGTCAGCGAATTATCAGGCCGAGGCTTTGGGCTGGCAGCAGTTAAAGAAGAGGTAAATAAGCTTGGAGGAAGCATCTGGATAAATACCGAGTCAGGCAAGGGAACGGTGTTTAACTTCCTTGTTCCATATGAAGAATAATGAAAAATATAAAAGCAGTAAGACTTATCACTGGTCTTACTGCTTTTGCTTATACGTTTGCACCAAGAGCTCTTGCTGCGTTTACAAGACCACCAGAGGCAACTCTGCCTTTCAAGTCCTGAAGTGGACTGCAGGTACTTATTATATGCTGCTTCATATCTGCTACTGTAAAATCACTGTTAGCTGATAAAAGCAGAGCAGCTATACCTGTAACAAAGGGAGTTGCCAGCGAGGTACCCGAATTATAGCCATAGCTCTTGTTATCCTCTGAGGCCATGGCACTGTATATAACTGTCCCGGGTGCTGCCACATCTATCTTACTGCCATAGTTGGATAGTGTCCATAGCTGACCAGACCTATCAACTGCTGCAACAGATATTACATTTGGAATATCATAGCAGGCAGGGTAAAAGGGGGTAGCATCTGTATCCTTTCCGTCATTGCCCCCTGCACAGATAAACAGCATATTTGCAGCCTCCATATGGTGCATAAGAGCAGGGTACTCCTTATAGCCTCCCCAGCTGCAGTTGGCTATCTT